>NZ_CP072913.1:0-300000 GCF_017968885.1 Pseudomonas sp. Tri1 | reverse complement strand
ACCCAGGGCGCCGGCCTTGCGTTGGGCCGCTGCGGTTTCGCGCTTGGCGATGCTGGCTGCGGTTTCGCGATACAGCGCCTGCGCTTCAGGCGCGCCGCGGCGCACGATCGAAAGGGCTTCGACAACCACGGTTTTTTCATCGAACCCGGTGCGAATGACAAATTCGTCGCCGATGCGCGGCTCCTTGCCCGGTTTGCAGCGTTCGCCCCGATGATGGACCTTGCCGCTTTCGATGGCGGCCTTGGCGAGGGCCCGCGTCTTATAGAATCGCGCTGCCCACAACCACTTATCGAGACGGACCTTGTCGTCCTCTTCCTGTTTTTGTGCCACTGCAATTCCTCTTTCTGCCAATAATCAGAACTGTACTACCGTTTTTGTCGGACACACGAATCCGGCACGACAGATAGAATGCCCGCCAAGCCGGCTTCACCGGCCCGAGCCGTGTGGAAAGTTACGCGCGGAAACAGGTGAGTAGATAACTGTCGCCATTTTGTGATTATTCTGCGTGAATACCGCGATTCGCGGGTTCAACGATCCGATGTACTGATCGCAGGTTGTTTTTATTGAAGACTTTTGACCATTTGACCGTTGTCGGTCTGCGCGAGTGGGTGGCGCTCCCGGATCTGGGAGTCGCGGGCCTACGGGCAAAAATCGACACCGGTGCCAGCACCTCCAGCCTGCACGCCACCGACATCGAGCCGTTCGAGCGCGACGGTGAAAAATGGGTGCGTTTCACCGCGCACCTGGGCACGGTGGTGCAGTTGCGCCATCGTCGCTGCGAAGCCCCGCTGGTGGCACGTAAAACGATAAAAAGCTCCAATGGCCACGCCCAGGTCCGCTACGTGATCAGCACCACGCTGGCATTGGGTGATCGGATCTGGCGGGTCGAGTTCACGCTGGCCTGCCGCAAATCCATGCGCTATCGCCTCCTATTGGGTTCCAAAGCCTTGATCGACGGCCAGTTGGTGGTCAATCCGGGCATCAAATACGTTCAAGACAAGCCGGTGTTCCCGGTGTCCACTACCTCTGCCACAGGTGTTGCATGAAGATCGCTGTGCTGTCGCGTAACCCGCGTCTGTATTCCACTCGTCGCCTGGTTGAAGCCGGCACCGAACGTGGCCATGAAATGGTGGTGATCGATACCCTGCGCGCCTATATGAACATTGCCAGCCACAAGCCGCAGATCCACTATCGTGGCAAGCCACTGGAAGGGTTCGATGCAGTGATCCCGCGCATCGGCGCATCAGTGACGTTCTATGGCTGCGCGGTGTTGCGTCAGTTCGAAATGATGGGCGTTTTTCCCCTCAACGAATCCGTAGCCATTGCCCGATCCCGGGACAAACTGCGCTCGCTGCAATTGCTGTCGCGGCGCGGGATTGGCTTGCCGGTAACCGGTTTTGCCCACTCACCCGACGACATTCCCGACCTGATCGCAATGGTCAATGGCGCGCCACTGGTGATCAAGGTGCTGGAAGGCACTCAAGGCATCGGCGTCGTGCTGTGTGAAACCGCGACAGCGGCGGAGTCGGTGATCGAGGCCTTCATGGGCCTGAAACAGAACATCATGGTCCAGGAATACATCAAGGAAGCCGGCGGCGCGGACATTCGTTGCTTCGTAGTCGGCGACAAGGTGATCGCCTCGATGAAACGCCAGGCCAAGCCGGGTGAGTTTCGCTCCAACCTGCATCGCGGCGGCAGTGCCAGCCTGATCAAGATCACCCCAGAAGAACGCATGACCGCTCTGCGCGCCGCAAAAGTCATGGGCCTGGCCGTGGCCGGCGTGGACATCCTGCGCTCCAATCACGGGCCACTGGTGATGGAAGTCAACTCTTCGCCGGGCCTGGAAGGGATCGAGACCACCACCAGCAAGAATGTGGCGGGGATCATCATCGAGCACTTGGAAAAGAATGGCGGGCCGAACATGACTCGGACAAAAGGCAAGGGTTAACCCGACACAAAACCCTGTGGGAGCGAGCTTGCTCCGGGCGGCGATCCGACGATGGCGGTGGATCAGCAAAGTTGATCTTGACTGATACACCGCTATCGCGAGCAAGCTCGCTCCCACAGGTTCTCTGTCTTACTTGAGAGAGATGGCTACACCGCATCCCGAGGCAGCATCAACCCCAACGGCAAGCGCACTCGCGCTTCCAGCCCACCGCCGACGCGGTTGCGCAGCTCGACGTTGCCGCCATGCATCGAGGCGATGCGCTTGACGATGGCCAGGCCAAGCCCCGTACCCTTCCCGCCCCGGGCACGGTCGCCTCGGGTGAAAGGGTTGAAAATGGCTTCCAACTCCGAAGGATCGATGCCGGCGCCACGGTCCATGACGCTCAACACCACATAGGGCGCGCTGGTGTCGCCGGAGACGTAGGCCGCCACCTCGACGCCAGTGCCAGCATGGTTCAGGGCATTGCCAATCAGGTTGTTCAGCAGACGCTTCATCGACACCCGGCGCAGCGGGAACGGTTGAATCGGCTCCAGGCGCAGGTGCACCTTTTCTTCGCCCTGGTTATAGGGCGCGACCACTTCGCGCACCAGTTCGCTGAGGTCCACCTCTTCCACCGACTCGTCACGACCGTCGCGAATGAACGCCAGGAACTGATCGAGAATCGCGTCCATGTCTTCGATGTCACGGACCATTTCATCGGTCAGGTCAGTGTGCTCGCCCATCAACTCCAGCGACAGCCGTAGCCGGGTCAGCGGAGTGCGCAGGTCGTGGGAGACACCAGCGAGCATCAGTTCGCGCTCGCGCCCGGCCTGTTCGACGTCTTCGGCCATCTGATTGAAGGCACGGTAGACCTCGGTCATCTCGCTCGGCGTGTCGCTGATGGGCAGCCGCACGCTACGGCCCTGGCCCAGTTGGCGGGCAGCGTAGACCAGGCGCTTGAGCGGTTGGTTGAGCTGGCTGACGAAGATCCACGCCGAAGCCGTCGACAGCAGGCCGATGGCCAGGAACCAGCCGAGCACGTTCCAGATTTTCTGGCCGCGCAATGGATGAGGGTACAGCGGCACTTTCAGCCAGCCATCCCCCAGGCTCGGGGCACGCACCCACAGCGCCGGCGGCGAGTGCATACGCAGTCGCACCTCGGTGTCGGCGCCGAGTTCGGCCTGCATCTGTCGTTGATAAATCTCGCTGTAAGGCCAGTGTTGCTCGCCCTCCGGCACACCGGCACCGACCACCCGGATCAAGGTCGCCGCTTCAGCGATTTTCGCTCGGTTGGTTTCGTCGGCAGCCCAATAGGCCCGCAGGGTCAAGGCAACGCCGTGGCTGTACTGCCGATCCACCAGCACGTCTTCGTTCATCAGCAGATAGACCAGGGTCAACGCCTTGGAGAAGAGCACGACGATCAGCACCAGCCAGAGGGTGCGAGAGAAGAAACTCTGGGGGAACCACACGGGGGTTTTCATGAATAACCGCTACACACTTGCAGGAGCGAGCGATGCTCGCACAATGACGGACCGCGAGTCGCCTGGAAGAACACACTCAACCAGCCAGGCTACCCGCTCCTACAAATCGCCGATCACTTGCTGGCGGCGCCATCCGGCACGAATACATAACCTACGCCCCAGACGGTCTGGATATACCGCGGCTTGGAAGGATCGGGCTCGATCATCCGGCGCAGACGGGAGATCTGCACGTCGATGGAGCGCTCCAATGCATCCCACTCACGCCCACGGGCCAGGTTCATCAGCTTGTCGCGGGTCAGCGGCTGGCGGGCGTTCATCACCAGGGCCTTGAGCACGGCGAACTCGCCGGTGGTGAGCATGTGGATCTCATTGCCGCGCTTGAGCTCGCGAGTGGCCAGGGACAGCTCATAGTCGCCGAAGGTCACGCTCTCGTCTTCGCTGCCCGGCGCACCTGGGACCGGAGCCGATTGACGACGCAGTACCGCCTTGACCCGCGCCATCAGCTCGTCGGGGTTGAACGGCTTGGCCAGGTAGTCGTCGGCACCCAGTTCCAGGCCCTTGATACGACTCAGTTCGTCACCTTTGGCGGTGAGCATGATGATTGGAATCTGGTTATTGGCGCCGCGCAGGCGACGGCAAGCCGTCAGGCCGTCTTCACCGGGCAACATCAGGTCCAGCACCACGAGGTTGAAAACCTCACGGGCCAGCAGGCGATCCATTTGCTCGGTGTTCGGTACGGTGCGGGCACGGTAGCCCTTGCTGACGAAAAAACGCTCCAGCAGGCTGCTCAGCCCGGGATCGTCGTCAACGATAAGAATTTTTTCGCCTTCAGCAGTTTGTGCAGTGCTGCTCATAGGAAGCTCCTTTGATCTTGGCGCGCATTATGGCCTAGCTGCCGTTATACGCACCGTGTGCATTGTTAGCAGATTTTTCCTCTACCTCCACGAATCCGGGTATCAAGCCTACAGACCACGACGCCCCCCCGAAGGACAGAACGCTGGTTATAATGCGCGGCCCTTTGTGCCAGGGAATGTCGGATCATTATCCCGGCGTATCGTTTTTTTCCCTTGGCCCGGCAGCACTTTTTGAATTTCGCGGGTCAACAGGCAGCCTTTTGACCCAGGCAGCGGCGCACGCCAGGCCGCTCAACCAGTCTCGCCGAGCCCCGTTTGCGCGGTGGCGAGCCTGATTTCACAATTTGTCAGGTGGTTTTATGGACAGCATCAACAGCCGCATCGCCGAGGAACTCGGCGTACGCCCACAACAGGTCGAAGCGGCCGTCGCGCTACTCGATGAAGGCTCCACGGTACCTTTTATCGCCCGTTACCGGAAAGAAGTCACCGGTAGCCTCGATGACACCCAATTGCGTCATCTGGAAGAGCGCCTGCGCTACCTGCGAGAACTCGACGAACGGCGCATCAGCATCCTGGCCAGCATTCAGGAGCAGGGCAAGTTGACCCCACAACTTGAACGCGACATCAAGCTGGCCGACACCAAGACCCGCCTCGAAGACTTGTACCTGCCCTACAAGCAAAAGCGCCGCACCAAGGGCCAGATCGCCCTGGAAGCTGGCCTTGGCGAGCTGGCCGACGGCCTGTTCAACGACCCGACCCTGGCCCCGGAAACCGAAGCCGCACGTTTCGTCGACGCCGAAAAAGGTGTGGCGGACGTGAAAGCGGCGCTGGAAGGTGCCAAGTACATCCTCATGGAACGCTTCGCCGAAGACGCCAACCTGCTGGAAAAACTGCGCAACTACCTCAAGCAGGAAGCCACCCTCAGCGCCCGCGTGATCGCTGGCAAGGAGGAAGAAGGCGCCAAGTTCCGCGATTATTTCGAACACGACGAACCGCTCAAGAGCATGCCGTCCCACCGTGCACTGGCGATTTTCCGTGGCCGCAACGAAGGCATCCTCAGTTCCGCGCTGAAAGTCGGCGATGAACTGCCCGGCACCATGCACCCGTGCGAAGGCATGATCGGCCAGCAATTCGGCATCCAGAACCAGAACCGCGCCGCCGACAAATGGCTGGCCGAGGTGGTCCGCTGGACTTGGAAGGTCAAGCTCTACACCCACCTGGAAACCGACCTGCTGGGAGAGTTGCGCGACAACGCCGAGACCGAGGCGATCAACGTCTTCGCCCACAACCTGCATGACCTGTTGCTGGCCGCGCCGGCCGGCCCGCGTGCCACCCTAGGCCTGGACCCGGGCCTGCGCACCGGTTGCAAGGTCGCGGTGGTGGACTCCACCGGCAAGCTGCTGGACCACGCCACGGTCTACCCGCACGTGCCACACAACAAGTGGGACCAGACCCTCGCCGTACTCGCCGCCCTGTGCGCCAAGCATTCGGTGGACCTGATCGCCATCGGCAACGGCACCGCCAGCCGCGAGACCGACAAACTGGCCGCCGAGCTGATCAAGAAATACCCGGCCATGAAGATGACCAAAGTCATGGTCTCCGAAGCCGGCGCTTCGGTTTATTCGGCATCGGAACTGGCCTCCAAGGAATTCCCGGACCTGGACGTGTCGATCCGTGGGGCGGTGTCCATCGCCCGGCGCCTGCAGGACCCACTGGCGGAGCTGGTGAAGATCGACCCGAAATCCATCGGTGTCGGCCAGTACCAGCACGACGTTTCCCAGTTGAAACTGGCCCGTGGCCTGGACGCCGTGGTGGAGGATTGCGTGAACGCCGTGGGCGTGGACGTGAACACCGCTTCGGTGGCGCTGTTGGCGCGTATCTCCGGCCTCAACGCCACGCTGGCGCAGAACATCGTCACCCACCGTGACGAACACGGCGCGTTCAAGACCCGCGCCGCGTTGAAGAAAGTCCCGCGCCTGGGCGAGAAAACCTTCGAACAGGCCGCCGGTTTCCTACGCGTCATGAACGGCGACAATCCGCTCGACTCGTCGGCCGTCCACCCCGAAGCCTACCCGCTGGTGCAACGCATCGCCGCCCAGACCGACCGCGACATCCGTTCGCTGATCGGTGACGCCGCGTTCCTCAAGCGTCTGGACCCGAAAAAATTCACCGACGAAACCTTCGGCCTGCCGACTGTGACCGACATCCTCCAGGAACTGGAGAAACCCGGCCGCGACCCGCGCCCCGAGTTCAAGACCGCGGAGTTCCAGGACGGCGTCGAAGACCTCAAGGACCTGCAACCGGGCATGATCCTCGAAGGCGTGGTGACCAACGTCACCAACTTCGGAGCCTTCGTCGACATCGGCGTGCACCAGGACGGCCTGGTGCACATCTCGGCCCTGTCGGAAAAGTTCATCAAGGATCCGCGCGAAGCCGTGAAGGCCGGTGATGTGGTGAAAGTGAAAGTCATGGAAGTCGACATCCCACGCAAACGCGTCGGCCTGTCGATGCGCATGAGCGACACGCCGGGCGAGAAAGTCGACGGTGCCCGTGGGGCTCGTCCGGGCTCGACGCCGCGCCAGTCGCAGAACACCGCGCCGCGCAAGGAAACCACCAGCGCGGCCCCGACGAACAACGCCATGGCCTCGTTGTTCGCCAACGCCAAGCAGTTGAAGAAGCGCTGATGGACGCGCCGGCCGGGTTGGTGGAAAGTGCGTTTTTCAAGCTGCTCGGCTGCCGTTTGCAGAGCCTTGGGGACGGGGTGGCGCAAGTCGCCCTGGGCCTTGAGCCGCCGTTGCGCAATCGTGGCGGCAAGCTGCACGGCGGCGCGCTGTTCAGCCTGGTGGACATCGCCATGGGCCTGGCCTGCTCCAGTGTCCACGGCTTTGACCAGCAGAGCGCGACCATTGAATGCAAGATCAACTACATTCGCGCCGTTTCCGACGGCGAAGTGTTGTGCACCGCCCGGGTCATCCACCCGGGCCGGCGCACACTGGTGGTCGAGGCCGAGGTGATGCAAGGCGACAAACTGGTCGCAAAAGCGCAAGGCACGTTCGCTGTCCTATAGCTCCCCATCATCGATTTGGGGTAATTTCGACGCCACGAATGCGGTGTCGGGCTTTTCTGTGGAAGCGAGCTTGCTCGCGATAGCGGTGGTTCAGCAACGTTCATGCTGACTGACCTTGCGCCATCGCGGGCAAGCTCGCTCCCACAGGGGGTTGCGACGATTAGCCTTAAGCCACACAAAAACCAGGCGAAAACGCCAGTTTTAACTTCACCCTTGTAGACCGTCTTGCCCACCCCCATATTGGGGCGACTGACGCGTGAAGGAATTCAACTTGAGCGACCTTTTAAACCGCCGCCTGGCCCTGCTCGGCGAGCGCGCCAACCTCTCCCTGCTCGAACAGTGCCTGCACGGCATCGAGCGTGAATGCCTGCGTGTCACGGACCATGGGCGTCTGGCACAGACCCCGCATCCCCGGGCGCTGGGTTCGGCGTTGACCAACGAACAGATCACCACGGACTATTCCGAGTCGTTGCTGGAGTTCATCACCCCGGCCCTGGCCGACCCAGCCGATACCCTGCGTAGCCTCGACAAAATCCATCGGTTTGCCTACAGCAAGCTCGGTGACGAGTACCTGTGGAGTCCTTCGATGCCGTGCCCGCTGCCGGAAGAAGAAGACATCCCGATCGCCTACTACGGCACCTCGAATATCGGTCGGCTCAAGTACGTCTACCGTAAGGGCCTGGCCCTGCGCTACGGCAAGACCATGCAGTGCATCGCCGGGATCCACTACAACTTTTCCCTGCCGGAAAAGCTCTGGCCCTTGCTCCGGCAGGCCGAAGGCGTCGAGGTCAGCGACCGTGACTTCCAGTCGTCGGCCTACATCGCACTGATCCGCAATTTCCGCCGCTACAGCTGGTTGTTGATGTACCTGTTCGGCGCCTCGCCGGCCCTGGACGCCGGTTTCCTGCGCGGTCGCCCGCACCAGTTGGAACAACTGGATCCGGACACCTTGTACCTGCCCTACGCCACCAGCCTGCGCATGAGCGACCTGGGCTACCAGAGCAACGCCCAAGCCGGCCTGACACCGTGCTACAACGACCTGACGAGCTACACCGATAGCCTGCGCAAAGCGGTGGCAACGCCCTACGCGCCCTACGTTGAAGTTGGCACTCACCAGAACGGCGAGTGGGTGCAGCTCAATACCAACATCTTGCAGATCGAAAACGAGTACTACTCCAACATCCGGCCCAAACGTGTGACCTACACCGGCGAGCGGCCGATCCAGGCCTTGATGGCCCGGGGCATCCAGTACGTCGAAGTGCGTTGCCTGGACATCAACCCGTTTCTGCCGATGGGCATCGACCTCACCGAATCGCGGTTTCTCGATGCGTTCCTGCTGTATTGCGGCCTCAACGACAGCCCGCAGCTGGAAAACAATGAGTGCAGCAACGCCACGAGCAACTTCCTGACGGTGGTCAAGGAAGGTCGCAAGCCTGGCCTGCAATTGCAGCGACAAGGCCAAGCCGTGGACATGCAGGCCTGGGCCATCGAATTGCTGGAAAAAATCGCGCCGCTGGCCTCGCTGCTCGACCAGAGTCACGGTGGCGACGCCCACCGCCAGGCATTGGACGCGCAACTGGCGAAGGTCCGTGATCCCTCCCTGACGCCCTCCGCCCAAGTGCTGGCGGCCATGGCCGAGCATCAGGAAAGCTTTGCCCAGTTCTCCCTGCGCCAAAGCAAAGCCCACGCCGAATACTTCCGCGCCGAGCCATTGCCAACCCAGGAGCAGACAGCCTTCGAAGACGCCGCCCGTGAATCCCTGGTTCAGCAAACTGAGCTGGAGCAGAACGAGGTGGGGGATTTCGATGTGTTCGTGGGTTCGTATCAGGCGAGCATTCTGGCGATCAGTAACTGACCAAACATTTCCATGGCTCCTGCGTGAAAGTGCAGCTTTTGTGGCGAGGGGATTTATCCCTCGCCACAAAAGCTGCAGGCAAGCCCTACTTCTGCCCGATGCATAGAATTTTTCGCAAATAAGCTCATTCGAAAAAGTTATTTATTTTTGAATTCTTAGATCATTTAGTCTCTTCGAACGCCGAATCTCCGGCGACCTGTCGAGGAGCTTTCCCATGACGTTGCGTTCCCCCCTTCGCCTTCTCGCGGTCGCCTCCCTGGCCGCAGCGAGCCTTTTTGCCCAGGCGGCCGACCTGACCGTCGCTTACCAGACCACCGTCGACCCGGCCAAAGTCGCCCAGGCCGATGGCGCCTACGAAAAAGCCACCCAAGCCAAGATCGACTGGCGCAAATTCGACAACGGCGCCGACGTCATCACCGCCATCGCCTCGGGCGACGTGCAGATCGGCTACCTCGGTTCCAGTCCGTTGACCGCGGCCATCACCCGCAAGGTCCCGGTGGAAACCTTCCTCATCGCCACCCAGATCGGCGCCGCCGAAGCCCTGGTAGCCCGCGACGGTTCCGGGATCAAGACCCCTCAAGACCTGATCGGCAAAAAGATCGCCGTACCCTTCGTGTCCACCGGGCACTACAGCCTGCTCGCCGCGCTGAAGCACTGGAACATCGACCCGTCGAAAGTCACCGTACTCAACCTCGCGCCACCGGCCATCATTGCGGCCTGGAAGCGCGGCGACATCGACGCCACCTACGTCTGGGACCCGGCTCTGGGCGTGGCCAAGGAAAACGGCAAGGTACTGATCAGCTCCGCAGAACTGGCCCAGTTCGGCGCACCGACCTTCGACGCCTGGATCGTGCGCAAGGACTTCGCTCAGAAGCATCCGGAAATTGTCACAGCCTTCGCCAAAGTCACCCTGGATGCCTATGCCCGGTATCGCAAGGACCCACAAGCCTGGCTGGCCGATGCGTCCAATATCGACAAACTGGTGAAACTCTCCGGCGCCAAGGCCAGCGACATCCCGCTGTTGCTGCAAGGCAACGTGTTTCCCCTGGCAGCCGATCAGGTCGTGAGCCTCGGTGCTCCGACCACCAAAGCCATCACCGACACCGCAGCCTTCCTCAAAGAGCAGGGTAAGGTCGAAGCCGTGTTGCCGGACTACGCGCCTTTTGTCAGCGCCAAATACATCACCCAGTGATCGAACAATAGAAGGAGTCACGGCGATGGCTTTGCTACAGCTGGAGCGCATCAGCGCACAGTACCCCGGCGCAGCGGAACCTGTGCTGGCGGATATTTCCCTGACCCTGGGGCCCCGGCAATTGCTGGTTGCCCTCGGCCCGTCCGGCAGCGGCAAGACATCGTTGTTGAACCTGATTGCCGGATTCGTCGAGCCCAGCGCCGGGCAGATCACCCTCGACGGTGTACCCGTCAAGGGCCCGGGTGCCGAACGCGGCGTAGTGTTCCAGGACGATGCGTTGCTGCCCTGGCAGGACGTGCTGGCAAACGTCGGCTTCGGCCTGGAACTGGCCGGGGTCGCCAAGGAAAAGCGTGAGGCCCGAGCCCGGGAAATGCTCGCCCTGGTGGACCTGGCCGGTTTCGACCAACGCCGCGTCTGGCAGCTCTCCGGTGGCCAGAAGCAGCGTGTGGGCCTGGCCCGGGCGTTGGCAGCCGAGCCGCGCGTGCTGCTGATGGACGAGCCTTTCGGCGCACTGGACGCCTTCACCCGCGAGCAGATGCAGGAACTGCTGCTGCAAGTCTGGCAGCGCACCGCCAAACCGGTGTTTCTCATTACCCATGACATCGAAGAAGCCGTGTTCCTGGCCACCGACCTGATTCTGCTGGCGCCCAACCCAGGGCAGATCGTCGAGCGCCTGAGCCTGGACTTCGGCCAGCGCTACGCGGCCGGGGAATCGGCGCGGTCGATCAAGTCCGACCCACGTTTTATCGAAACCCGCGAGCATGTGCTCGCCAAGGTGTTCGCCCAACGCAGCGCCACTCGGCCACAGGAGCGCGCATGAGCAGCTACGAAGTTCCAGCCGTGGTCAGTGAAGCGGCAACCAAGCGCACGGCCATCGACCCGAGGTCCAACCTGAGTACGCGCTGGATCAGCGGCTTGACCCTGATCGCGCTGCTGGCGATCTGGTGGGCCGTCACCGCCAGTGGCCTGATCGAACCGCTGTTCCTGCCCTCGCCCTCTGCCGTACTGCAAAAGGGCTGGCTGCTGGCGACCAGCGGCTACATGGACTCCACCCTCTGGCAGCATTTGGCAGCCAGCCTTCAGCGAATCGGCGTGGGCCTGCTGTTCGCCGTGCTGACCGCGGTGCCGGTGGGTATCGCCATCGGCGCCAACCGTGTCGCTCGCGGCGTGCTCGATCCATTGATCGAGTTCTACCGGCCAATTCCACCGTTGGCATACCTGCCGTTGATCGTGATCTGGTGCGGCATCGGTGAGTTGTCGAAAGTACTACTGATTTACCTGGCGATCTTCGCGCCGATTGCCATCGCCACCGCCACGGGTGTGCGCACCGTCGACCCGGCCAAGTTGCGGGCCGCGCAATCGTTGGGCGCCACGCGAGCCCAGTTGATTCGCCACGTGATCGTTCCCAGTGCGTTGCCGGACATCCTCACCGGCATTCGCATTGGCCTGGGCGTCGGTTGGTCGACGCTGGTGGCCGCCGAACTGATTGCCGCCACCAGTGGCCTGGGGTTCATGGTTCAGTCAGCAGCGCAGTTCCTGGTCACAGACGTGGTGGTGCTGGGGATTCTGGTGATCGCACTGATCGCCTTCGCCATGGAGATGGGTTTGCGCGCCCTGCAACGCAAATGGGTGCCGTGGCACGGCCAGGCCCATTGATAGCGAATGACCACGCCGACCATTCGGCGCCCCACTGCGAGAACACGACAATGAACCGCCCGACCATTACCCCTTTGAGCATCGCCCTTGGTGCGCAGATCAGCGGGATCGACATCAGCCAGCCCCTGAGCCAGGAACATCGCGATATCATCGAGCAGGCCCTGCTTGAGCATCAGGTGCTGTTCTTTCGCGACCAGCCAATCGAGCCGACGCAGCAAGCGCGCTTCGCCGGGTATTTTGGCGACCTGCACATTCACCCGATCTACCCCAACGTGCCGGAGCAGCCCGAGGTGCTGGTGCTCGACACCGCCGTCACCGATGTTCGCGACAACGCGGTGTGGCACACCGACGTGACCTTTTTACCGACCCCCGCCCTGGGCGCGGTGCTCAGCGCCAAGCTGCTGCCGGCGTTCGGTGGCGATACCTTGTGGGCCAGTGGCATTGCAGCTTACGAGGCCTTGTCGGCACCGTTGAAGCGCTTGTTGGAAGGCCTGACCGCAACCCACGATTTCACCCGCTCGTTTCCCTTGGAACGCTTTGGCAACACCGCCGAGGACCTGGCGCGCTGGGAACAAGCGCGGCGGAAAAACCCACCGTTGTCCCATCCAGTGATCCGCACCCATCCGGTGAGCGGACGTCGCTCGCTGTTCGTCAACGAAGGCTTCACCACACGCATAAACGAACTGTCGGAAAGCGAAAGCGAGGCGATCCTGAAGCTGCTGTTCGCCCACGCCACCCGCCCGGAGTTCACCCTGCGCTGGCGCTGGCAAGTCAACGACGTGGCGTTCTGGGACAACCGCGTCACCCAGCATTTCGCCGTGGACGACTATCGCCCGGCCCGGCGCGTGATGCATCGGGCGACGGTATTGGGGGATGTGCCGTTTTTCAGGTAAACCGCTAAGAAATCCCCTCGCCACAGGGTTTTGTGTTCGCCGTACTTACAAAGGCGTTATTCGGCCGACGAAGGCTTCTCCCAAAGATTGATGCCACCTTCCTGGGCAAACCGGTCGATCTGCGCCAGTTCTTCCGCGCTGAAGCTCAGGTTCTGCAACGCCCCGACGTTCTCGATGATCTGCTCAGGCCGGCTGGCGCCAATCAGCGCGCTGGTCACGCGTGGATCGCGCAGGGTCCAGGCCAGGGCCATTTGCGCCAGGCTCTGCCCGCGACGCTGGGCGATGTCATTGAGCGCGCGTACATGGGCGATGTTCTCCTCCGACAGGTGCGAAGCCTGCAACGAGCCGCCACCCGGGCGGTTGACCCGTGCATCGGCCGGAATGCCCTTGAGGTACTTGTCGGTCAGCAGGCCCTGGGCCAACGGGGTGAAGGCAATCACACCAGTACCCAGTTCATCGGTGGCGTCCAGCAGGTCTTTTTCCACCCAGCGGTTGAGCAGGTTGTAGGCCGGCTGATGGATCAGCAACGGGACTTTCCACTCTTTGAGCAGCGCCGCCATTTCCCGGGTCTTCACGCCGGAATACGAAGAGATGCCGATGTACAACGCCTTGCCCTGCTGCACGGCGGTGGCCAGTGCACTGGCGGTCTCTTCCAGTGGGGTGTCGGGGTCGAAGCGGTGGGAATAGAAAATATCCACATAGTCCAACCCCAGGCGTTGCAAGCTCTGGTCAAGGCTGGCCAGCACGTATTTGCGCGAGCCACCGCCTTGGCCGTAAGGGCCCGGCCACATATCCCAACCGGCTTTGCTGGAGATGATCAACTCATCGCGGTACTGCTTGAAGTCTTCGCGCAGCAAGCGACCGAAATTGATCTCGGCACTGCCGTAGGGCGGGCCGTAATTGTTCGCCAGGTCGAAGTGGTTGATACCCAGGTCAAACGCCGTACGCAGCAAGGCGCGCTGGGTATCGATCGGCGTGCTGTCACCAAAGTTGTGCCACAACCCCAGCGACAGCGCCGGCAGCACCAACCCGCTGCGACCGACGCGGCGGTAAGGAATGGACTCGTAGCGGTTTTCGGCAGCAGTGTAGGTCATCGAAAGGCTCTCTGTTCGGACGCTGGTGGCAGAAGCTAACATTTCACAGACGCATCGGTCAGGCGGAAAGTTCGCGCAAGGCTGCTGCTGCCAGAAAACCCGAACGCGAGCTATAACGCTGGTCACGTCGCACGGTTTGATCGATGCGTTCAAGCAATTGTTCGGGCAACGTGGCGTTGAACCGCACTGATTTCCCGAAATAGGGCGTGACATCAAACTCAACCACCCCCCATATCCCCCCGACGTATTGCGGATTGTCGAGATGATCGTCAATTTCATGGATCTGCGGTAGCGGCTCGCCGTCGGCTATCAGGCCCTCATAGTGCAGCGAGAGCGCTTCTTTCACATTTTCGAATGCCTGGTTCACGGTACTGCCTGCGGAAAAACAACCCGGTACATCCGGGACCGTCACTCCGTATTCGGAATCGGCATCCTTGTGCAGAACGACCGGAAATTTCATTTGGATGAATCCTTCCTCCAGATCCGGCAACCGTCGCAACCGGTCTGATAACAATGTATCCCCATCGGGGATTTCGTAATCGATCATGGGCTTCATTTCAGGCCCGCCTGTTTCAATATGCTGGCGATCGTGCCTCTGGGCAGATCGGCGTCAGGGTGTTTTATCGTCACCCTCCCAGCCTTGAAGGGGTGTTTGTATTGATGATGGCTACCCTTGACTGCCACCAGATACCAACCATCTTCTTCGATCTTCCTGATCATTTCCCGACTTCGCATCACCTTTGCCTTATTCGACAGCTCTGCCGGAAAACTCTAGCCGCGAAAGAGGATCTTGATACACACCATACACACCCTGAAAAATATTAGTTCAATTCTCCAGCCGTTGCACCGCCACCCGATCAGCGCGCCTGCGCAAACACTTCCGTCACCCAATCCACGAACACCCGAACCCGTGGCGACATGTGTCGGTTGTGCGGATAGAGCACCGACACCGGCATGGAGGGCGGTGGGGTGTCGGGGAGGACTTCCTGGATCAGGCCCTGCCGGATCTGCTCTTCCATTCGGTAATACGGGCATTGGATCAGGCCCAGGCCGGCGATGGCCGAGGCGGCGTAGATTTCAGCGCCGGACACTGACAACGTGCCCCCGATCGGCACCTCCTTGAGTTCGCCATCGACCATGAACTCAAACGGATAGAGTTTGGCGGTGGACCGCGAGACGTAATTCACCGCACGGTGATGTTTCAAGTCATCAAGGCTTTTCGGTTCGCCGTACTGGCGCAAGTAACCGGGGCTGGCACAGGTGATCTGCCGAAGATTGGCGACACGCCGGCCGATCAATGACGAATCCGCCAGCGTACCGGAGCGCAGCACGCAATCGACGCCTTCGGCAATCAGGTCGACGAAACGGTCCGCCTCGCTGATGAACAGTTCTATTTCGGGATAGCGGGCCATGAACTGCGGCAACGCCGGAATCACGAAATACCGGGCCTGGGTGCCGTGCAGGTCCACTCTCAGTTTGCCTTTGGGCGCTACGCCGCGAAACGCCAGTTCGGCTTCTTCAAGTTCTGCCAGCAGTTGCACGCAACGTGGGTAATAGGCTTCGCCGTCAAGGGTCGGACGCACCTTGCGGGTACTGCGCTCCAGCAGGCGAACGCCGAGCCAGGCTTCGAATTGATTGAGGGTGTGGGTCAGCGTCGCACGGGGCAGACTGAGGTCTTCAGCAGCCAGGGTGAAACTGCTTCGCTCGTAGATACGCACGAACACCCTCATCGCTTTGACTTGATCCATCAGAATCCGGCGCCTTGATTATTGGTGATTATTGAACAGTCAAGGCAACTCTCCTGCATTTATCGCCGGGAGTAAACATGTGAATCTGGCTCCACTCTTTGCAAAGGAACCCAACCATGACGACTCAAACAGCCAAAGTTGCCATCATCACAGGCGCCTCTCGCGGCATCGGCGCCGAAATCGCCAAGCAGTTGGCCAGCGAAGGTTTTGCCGTCGTAATCAATTACGCCAACAGCGCCAGCGAAGCTTCGAAACTGGTGGTGCAATTGCGCCAGGCCGGTCACCAAGCCATAGCGATCAAGGCCGATGTGTCCTCTGCCGCCGATGTCCGGCGGATGTTCGATGAAACCGAAGCGAAACTGGGCAAGGTCGATGTGTTGATCAACAACGCTGGCATTCTCCAGGTGATGCCCCTGGCGCAGCACAGCGACGAGCTGTTCGACCAGACGTTCGCCATCAACACCCGTGGCACCTTCAACACCCTGCGCGAAGCCGCGACCCGCCTGAACGACGGTGGCCGGATCGTGAATTTTTCCAGCAGCACCGTGGGCCTGAACCTGCCCGGCTATTCGGTGTACATCGCCAGCAAGGCTGCGGTGGAATCCCTGACCCAGGTGTTCGCCAAGGAACTGCGCGGCCGCCAGATCACCGTCAATGCAGTGGCTCCCGGCCCGGTCGCGACCGAATTGTTCATGCATGGCAAGAGCGAGGAGCAGATCCAGAACTACGCGAAAATGCCGCCTTTGGAACGCCTCGGCCAGCCGGAAGACATCGCCAGCATCATTTCTTTTCTGGTGAGCCCGGCCGCCGGTTGGGTGAACGGGCAGATCTTGCGGGCCAACGGCGGTCTTGTCTGAGACTTTCGCCATCGCCAGTCACACTGCCATCGCGAGCAGGCTCGCTCCCACAAGGGAATCACTTAACCTGTGGGAGCGAGCCTGCTCGCGATGAGGCCGGCGCGGTGCAGCTGAAAAACGCTCGGCGGCCTTTGTCTCTGGACCTCGATCAGCGCACCAGATGCAGGAACTGCATGTGTCGCTCGTACTGGTCGAGGATGTCGTTGATCACCTGCTCCTTGGTATAGCCCACCAGGTCGTAATCCTGGCTGCCTTCGCTCAAGTGCACTTCGGCACGGTAATAACGACGGTTGTTGAGCTCCTTGGAGCCCATGCCGCCCCGGGCGAAGGATGGCGTGAAGTAGCCGCGCATCTGCACCTGATAGATGAACGGATGCTGCTCGCCGTGGCCGATTTCCAGACTGACGCTGTCGTTGGCCGGGTCTGGCTGGGTCACCACCGTCAGGCCCTTCTCGACGAACACTGCCGTCACTTCTTCAATGGCCGGACGTACCGTGGTGTCGAGGAAACGGTACACCTCGTCGCGAGACGGAAAATGCACCGCCTGGCTCAAGCGTTGGCGCCAGCCCCCCGTGCCCCGGCGGGCCCCCGAGACCGGGGCCAGGGAGTGCAATTGTGCGATCTGTTTCTGGGATTCCAGGTAGAACGCTTTGTGCAGGCCCCACATCATCAGCAACAGAATCAGCGAGAACGGCAACGAGGTCAGCACCACCGCCGACTTCAAGGCATCGATGCTGCCGGAGAACAGCAACGCGCTGGTCACCAGCGCCGTCATCGCGCCCCAGAACACCCGCAGCCATTTCGGCCCGTCTTCATCGGGATTGCCGCCCTTGGCCGACAGTGTCGAAAGCACCACAGTGCCGGAGTCGGCGGACGTGACAAAGAACACAAAGCTGATGAACACCGTGACCGCGATGACAGTCTTGCTCCACGGGTAGGTTTCCAGCAGCAGGTAAAGGCTCATCGACGGGTTTTCCAGGGCCGACATGCCCAGGGCGCTCATGCCGTGGTTCAGCACCTGGTCGATGGCGCTGTTACCGAAAATCGACATCCACGCCAGGGTGAAGCCCAGAGGAATCAGCAACACGCCAAACACGAACTCACGGATGGTGCGACCACGGGAAATCCGCGCGATGAACAGCCCCACGAATGGCGACCAGGCGATCCACCAGGCCCAGTAGAACACCGTCCAACCGCCGAGCCAGTCGCTGGGTTCGTTATAGGCGTACAGGTCGAAACTCTTCATCGGCAGGGCGCCGAGATAATCGCCGATGTTCTGGATCAAGGTGTTGAGCAAATGCTGGGTGGGTCCGGCGAACAACACGAACAGCAGCAACGCACAGGCCAGCAGCATGTTGATGTCGGACATGACCCGTACGCCTTTGTCGACACCGGCCACCGCGACGATGATCGCCGCGCCCATCATCAGCACGATCAGGCCGACTTGAATCCATTGGGTGTGGGCGACACCGAACAGGTAATCGAGGCCCGAGTTAAGGTGCAACACCCCAAAGCCCATGTCCGCGCCGAGGCCGAACACCGTGGCGATGATGCCGAAACCGTCCACCGCATAGCCGATGGGGCCATTGATGCGCTTGCCGATCAGCGGGTACAACGCCGAACGCAGGGCCAGCGGCAAATTGTGCCGATAGGCAAAGTACGCCAGGGCCATGCCGACGAAAGCGAACACGCCCCAACCATGCAGGCCCCAGTGCAAAAACAGAATCTGCATGGCCTGACGCGCCGCGTCAGCGGTACCGGCCTCGCCCTGGGGCGGCTGCACCAAGTGCGTCAGCGGCTCGGAGACGCAGAAGAAAAACAGCGTGATGCTGATGCCGGCGGCGAACAACATGCCAGCCCAGGACAGGTAACTGAATTCGGGTTCGTCGTGGTCGGCACCGAGCTTGATCTTGCCGTAGCCGGACAAGGCGGTGACCACCACGAAGACCAGATACAGGGTCATCGCCAGCATGTAATACCAGCCAACCGTATTGGCCGCCCAGTTCTGCGCCGCCAGTAGCCAGGCACCGGCCTGCTCCGGCACGGCAATGACCACCAGGCCGAACAACAGGATAAAAGTCGCCGCGAAATAAAACACTGGCGGATTCATGCGGACCAGGCCGCTGGATGGAAGGGACGAGGCACTCATGAGTGAGGCTCCGCGGAAAAGGAAAGAGTGACGATCGAAAACGGACTCGGCAAAGGCAAGCCTCCTGTTGTGAGCGGGCAGCAAACCGACGGTTTAACTTGAATGAACGTTCAAGTTAAACATAGATAGGCAGCTAAGGACTAATCGCAGGGTTCGACGGTACGTTTCCTACGCGAGCCCGTGGGAGGGTAGACGCTGCTTGATGTGCATTCGTTCAGTGTTCAACAGACACCACACGCCCCTGTGGGAGCGAGCCTGCTCGCGATTGCAGTGTGTCAGTAAATAGATAGGCCAACTGAACCACCGCTATCGCGAGCAAGCTCGCTCCCACAGGTTTTTCGGTGCTCACAAATCATGCGTCCCCCTCCGACAAACGATTGCCAGTTGCCCATGAATATCGCCGTGCCTATAGTCCAGACATCTCCTACAACCAGTACGGCCCCATGATCAAACAACAGTTGGCCCGCTTTAATCGTCTCGACCTGCTCGGCCACCCGACACCGCTGGAAAAACTCGACCGCCTCTCCACCTGGCTCGGGCGCGACATCTATATCAAGCGCGATGACCTGACGCCCTTGGCGCTGGGCGGCAACAAGCTGCGCAAACTCGAATACCTGGCAGCCGACGCCCTGGCTCAAGGCGCCGATACCCTCATCACTGCCGGCGCGATCCAGTCCAACCATGTTCGCCAGACCGCTGCCCTGGCGGCGAAGCTGGGCCTGGGTTGCGTGGCGTTGCTGGAAAACCCCATAGGCACCGAGGACAGCAATTACCTGGGCAACGGCAACCGACTGTTGCTGGAGCTGTTCGACGCCAAGGTCGAATTGGTCGAAAACCTGGACAACGCCGATGAGCAGCTCCAGGCCCTCGCCGGTCGCCTGCGCAGCAATGGGAAAAAGCCGTATCTGGTGCCAATCGGCGGCTCCAACGCTCTGGGCGCGCTGGGCTATGTGCGCGCGGGCCTGGAACTGGCCGAGCAAATCAAAGACACCCGGCTTGACTTCGCCGCAGTGGTATTGGCCTCGGGCAGTGCCGGAACCCACAGCGGGCTGGCGCTGGCCCTCAGTGAAACACTGCCGGAGCTTCCCGTCATCGGCGTCACCGTTTCGCGCAGCGAGGAAGACCAGTTTCCGAAGGTCCAGGGTTTGGCCGAACGCACTGCCCAATTGCTGGATGTTGCCATTCCAGCAGCCTTCAAGGTGAACCTGTGGGACGAATACTTCGCCCCGCGCTACGGCGAACCGAACGCCGGTACGCTGGCAGCGGTCAAGTTGCTGGCTAGCCAGGAAGGCCTGCTGCTGGACCCGGTCTATACCGGCAAGGCCATGGCCGGCCTGCTCGATGGGATTGGCCGCGACCGCTTCGACGAAGGCCCGATCATCTTCCTGCATACCGGTGGCGCGCCGGCGTTGTTTGCCTATAACGCGGCGTTCCAGCCTTAGTGGAGACGTCTGTGGGAGCGAGCTTGCTCGCGATGACGGAGTGTCAGCTGAATAAATTTCGGCTGATCCACCGCCATCGCGAGCAAGCCCGCTCCCACAGGTATTCATTCCAAACAGGCATATACCATTGATTTAATATTATTTTCCAATCTATAAACGCCACCCTATAGTCTGGCCACAGGCGCATTTGCCGCGAGACGCCCGGGTTGCTTTAAGGCAGGATGTGGCAATCTTTTCGGATCGCGGCTACGCCTTTTCTCATCCAAAATAACGTCTTCATAAGAAAACACAGGGGCTTGTCATGAATTTCTCTGCATTACGTCGCAACCTGTTGGTGGGTTCGCTGGGCCTGGCACTGAGCGCCGGCCTGTTGGGGCAAGCGGTTGCCGGTGAGCAACTGCAAAAAATCAAAGACGCCGGCGTGATCAACGTTGGCCTGGAAGGCACTTACCCACCGTTCAGTTTCGTCGACGCCGACGGCAAGTTGGCCGGTTTCGAAGTGGAGTTTTCCGAAGCCCTGGCCAAGGAACTGGGGGTGAAGGTCAAGCTGCAACCGACCAAATGGGACGGCATCCTCGCGGCGCTGGAATCCAAGCGCCTGGACGCCGTGGTCAACCAAGTGACCATCTCCGAAGAGCGCAAGAAAAAATATGACTTCTCCACGCCGTATACCGTTTCCGGGATTCAGGCGCTGACCCTGACCAAGAATAAAGACACCATCAAGACCGCCGCGGACCTGGCAGGCAAGAAAGTCGGCGTAGGCCTGGGCACCAACTACGAACAATGGGTGAAAACCAATGTTCCCGGCGCTGACGTACGTACCTACGAAGATGACCCGACCAAATTCCAGGACCTGCGCGTTGGCCGTATCGACGCCATCCTGATCGACCGCCTCGCCGCGCTCGAATATGCCAAGAAAGCCAAGGACACTGCCGCCGCCGGCGAAGCGTTCTCCCGTCAGGAGTCCGGTATTGCCCTGCGCAAAGGCGAGCCTGAACTGCTGGACGCGGTGAACAAGGCCATCGACAAACTTCGCGCCGACGGCACGCTGAAAAAGCTCTCGGAAAAATACTTCAGCGCTGACGTCACTCAATAATGGAAGAGGCTTTTCAACTCGCGCTGGACTCCGCGCCCTTCCTGCTCAAGGGCGCGTATTACACGGTCATCCTCAGCCTGGGCGGGATGTTTTTCGGCCTGCTGCTGGGGTTCGGCCTGGCGTTGATGCGCTTGTCGCGCTTCAAACTGGTGAGCTGGATCGCCCGCATCTACGTGTCGTTCTTTCGCGGCACGCCGCTGCTGGTGCAGTTGTTCGTGATCTATTACGGCTTACCGCAACTGGGTGTCGAGCTGGACCCGCTGCCGGCTGCCCTGATCGGCTTCTCGCTGAACATGGCCGCCTATGCCTGTGAAATCCTGCGGGCCGCCATCAGCTCCATCGAGCGCGGCCAGTGGGAAGCGGCGGCGAGTATCGGCATGACCCGCGCCCAGACCCTGCGCCGGGCCATCCTGCCGCAAGCCGCACGCACGGCCCTGCCGCCACTGGGCAACAGCTTCATTTCCCTGGTCAAGGACACCGCGTTGGCGGCGACCATCCAGGTACCCGAGCTGTTCCGCCAGGCACAGTTGATCACTGCGCGGACCTTCGAAATCTTCACCATGTACCTTGCCGCCGCGCTGATCTATTGGATTCTGGCGAGCGTGCTCTCGCACCTGCAGAACGTCCTGGAAGCCCGGGTCAATCGGCATGACCAGGAGTCCTGACCCATGATTGTCGTGGAAAAACTGACAAAGCAGTTCAAGGGTCAGGTGGTGCTCAACGGCATCGACCTGAAGATCGAAGAAGGCGAAGTGGTGGCGATCATCGGCCCCAGTGGCTCGGGCAAGACCACTTTCCTGCGCTGCCTGAACTTCCTCGAAGAACCCAGCAGCGGCCGGATCAAGGTCGGCGACATCGAAATCGATGGCAGCCGTCCGTTGAACCAGCAGCAGAATCTGGTGCGTCGCTTGCGCCAGCAGGTGGGTTTTGTGTTCCAGAACTTCAATCTGTTTCCCCATCGCACTGCGCTGGAGAACGTGATCGAGGGTCCGCTGGTGGTGAAAAAGACCCCGCGCGCAGAAGCCGAAGCACTGGGCCGCAAACTGTTGGCCAAGGTAGGCCTGTCTGGCAAGGAAGACGCCTACCCTCGGCGCCTCTCCGGCGGCCAGCAACAACGTGTGGCGATCGCCCGAGCCTTGGCGATGGAGCCCGCGGTGATCCTGTTCGACGAGCCGACCTCGGCCTTGGACCCGGAACTGGTGGGCGAAGTCCTGGCAACCATTCGCGGCTTGGCCGAAGAAAAGCGCACCATGGTCATCGTGACCCACGAAATGGGCTTCGCCCGGGACGTGGCCAACCGCGTGGTGTTTTTCGACAAGGGTGTGATCGTCGAACAAGGCGAAGCCAAGGCGTTGTTTGCAGCCCCCAAGGAAGAACGCACTCGACAGTTTCTCAGCAAGTTCCTCTCGGCCGGACACGGCGCCCAGTAAGTTATTACAGCTGCCTCACTTCCAGGGACGGAAGTGAAACAACTGCAACAGAGCCAACATCGAACGGCCTGCAACTTATCAATAGCGAGACAACTTGCAACGCGCACGGCGTTCAACAAGCGTGCCGACATTTAAGATGTGCAACATGCGCATACCCACCGTAACACTTCCTTCGATCTGGGCAGCGATCCAATTTAGTCCCCAGGGCGCCTTCAAGCGCTTTACGCAAAAAAGGCAAGCCTAGGAAAAGGGCCTTCGACGCCAGGCATTATTGGCACCGGTGCGTAGGACATTTCTGAAGCCTTATACAATCAATTATTAAGCAAGGGCCTCTATTGACACTGAAACTACGGACCCCTTATCTAGTGGCCAACAGGCGACGCGCATTATTTGATTCTGCGCAGTGATTAACTACAGTCAGCCATCACGACTGCGCACATAAAAATATGTCGCGATTATCAAAGCGCCTTTGATCTTCCCGAAACGGACTTCGTTTTCAAGCATCAAGGAGAGCACCATGACATGTACGTCGAATATTCCTGAACTGGCCGCCCCCAACCTGGCCAATACCCGCCACAACGGCATCAACCGTACCAGCGCCGCTCACCTGGAGATTGCCATTGCCCCCTACCCCGGCATGGACGCGGGAGATCTGATCGAACTGTTCTGGGACAACTGCTACGTGGGTTCCCGCCTGCTCTCGCAGGCGGACTTGCAAGGCAGCGTTACGCTGCGGGTACCGGAGAGTTTCATCGTCAGCGGGACCTCGTGCATCCACTACCGCGTGATGCAGGTCGGGCGTGGACCGGCACTGTCCGCGGCGCGACGGGTGTACGTCAAGCTCGACTCCCCGGGCGGCCACCCGTCAGCCCTGAGCGGCGACGAAAACCAAGGGCTGGCGCCGGTGCGTATTCCCGAAGCCATCCGGCGTCAGGGCGTGAACCCGAGCCAGATCAAACGCGGCGTACCGCTGACTATCGAACCCTACCTGAACATGGCCGCCGACGATGCGGTCACCCTGCGCTGGGGCGATGTACGCATGGACCTGCCCCGGATCAAACCGTGCGAGGTAGGCCAGCCGATCAACATCTGGGTGCCGCCACAGATCATTCTCGAAGCCGGGGAAGACCTGCGCCTGGAAGTGACCTATTGCATCCTCGACCGCGTGGGCAACAACTCCCACTGGGCGCCGCCGCGGACACTGAAGATCGGCTGTATCAATCCCTACCTGAAAACACCGCCCAAAGAAGCCCTCATGGCGGCTGAGCCGCGCCGCAAAAAAACTTGATACGGGACTTTTGTGAGGAACGCTTTTGTAGCGAGGGGGCTTGCTCGCTCGCTACAAAAGCCGCTTCGCCCCAGTGCGCGTATAGCCCCAATTTAAATCCAGCCTATACATATTCCTAAAAGTTAGTTCAAAAATAATTTACACACGCTTAGGGTATATAGACCGGACCACCGGACATTCTTGATTTTCGCTCGTCGCCTTCATCGCGGCGTTTTCTTGAGATGTGAGGTGGGTATGGAACGCAACGCAATCACCCCAGTGCAGAGCGCCACGGCACTGCTCGCAGCCACGGAGTGGCTGTGATGTCTGATCTGGCGCAAGCAAAGGTCCAGAGCGACCTGGACATCGCACCACTGCTGCTGCCCGCACAGGTGCTGCGCAACGATGCCGAGGCCATCAAAGCGGCCCAAGATCTGGCACAGGTCGCCCGTCGGCAGGCCGCGCAGCGCGATCAACAACGCAAGCTGCCATGGTCGGAGATCGAGCAATTCACCCGCAGTGGGCTGGGCAGCATCGCCATCCCTCGGGAATACGGTGGCCCACAAGTTTCGTTCGCCACCCTTGCCGACGTGTTCGCGATCATTTCCGCTGCCGACCCGGCCCTTGGGCAAATTCCGCAGAACCAGTTCGGCGTACTCCACCTGATCCTCGGCACAGGCACCGAACGGCAGAAAAAAATCCTGTTGCAGAGCGTGCTCGAAGGCTGGCGCATCGGTAATGCCGGGCCGGAGCGTGGTACCCGCAATACCCTTGAACTCAAGGCACGGATCACCGCTGACGGTGACGGTTTTGTCATCAGCGGTCAGAAGTTCTATTCCACCGGCGCGCTGTTCGCCCACTGGGTGGCGGTCAAGGCGCTGAATGACGAAGGCCGGCAAGTGTTGGCGTTCGTGCGCCGTGGCACTCCGGGCCTGCGGATCGTCGACGATTGGTCGGGTTTCGGCCAACGCACCACGGCCAGCGGCACTGTGCTGCTGAACAATGTGCGGGTCGACGCCGAACTGGTGCTGGATAACTGGCGTATCAACGAAACGCCGAATGTCCAAGGCGCGATTTCGCAACTGATCCAGGCCGCCATTGACGCGGGCATTGCCCGTGGCGCCATCGACGACGCCATCGCCTTCGTGCGTGAACGGGCCCGACCCTGGATCGACGCCAAGGTCGAGCGGGCCAGCGATGACCTGTACGTGATCGCCGACATCGGCAAGCTGAAAATCGAGCTGCACGCCGCTGAAGCTCTGTTACGCAAAGCCGGACACGTGTTGGACCAGGTCAGCGCCGCCCCGATCACCGCGCTGTCTGCTGCCCGCGCCTCGATTGCCGTGGCCGAGGCCAAGGTGCTCACCACCGAGATCGCCCTGTTAGCCAGTGAAAAGCTGTTCGAGTTGGCCGGCAGCCGCGCCACCCTCGCCGAATTCAACCTCGATCGCCACTGGCGCAACGCCCGGGTGCACACCCTGCACGACCCGGTGCGCTGGAAGTATCACGCCGTAGGCGCCTATCACCTGAACGGCACCTTGCCGGCCCGGCATTCCTGGATCTGACGACCCGACCTCTGGAGCAGTACATGACGCTTTCTCAACACGTCGCGGTGATCACCAGCGATGAACAAGCCCTGATCGTAGCCAGCGACCTGGCCGATGACTTCAAGCGCGACAGTGCCCTGCGCGACCGCGAGCGCCGCCTGCCGCACCCGGAGCTGGAGGCGTTTTCCCGCTCCGGCCTGTGGGGTATCAGCGTGCCCCAGGCCTATGGTGGCGCCGGGGTTTCCAACGTCACGCTGGCCAAAGTCATCGCGCTGATTGCCCAGGCCGACAGCTCGCTGGGGCAGATTCCGCAAAATCATTTCTACGCCCTGGAAGTGCTGCGGGTAAACGGCACTCAAGCGCAAAAACAACGCCTGTACGCCGAAGTGCTGGCCGGCCAGCGTTTTGGTAACGCCCTGGCCGAACTCGGCACCAAGACCGCCCACGACCGCACCACCCAACTGCGCCGCGACGGCGAGGGCTATCGCATCAACGGCCGCAAGTTCTACGCCACCGGGGCGATCTACGCCCAGCGTATTCCCACCTCGGTGGTGGATGAAAATGGCGTGCAGCAGTTGGCATTCGTCCCTGGCCAAAGCAAAGGCCTGACGGTCATCGACGACTGGAGCGGTTTCGGCCAGCGCACCACCGGCAGTGGCTCAGTGGTGTTCGAAGACGTCTACGTCGCCGCCGAAGACATCGTGCCCTTCCAGAGCGCCTTCGAGCGCCCGACGCCGGTGGGACCACTGGCGCAGATTCTCCATGCGGCCATCGACACCGGCATCGCCCGCGCCGCCTATGAAGACGCCCTGCACTTTGTCCGCAGCAAGACCCGGCCATGGATCGACGCCACCAGCGACGTCGCCACCGAAGACCCGCACACCCTCAAGAGTTTCGGCCAACTGAGCATCCGCCTGCACGCCGCCGAAGCCCTGCTGGAGCGCGCCGGCAAATTTCTCGACCGGGCCCAGGCCGACACCCAAGCCGAAACGGTCGCCGCCGCCTCGATTGCCGTGGCCGAAGCCCGCGCCATCAGCACCGAAATTTCCCTGGCCGCCAGCAGCACGCTATTCGAATTGGCTGGCAGCCAGGCGACCCTGGCCGAATATGGGCTGGATCGCCACTGGCGCAACGCCCGGGTGCACACCCTGCACGACCCGGTGCGCTGGAAATATCACGCGGTGGGTAACTTCTACCTCAACGATGAAAAGCCGCCGCTGCGGGGGACCATTTAATGGCCCACGGCAAGAAAAAAATCCTGCTCAACGCGTTCAACATGAACTGCATCGGGCACATCAATCACGGCTTATGGACCCATCCCCAGGACACCTCGACCCAGTACAACACCCTGGAATACTGGACCGGGTTGGCGCAACTGCTCGAGCGTGGGCTGTTCGACGGGCTGTTCATCGCCGACATCGTCGGGGTCTACGACGTGTACCAGCAGTCGGTGGACGTCACGCTCAAAGAGTCGATCCAGCTGCCGGTCAACGACCCATTGATGCTGGTGTCTGCGATGGCGGCCGTGACAAAAAATCTCGGTTTCGGCCTCACTGCCAACCTGAGCTACGAACCGCCGTACCTGTTCGCCCGCCGCATGAGCACCCTCGATCACCTGAGTCGCGGCCGGGTCGGCTGGAACATCGTCACCGGCTACCTGGACAGCGCCGCCAAAGCCATGGGCCTGACTGCGCAGGTCGAACATGACCGCCGCTACGACCAGGCCGACGAGTACCTGCAAGTGCTCTACAAGCTCTGGGAGGGCAGTTGGGAGAACGACGCCGTGCTCAATGATCGTGAGCAGCGGATCTATGCCCAGCCGGAGAAAGTGCACAAGGTCCGGCACCAGGGCGAGTTCTATCAGGTCGAGGGCTATCACCTTTGTGAACCATCGCCCCAACGCACGCCGGTGTTGTTCCAGGCCGGCAGTTCGGAGCGCGGCCTGCTGTTTGCCGGGCGGCATGCCGAGTGCGTGTTCATCAGCGGCCAGAACAAGCCGGCGACCAAGGTCCAGGTGGACAAGGTCCGCGCCAGCGCCGTCGAGGCTGGGCGCAACGCCGAAGACATCAAGGTGTTCATGGGCCTGAACGTGATCGTCGGCCAGACCGAAGCGGCCGCCTGGGCCAAACATGCCGAGTACCTGGACCATGCCAGCGCCGAGGCCGGGGTGGCACATTTTTCCGCGTCGACGGGCATCGACTTTTCCCAGTACGAACTGGACGAACCGATCCAGTACGTCAAGAGCAACGCCATCCAGTCCGCCACCAAGACCCTGCAGAACAACGATTGGACCCGGCGCAAATTATTGGAGCAACACGCCCTCGGCGGTCGCTACATCACCGTGGTGGGTTCGCCCGAGCAGGTGGCCGACGAACTGGAGTCATGGATCGCCGAAACCGGCCTGGATGGCTTCAACCTGACCCGCATCGTCACACCGCAAAGCTATGTGGACTTCATCGACCTGGTGATTCCCGAGCTGCAACGACGCGGCGCGTACAAGACCGAATACGACGACGGCAGCCTGCGCGAAAAGCTGTTTCAGGCAGGGGCCCATCTACCTGGACGACACACCGGCTCCACCTACCGACACTGATCCCCTCGCCAAAAAAAACCGCACCTGACTATAAATGACTGGAAAAAACCATGACCAAACACGCGCTCTCCCTACCAGTCAAAGCACTGGCCCTGGCCCTCGGCCTGTTCAGCTCGGCGCTGTTCGCCGCCGATGCACCGTTGAAAATCGGTACTACCGCCGCGTTCGCCATTCCCCTGGAGGCCGCCGTGGAAGAAGCCGGCAAGCAAGGCCTGAAAGTCGAGCTGGTGGAGTTCAGCGACTGGATCGCGCCGAACGTCAGCCTGGCTTCCGGTGATATCGACGTGAATTATTTCCAGCACATCCCGTTCCTGGAAAACGCCAAGGCCGCCGCCGGGTTCGACCTGGTGCCCTTTGCGCCGGGAATCATCAACAACGTCGGCCTCTATTCAAAGAAATACAAAAGCTTCGACGAACTGCCCGAGGGCGCGAGCGTGGCCATTGCCAACGATCCGATCAACAGCGGTCGCGGCTTGCAACTGCTAGCCAAGGCCGGGTTGATCACCCTCAAGCCAGGCGTAGGCTACAAGGCCACTGAAGACGACATCGTTGCCAACCCGAAGAAACTCAAGATCCTCCAGGTCGAAGCCGTGCAACTGGTGCGGGCCTATGAAGATGCCGACCTGGTGCAGGGCTACCCGGCCTACATCCGCCTGGCCAAGACCTTCGATGCCACGTCGGCCTTGCTGTTCGATGGCCTGGATCACAAGGAGTACGTCATTCAGTTCGTGATCCAGCCCAAGAGCAAGAACGACCCGCGCCTGGCCAAGTTCGTCGACATCTACCAGCACTCGCCAGCGGTGCGTGCCGCCCTGGACAAGGCCCACGGCAAGCTCTACCAGGCCGGCTGGGAAGGTTGACCATGAACGCCGTCAACGCTCGACTCCGACACGAAGCCCCCACGCTCCAGAGCGCGGAACAGACTGAACTGCACCCGGAGCTGAACCGTGCCCATGTGCGTTTCATCGGTCTGGGCAAGACCTACAACGGCAGCCAAGGTCCGGTGGCTGCATTGCACGGCATCGACCTGGCGATCCAACGCGGCGAGGTGTTCGGCATCATCGGCCGCAGCGGCGCCGGCAAGTCGTCACTGATTCGCACCATCAACCGTCTGGAACAACCCAGCAGCGGGCGGGTGCTGATCGATCAGGTGGACATCGGCGAGTTCGATGAGGACCGCCTGGTGGAACTGCGCCGGCGCATCGGCATGATCTTCCAGCACTTCAACCTGATGTCAGCCAAGACCGTGTGGCAGAACGTCGAGCTGCCGCTGAAGGTCGCCGGCGTCCCCAAGGAACAGCGCCAGCGCAAAGTCCGCGAGCTGCTGGAACTGGTCGGTTTGCAAGGCAAGCACAAGGCCTACCCGGCGCAGCTCTCCGGCGGGCAGAAGCAACGGGTCGGGATTGCCCGGGCGCTGGTGCATGACCCGCAGATTCTGCTGTGCGACGAGGCCACATCAGCCCTGGATCCGGAGACCACCCAATCGATCCTCGGTCTGCTGCGCCAGATCAATCAGCGACTGGGCCTGACCATCGTGCTGATCACCCATGAAATGGCGGTGATTCGCGAAGTCTGCGACCGGGTGGTGGTGCTCGAACAAGGGCGAATCGTCGAGCAGGGCCCGGTTTGGGAAGTGTTCGGCAACCCGCAACATGAGGTCAGCCGGACGCTGTTGGCGCCATTGCAACACGCCGTGCCAGACGAGCTGCAAAGCCGCCTGCAAGCGCAGCCGGCATCGGCGGATGCAGCGACCGTGCTGCGCGTGCAATTCACCGGGGTTGGCCGTGACGAGCCAGACCTCGCGGCGTTGTTCAGCGCCCTTGGCGGACGGGTACGGCTGTTGCACGGCGGCATCGAACGGATTCAGGGCCACGGGCTGGGGCAATTGCTGCTCGCGGTGAGCGGCTCGTCATGGGGCGCCGAGGAATTGCGTCAACGTGCCGGCAACTGGGCGCAACGGGTGGAGGTGCTGGGTTATGTGGTTTGATCGGTTATTGCAGGGTTTCATCGACACGTTCCTGATGGTTGGCGTGTCGTCGCTGATCGCGCTGCTGGCGGGCATTCCGCTGGCGGTGATCCTGGTCACCAGCGGCAAGGGCGGGATCTATGAAGCGCCAGCCTTGAATCGCGCCTTGGGCGCGTTCGTGAATCTGTTTCGCTCGATACCGTTCCTGATTCTGATGGTGGCGTTGATTCCGTTCACCCGGTTGATCGTCGGCACTACTTACGGCGTCTGGGCTGCGGTGGTTCCGTTGACTATCGCCGCCACGCCGTTCTTCGCCCGCATCGCCGAAGTCAGCCTGCGGGAGGTCGACCATGGCCTGATCGAAGCCGCCCAAGCCATGGGTTGCCGCCGTTGGCACATCGTCTGGCATGTACTGCTGCCCGAAGCCCTGCCCGGGATCGTCGGCGGCTTTACCATCACCCTGGTGACCATGATCAACTCCTCGGCCATGGCCGGAGCGATTGGCGCCGGCGGCCTGGGCGACATCGCTTATCGCTACGGCTACCAACGCTTCGACAGCCAGATCATGCTCACGGTGATCGTGTTGCTGGTGGCCTTGGTGGCGGTGATTCAGCTGGGCGGAGACCGCTTGGCGCGGGGCCTGAACAAACGCTGACGCGGGGCTTTTCATGTGGGAGCGAGCTTGCTCGCGATTGGCTGCGAAGCCGCCAGTGTCCTTGCGGTATAGTCGGCTGACGCTCCCAACCCAGTCATGACTCATGAAACATACCGCCGAAGACCTGCAAGCCATCACGGCTACCACCCTGGGCCATTACAACGCGGTCGCCGATAGCTTTCGCGAAGGCACCCGTGACCACGATGTCAGCCAGAATATCGACGCGTTGCTGCGCCATATCCAGGGCCAGGCACCGCTGCATATCCTGGATTTCGGCTGTGGCCCGGGGCGCGATTTGCGCACGTTCACCGGCATGGGTCATGTCGCGGTCGGCCTCGACGGCTCAGCGGAATTTGCCCGGATGGCGCGCCAGGACAGCGGCTGTGAAGTGTGGCAGCAGGACTTCTTGAAACTCGACCTGCCGGCCGAACGCTTCGACGGGATCTTCGCCAACGCCGTGCTGTTTCACATTCCGCTGCAGGAACTGCCGCGGGTGCTCAAACAACTGCACGCCACGCTCAAGCCCGGTGGCGTGCTGTTCAGCTCCAACCCTCGGGGCGAGAACCAGGAGGGCTGGAACGGCCAGCGCTTCGGCGCCTATCACGACCTGGCCGCGTGGCGCACGCTGCTCAGCGAAGCAGGTTTTGTGGAGCTGGAGCATTACTACCGGCCGGCGGGGCTGCCACGCGAGCAGCAGCCTTGGCTGGCGAGTGTCTGGCGTAAAGCTTGAGATCCAACCCCCCTGAGGCGAGGGGATTTATCCCCTCGCCTCAAAGTATCGCGTTGAATCCGGGTATCAATTGTTTTCCGCAGGCTGCTTGCCCAACCACTTCTGCGACAACTGCTCCAACCGCCCATCCTCCTTGATCCGTGCCAGGGCATTGTCCAGGCTGGCCTTGAACGCCGGGTTGCCCTTCTGGAACGGAATCACCAGGTCCGGTGCCGGCTCGCTCTTTTCCTGCGGCTGGAACGACTGCGCCATGACCAGCGGACGTGGCGACTCCTCCTTGCTCGCCAACAGTTGTGCATCCGGATGGCTGTAAACGGCGCTGGTGTCGAAACGTTCCGCCAGTTCCGGGGTCATTGCTATGTGGTTGATGGCGACGTCGTACTTGCCGCTTTCCACACCACTGAGCAAGTCCCCGGCATCAGTGACTACGAAATCGGGCTGTACGTCGAGCTCACCCGCCAACATCTGGCCCAGCTCCACTTCGAAGCCAGTGAGCTTGCCGTCTTCCTTGAAGTTGAAAGGAGCGGTATTGGCCTCGAGGGCAATGCGCAGTTCGCCACGGTCATTGATATCGTCGATCAGTTCGGCATGGGCCAGAGGGCTCAAAAGGGGAAGCAGGCAGATCAGGCCAGGCAGGAAACGCATGGTCACTCCTTTGTAATTTATACAAGCGACGCTCGTTTCAGGCGCGCTTTGCTATGGTTGTTGCAGGCTTCGACAACGATTGGTCATGAAGTTGTCATGGCCAGGCGGATTTCATGGAAAAACTGGAGAAAAAAATGAAAAGCTTTATGTCTCGTGCGGCGTTGGCCGGCCTGTTACTGGGTGCTTCCGTGCTGGCAACCGCCGCAACTCCAGCGCCGAAAGGCGCAGAAGTGTTCATCGTATCCCCGGAAGACGGCGCCACCGTCGGCCAGGCATTCACCGTCAAGTTCGGCGTCAAGGAAATCGCCCTGGCACCGGCGGGCGACGTGACTAAAAATACAGGCCATCACCATTTGCTGATCGATGTGGACAAATTGCCTGCCGAAGGTGCGCCGATTCCAAACGACGCCAACCACATGCACTTTGGCAAGGCACAAACCCAGGCCGACATCAAACTGGCCCCGGGCAAGCATACCTTGCAGCTGGAACTGGGTGACAGCGGCCATATGCCGTTCGACCCACCGATCGTTTCCAAGAAGATCACGGTGAACGTGAAGTAACAGCGCCGACCGACACACTGCAGGCCTTTTGTGGGAGCGAGCTTGCCCGCGATAGCGGTGGTTCAGTTGATAGATCTGCTTCTGACACACCGCAATCGCGAACAAGCTCGCTCCCACCGGTTATGTGTTCGACAGAAAAAAACGGGAGCCCCCTGCGAGGCTCCCGTTTTTTATTGCAAGCCAGGCCTGCTTAGAACAACACGCGGCAACGAATCGTGCCGTTGATGTGCTGCAGCTTCTCTTGCGCCAGGTCCGAGTATTCGGCGTCGACGTCGATCACGACGTAGCCGACTTTCTCGTTGGTCTGCAGGAACTGACCGGAAATGTTGATGCCGTTTTCGGCGAAGACCTTGTTGATCTCGCTCATCACACCCGGGATGTTCTCGTGGATGTGCAACAGGCGGTGCTTGCCAGGGTGAGCCGGCAAGGCCACTTCCGGGAAGTTCACCGACGATACCGAAGTACCGTTGTCGCTGTACTTGACCAGTTTTTCCGCTACTTCCAGGCCGATGTTGGCCTGGGCTTCAGCGGTGGAGCCGCCGATGTGCGGGGTCAGGATCACGTTGTCCAGGCCACGCAGCGGGCTTTCGAAGATATCGTCGTTGGAGCGTGGCTCCACCGGGAACACGTCGATGGCCGCGCCGATCAGGTGCTTGTCCTTGATCGCTTCGGCCAGGGCGTCGAGCTCGACCACGGTGCCACGAGCGGCGTTGATCAGGATCCCGCCCTTCTTGATGGCACGGATTTCCTTCTCGCCGATCATCCACTGGGTGGCAGCGGTTTCCGGCACGTGCAGGGTCACGATGTCGGACATGCCCAACAACTCGTGCAAGTTGTTGACCTGGGTGGCGTTGCCCAGCGGCAGCTTGGTCACGGTGTCGTAGAAAAACACCTGCATGCCCAGGCCTTCAGCCAGTACCGACAGCTGGGTGCCGATCGAGCCGTAGCCGACGATCCCCAGTTTCTTGCCGCGGATTTCGAAGGAGTTGGCCGCGCTCTTGATCCAGCCGCCACGGTGGCAGGACGCGTTTTTCTCAGGGATGCCGCGCAGCAGCAGGATCGCTTCGGCCAATACCAGCTCGGCAACGGAACGGGTGTTGGAGTACGGCGCGTTGAACACCGCGATACCGCGCTCGCGCGCCGCGTTGAGGTCAACCTGGTTGGTGCCGATGCAGAAGCAGCCGACCGCGACCAGTTTCTTGGCGTGGTCGAAGATCTCTTCGGTCAATTGCGTACGGGAGCGAATGCCGATGAAGTGAGCATCAGCGATCTTTTCCTTGAGCTGGGCTTCCGGCAGAGAACTGGTGATGTACTCGATGCTGGTGTAGCCCGCCGACTTGAGGACGTCGACAGCCGATTGGTGGACGCCTTCGAGAAGAAGGAACTTGATCTTGCTCTTATCGAGAGAAGTCTTGCTCATCTGCGTAAACCTGTGTCCCGGAGAAAAATGGCAGGGAATCGGACAGCGCATGCTGACCCGACCGGCGTGACAGCCGTCGCCGCAGAACAGCCGTTGGGCACTACGCTGCGGGGTCGGTATGCTAGCATATGCACCCCGCTAAACACTCATTCCTGCGACGTGAAGCGTTCTCAGGATGACCATGAATTGTTCGAGAGTTCTGTCGATGACCAATCCTGCCCTGATAGATGAGCTGAAGACCCTGGTTGAGCCTGGCAAGGTCCTGACCGATGCCGACTCCCTGAACGCTTACGGCAAGGATTGGACCAAGCACTTCGCCCCGGCGCCAAGCGCCATTGTCTTCCCCAAGACCACCGAGCAGGTCCAGGCCATCGTGCGCTGGGCCAATGCGCACAAGGTTGCGCTGGTGCCATCGGGCGGACGCACCGGGCTTTCCGCCGCAGCTGTGGCGGCCAACGGCGAGGTGGTCGTGTCATTCGACTACATGAACCAGATTCTCGACGTGAACCTCACAGACCGCACCGCCGTCTGCCAGCCGGGCGTAGTCACCGAACAATTGCAGAACAAGGCGGAAGAACACGGCCTGTACTATCCGGTAGACTTCGCCTCGGCCGGTTCCAGCCAGATTGGCGGCAATATCGGCACCAATGCCGGCGGGATCAAGGTCATTCGTTACGGCATGACCCGTAACTGGGTTGCCGGCATGAAAGTCGTCACCGGCAAGGGTGACTTGCTGGAGTTGAACAAGGACCTGATCAAGAACGCCACCGGTTACGACTTGCGGCAGCTGTTCATCGGCGCCGAGGGCACCCTCGGCTTCGTGGTCGAGGCCACCATGCGCCTGGACCGCACCCCGAAAAACCTCACGGCGATGGTGCTCGGCACCTCGGACTTCGACTCGATCATGCCCGTGCTGCACGCCTTCCAGGGCAAGCTCGACCTGACCGCCTTCGAATTCTTCTCCGACAAGGCCCTGGCCAAGGTGCTGGGCCGTGGCGACGTGCCAGCACCGTTCGAAACCGAGTGCCCGTTCTACGCCCTGCTGGAATTCGAAGCCACCACCGAGGAAGTCGCCAACCACGCCCTGGAAACCTTCGAACATTGTGTGGAGCAAGGCTGGGTGCTGGACGGTGTGATGAGCCAGAGCGAAACCCAGTTGCAGAACCTGTGGAAGCTGCGCGAATACATCTCCGAAACCATTTCCCACTGGACGCCGTACAAGAACGACATCTCGGTTACCGTCTCGAAAGTCCCAGCGTTTTTGCAGGAAATCGATGCGATCGTCGGCGAACACTATCCGGATTTCGAAATCGTCTGGTTCGGCCACATCGGCGACGGCAACCTGCACTTGAACATCCTCAAGCCGGAAAACCTGAGCAAGGATGAGTTCTTCGCCAAGTGCGCGACCGTGAACAAATGGGTCTTCGAAACCGTCGAGAAGTACAACGGCTCGATTTCCGCCGAGCACGGCGTGGGCATGACCAAGCGTGACTACCTGACCTACAGTCGTTCGCCAGTGGAAATCGAATACATGAAAGCCGTGAAGGCCGTATTCGACCCGAACGGCATCATGAACCCGGGCAAGATTTTCGCGGTTTAAAAAACACCTGATGAATCCCAGAAGCAGGAGTCGGTAATGAGCTATCAGCACCAGTATGTCGACGGTACCCGTATTCATTTCCCGGTAGGGAAAGTGGTGTGCATTGGCCGTAACTACGCCGAACATGCCAAGGAACTGGATAATCCGGTGCCCACCGAACCGTTGCTGTTCATCAAGCCCGGCAGTTGCGTGGTGCCACTGGAAGGCGGCTTCAGCATTCCGACCGAGCGCGGCTCGGTGCACTACGAGGCGGAAATCGCCGTGCTGATCGGCAAGCCATTGTCGACCCGCCCGAGTGTCGAAGAAGTGCTGGACGCCATCTCCGGCTTCGCTCCGGCCCTGGACCTGACCCTGCGGGACAAGCAGGCCGAACTCAAGGCCAAGGGCCTGCCCTGGGAAGTGGCCAAGTCCTTCGACGGCGCGGCAGTGCTCGCACCGTTCGTGTCGAGCGGCACCTTTGCCGACCTGACCGATATCCCCGTTCGCCTGACCATCAACGGTGAAGTGCGCCAGGACGGCAACAGCAGCCTGATGCTCAACCCTATCGTGCCGATGATCCAATACATGGCCGGCTGCTTCTCGCTGCAGGCCGGCGACGTGATCCTCACCGGTACCCCGGCGGGCGTCGGGCCGCTGAATGTGGGCGATGAACTGGTATTGGAACTGCCAGGGGCGAGCCGCTTCGAAAGCAGCGTTCGCTAACCGCTGCCCTGTGTACGTCCTGCGGAAGCGAGCTTGCTCGTGATTGCGGTGCGCCAGCCAACATCAATATTGGCTGCGATGACCTCATCGCGAGCAAGCTCGATCCCACAGGGTACGGTTGGTCTCCCACCATTTACCGTTTTTTTCACATGCCATCCGGATAATTCCGAGGAATGCGGCATCTGAGCCAGCCATTCCCGTAACCGAATTATCTGGAACGCATTCCCCGATGGCCAAGACCCAAGCACTGCCCCCCGTCAAACCCATCCGCTCTCGCTTCGCCCTACCCTGGTACGCCTGGTTGCTGCTGGTGCTGGGTGCCGCCTACAGCTTGGCGTTTGCGATGCATTGGGATGATCGGGCCCTGCTTTGGCTGTCGGAACATTTTCAAAGCCCCGCCCAACGCCAGGAAAGCACTTGGCTACCGGACTACCGCGCGGTGATCGACGCCAAGCCACTGCCAGGCATGGAGAAGGATGAGGCGTCCGATGTGACCTACAATCCGCAGACCAAGACCCTGTTCGCGGTCATGGGCAAAAACCCGTTCCTGGTGGAGCTGAGCCTGCAAGGTGACGTACTGCGCAAAATCCCATTGGTGGGTTGGAGCAATCCCGAAGGCGTGGCCTATATGGAAAACGGCCTGCTGGCCATTACCGATGAGCGCAATCACGCGCTGACCATCGTCCACGTCGATGCCGACACCCGCGAACTGAACAATACAGACTTCCCTCACTATGACCTCGGCCCGTCAAAGAACCAGAACAAGGGGTTCGAGGCGGTCGTCTGGGATCCGCGTAACCAGCAATTGGTGCTCGGGGAAGAACGCCCGCCAGCGCTGTTCACCTGGAAAAGCGACGGCAGCCGCTTGCTCCAGGGCGACAAGCAGATCCACACCAGCAATGAATTGGACCTGCGTAACCTCTCCGCCCTGGCAATCGACCCGCGTACCGGACACCTGCTAGTGCTTTCGGCCGACTCCCATCTGCTGCTGGAGCTGGACGAAAAAGGTGAGCAGGTCAGCTTCATGACGCTACTGGGTGGTTTCAATGGTCTGAAAGACACGATCCCCCGTGCCGAAGGCGTGACTGTCGATGAGGCAGGCAACCTCTATATGGTCAGTGAGCCGAACCTCTTCTATCGTTTCGAGAAACAACGCTGATAGGGCTGACTCTGTAGGACCATTCCTCATTCGTTGTAGGGTGTGGCACACAGCCATTAAGCTTCAGTTCAGGCAACCGTGGTATTTCCAACCGCCTGTTCTTATCCGAGCCCACCCAGATGCGCCGACTCACCCGCCCCAAACCCTTGATTCTGATGGCACTGACGATCGCACTGACCCTCTCGATCGCCGTGGGGCAGTACCTGCGCCTGTTCGAACGCGCCTGGTTCAATCTCAATACCCTCTGGCACCCCCTCAGCGAACAGGCCATCGGCCTGGATCAATATCGGGTTGCGGTGGAGGCGCAGGCGATCGAAGGCCTGGACGACGACGTTTCGGCGCTGACATTCGACCCGGTACGCGAGAGTCTCTTCACCGTTACCAACAAGAACGCCGAGCTGATCGAGCTGTCACTGGACGGCAAGATCCTGCGGCGCGTGGCGCTGATCGGCTTCGGTGATCCGGAGGCGGTGGAGTTCATCAGCGAAAACACTTACGTCATCACTGACGAGCGCCAACAACGGCTGATCAAGATTCACCTCGAGGACGATACCCAATTCCTCGACGCAGCCGACGCCGAGCAAATGACCCTTGGCGTGCACATGAGCGGTAACAAAGGATTCGAAGGGCTGGCTTACGACTCGGTGGGCAAACGGCTGTTTGTGGCCAAGGAACGCGACCCGATGCTGATTTATGAAGTGCACGGATTTCCCCACCAAAATCCAGAAAAATCCTACGCAGTTCACGTGATCAACAACCCCAAGCGCGATGCCGGGCTGTTCGTGCGCGACCTCTCGAGCTTGCAGTACGATGAGCGCAGCGGCCATTTGCTGGCGCTGTCCGATGAGTCGCGGTTGATCATCGAGCTGGATATCGACGGCCGCCCCTTGAGCACGCTGTCATTGAGCAAGGGCCGCCAAGGCTTGCAGAAAACCGTACCCCAGGCCGAAGGCCTCGCCATGGATGACGACGGCAACCTGTATGTGGTGAGCGAGCCGAATCTGTTCTACGTATTCAAGAAGCCGTAGCCTTGATGCTCGCCTGGCGCAGCCCTGTGGGAGCGAGCAAGCTCGCTCCCACAGGGTCAGGTGTCAGCCACAGTCACCTGATTATTCAGCCCGCAGGGTTTTCACCCCTTCAGGAGTCCCCAGCAACAGCACATCCGCTGGCCGAGCCGCGAACAAACCGTTGGTGACCACGCCAACGATAGCGTTGATCTGGCTTTCCAGTTCCACCGGGTTGGTGATCTGCAGGTTGTGCACATCGAGGATGATATTGCCGTTATCGGTCAGCACGCCTTCGCGGTACACCGGGTCGCCGCCCAGCTTCACCAGTTCGCGGGCTACATGACTGCGGGCCATCGGGATGACTTCCACTGGCAACGGGAATGCACCGAGCACCGGCACCAGCTTGCTGGCATCAGCGATGCAGATGAAAGTCTTGGCCACAGCGGCGACGATCTTCTCGCGTGTCAGGGCCGCGCCGCCCCCCTTGATCAGGTTCAAGTGGGCGTCGCTTTCGTCGGCGCCGTCGATGTAGAACTCCAGGTCGCTCACGGTATTGAGCTCATACACCGGGATCCCGTGGCCTTTGAGGCGCGCGGCAGTGGCTTCGGAGCTGGCGACCGCGCCGTCGAACGCGCCTTTGTGTCGAGCCAGCGCGTCGATGAAGCAGTTAGCCGTTGAGCCGGTGCCGACCCCGACGATGCTCTTGTCATCCAGCTTCGGGAGGATGAGGTCGACAGCGGCCTGGGCCACGGCCTGTTTGAGTTGATCCTGGGTCATGCGGGCTCCGAGGGTGCCGAGAGGGAACGAAAGGCCGGCATTATAGGCGTAGAAACCGTGGTGGGGGAGCAAGCTCGCGCTTGAGTGCGAAGCGCTCATCGCTTTTTCTGGGGCCGCTGCGCGACCCAGCGGGCGCAAGCGCCCTCGCCACAGGGCGTTCGACGCCTTCAAACCACTTAATTCGTGTGGTCGTCCAGCCAAAAGCCGGGTTAGACTCCTTGGCCCTGCCCAACCCGCTCAGTGATGCTTTCCGATGCTTGAACAGTACGTCAAAAAGATCCTCACCTCGCGCGTTTACGACGTTGCCGTAGAAACCCCACTACAGACCGCTCGCCAGCTTTCCGAGCGGTTGGGCAACAGTATTTTGCTCAAGCGCGAAGACTTGCAGCCGGTGTTCTCGTTCAAGATTCGCGGGGCCTACAACAAGTTGACACAACTCAGCGACGAAGAGCGTGCACGCGGCGTGGTCACCGCATCGGCAGGCAACCATGCCCAGGGCCTGGCCCTGGCGGCCAAAGTGCTGGGCGTCAAAGCCACCATCGTGATGCCCAAGACCACCCCGGAAATCAAGGTCGAAGGCGTGCGCTCACGGGGCGGCAAAGTGGTGCTGCACGGCGACTCGTTCCCCGAAGCCCTGGCCTATTCGCTGAAGCTGGTGGACGAAAAGGGCTATGTCTACATTCACCCGTATGACGATCCCCACACCATTGCCGGGCAGGGCACAGTGGCGATGGAAATCCTGCGCCAGCACCCGGGGCGCCTGGATGCGATTTTCGTCCCGGTGGGCGGCGGCGGGCTGATCGCCGGGATCGCGGCCTACGTGAAGTACCTGCGGCCGGAGATCAAGATCATCGGCGTCGAACCGGACGACTCCAACTGCCTGCAAGCCGCCATGGCCGCCGGTGAGCGTGTGGTGCTGCCCACCGTGGGGCTGTTTGCCGACGGCGTGGCCGTGGCCCAGATCGGCCAGCACACCTTTGATATCTGCAAGCACTACGTGGATGAAGTGATCACTGTCAGCACTGACGAGATCTGCGCCGCCATCAAGGATATCTACGACGATACCCGCTCGATCACCGAACCTGCCGGCGCGTTGGGCGTGGCCGGGATCAAGAAATACGTCGAGTCGCGGGGCGTCAGCGGCCAGACGCTGGTGGCCATCGACTCCGGCGCCAACGTCAACTTCGACCGCTTGCGCCACGTCGCCGAACGCGCCGAGCTGGGCGAAGGCCGCGAAGCGATCATCGCGGTGACCATCCCCGAGAAACCGGGCAGTTTCAAGGCGTTCTGCGAAGCCATAGGCAAGCGCCAGATCACCGAATTCAACTACCGCTACAACACCGGCAGCGAAGCGCACATCTTCGTTGGCGTACAAACGCACCCGGAAAACGACCCGCGCAGCGCGCTGATCGCCAGCCTGACCGAGCAAGGCTTCCCGGTACTGGACCTGACCGACAACGAACTGGCCAAGCTGCATATCCGCCACATGGTGGGTGGGCACGCGGCGCACGTTATCGACGAAGTAGTGCTGCGCTTCGAATTCCCGGAACGCCCGGGGGCGCTGTTCAATTTCCTCAACAAGCTGGGTGGTCGCTGGAATATCTCGATGTTCCACTACCGCAACCATGGTGCGGCGGATGGCCGTGTTGTCGCTGGGTTGCAGGTGCCCCACGATGAACGCCACCTGGTCCCGGCCGCGCTGGAAGAAATCGGCTATCCGTATTGGGATGAGAGCGATAACCCGGCGTATCAGCTGTTCCTGGGGTGACCCCGCACCACTGGGGCTAAGCTGTTGAGCAAGTCATAAGGAAATCGAACGATGGAAACGTTAACCGTGCTGAAAGTCGCCCACGTCGTGGCCACGGGGTTGCTGTTGGCAGGCGCCCTGGGGTTGGCGATCTGGGTCTGGCGCACGCGCCGCAATGGCGATGCCACCGCGGCGGCTCGTACGCTGCAACGCCCGCGGCTGTTCATCTGGTTGGTGATGATCCTTGCGCTGGCAAGCCTGCCCTTCACGGGGTGGTGGATGGTCCATCAGGTCGGCTGGCCGCTGGGACAGACCTGGCTGTTGGCTTCCAGCGTGCTCTACACCGTGGCGGCGCTGGCAGGGTTCTGGCTCCTGGTGCGGCTGAACAAACTGCGCAAGGCGCCGGGAGGTAGCGGGAAGTTTACCTTTGCCTTGGCGCTGTTCAGCGTTGTCTGCTTTATCGCCATTGCGGGGTTGATGGGCGCCAAGCCGGTTTAAGGTTTTAGACCGAGCCGCCCCCATCGCGAGCAAGCTCGCTTCCACAGGAGTTGTGTGATCGCCGCAAATCTCTTGTGGGAGCGAGCTTGCTCGCGATGACGATTTCAGCCGCGCAACGAAATCACCGGCCAACCCCGCTTCTGGGCCTCGGCCCGAAGATTCGGATCCGGATCCACCGCCACCGGGTGCGTCACCACTTCCAGCAACGCCAGATCGTTCATCGAATCACTGTAGAAATAGCTGCCGTCGAGCGAATGCCCGGTCTCTTCCAGCCAGCGGTTCAGCCGGGTCACCTTGCCCTCGCGAAAGCACGGAACATCGGTACTGCGCCCGCTGTAGCGACCATCGATCATTTCACACTCGGTGGCAATCAGGGTCTCGACCCCCAGGCGCTCGGCAATCGGCCCGGTGACAAAGCGGTTGGTGGCGGTGATGATCACCAGCTTGTCGCCGGCGTCACGGTGCTTTTCCAACAATTCGATGGCCTGGGGCAACACAATCGGTTCGATACAATCGCGCATGTAGTCCAGATGCCACTGTGCCAGTACATCCATTTCCGTACGACCGAGGATTTCCAGGCAAAAATTCAGGTACTCGGCGTTGTCGAGCTTGCCGGCCAGGTAATCCTGGTAAAACTCATCGTTACGCGCTTTATAGGTAACGGCATCGAGGAAACCACGCTCACACAGGTAATCGCCCCAGGCGTGATCGCTGTCGCCACCCAACAGCGTGTTGTCCAAGTCGAATAAAGCCAGCCGCATTGCAGTTACTCGCTGAAAATTCTGAAGAAAGGTGTCCAGAATACGGACTTTTCACAAGAGTGCACATAAGGTAGGTGACGTGTGTGGTTAGTTCGTTGCTGCTTTCACAACCTTTGTGGAACAATGCGGCGACATGCGTTTGCGAGGTTCTTGCCGTGATCGATCCCGATGGTTTCCGCCCCAATGTGGGGATCATTCTTACGAATGATGCAGGGCAGGTGCTATGGGCTCGCCGTATCAATCAAGACGCCTGGCAGTTTCCCCAGGGCGGGATCAACCCCCAGGAGACGCCGGAAGAGGCCTTGTACCGCGAGTTGAACGAAGAAGTGGGGCTTGAGCGAGAAGATGTCGAAATACTCGCCTGCACCCGAGGCTGGTTGCGCTATCGTTTGCCGCAACGCCTGGTTCGCACGCACAGCCAACCGCTGTGCATCGGCCAGAAGCAGAAATGGTTTCTCCTGCGCCTGATCTCCAACGAGCAGCGGGTGCGGATGGATTTGACCGGTAAACCGGAGTTCGATGGCTGGCGCTGGGTCAGCTATTGGTATCCGTTGGGCCAGGTGGTGACATTCAAGCGCGAAGTGTATCGACGCGCTCTCAAAGAGCTTGCCCCGCGCCTGCTGACGCGCGACTGACGACGGAGTTCGACCCCGAGCCATGCTCAATACGCTGCGCAAGATCGTCCAGGAAGTTAACTCCGCCAAGGATCTCAAGGCGGCGTTGGGGATTATTGTATTGCGCGTCAAAGAGGCCATGGGCAGCCAGGTCTGCTCGGTCTACCTGCTGGACCCCGAGACCAACCGTTTCGTGCTGATGGCCACCGAGGGCTTGAACAAGCGCTCGATCGGCAAGGTCAGCATGGCGCCCAATGAAGGTCTGGTCGGCCTGGTCGGCACGCGCGAAGAACCCCTGAACCTTGAGAACGCTGCGGATCACCCCCGCTATCGTTACTTCGCCGAAACGGGGGAAGAACGCTACGCCTCGTTCCTCGGGGCGCCGATCATCCACCACCGCCGCGTTGTCGGCGTGTTGGTCATCCAGCAAAAAGAGCGCCGCCAGTTCGACGAGGGCGAAGAAGCCTTCCTCGTGACCATGAGCGCGCAACTGGCCGGGGTTATTGCCCATGCCGAGGCCACCGGCTCGATCAGCGGCCTGGGACGCCAGGGCAAGGGCATCCAGGAAGCCAAGTTCGTCGGCGTGCCTGGCTCACCGGGCGCGGCCGTGGGTACGGCGGTGGTCATGTTGCCGCCCGCCGACCTCGACGTGGTGCCGGACAAGACCATCACCGATATCGATGCCGAACTGGGCTTGTTCAAGACAGCCATTGAAGGTGTGCGCGCCGACATGCGCGCCCTGTCGGCCAAGCTGGCGACGCAACTGCGCCCTGAAGAGCGCGCGCTGTTCGACGTCTACCTGATGATGCTCGACGACGCCTCCCTGGGCAGCGAAGTGACCACGGTCATCAAGACCGGCCAATGGGCCCAGGGCGCGTTGCGCCAGGTGGTGACCGACCACGTCAACCGTTTCGAGCTGATGGACGACGCCTACCTGCGCGAACGCGCCTCCGACGTCAAGGACCTGGGCCGCCGGTTGCTGGCCTATTTGCAGCAGGAACGCCAGCAGACCCTGGTCTACCCGGACAACACCATCCTGGTCAGCGAAGAGCTGACCCCGGCCATGCTCGGCGAAGTGCCCGAAGGCAAACTGGCGGGGCTGGTCTCGGTATTGGGTTCGGGCAACTCCCACGTGGCGATCCTGGCCCGGGCCATGGGCATCCCGACGGTGATGGGCCTGGTGGACCTGCCGTATTCCAAGGTCGACGGCATCCAGATGATCGTCGACGGCTACCACGGCGAGGTCTACACCAACCCCAGCGAAGTACTGCGCAAGCAGTTTGCCGATGTGGTGGAGGAAGAAAAACAACTGTCCCTGGGACTGGACGCGCTGCGGGACCTGCCGTGCGTGACCCTCGACGGCCACCGCATGCCGCTGTGGGTCAACACCGGCCTGCTGGCCGACGTGGCCCGGGCGCAAAAACGTGGCGCCGAGGGTGTGGGCCTGTACCGCACCGAAGTGCCGTTCATGATCAACCAGCGCTTCCCCAGCGAAAAGGAACAGCTGGCGATCTACCGCGAACAACTGGCCGCGTTCCACCCGCAGCCGGTGACCATGCGCAGCCTGGACATCGGTGGCGACAAGTCGCTGTCCTACTTCCCGATCAAGGAAGACAACCCGTTCCTCGGCTGGCGCGGCATTCGCGTAACGCTCGACCACCCGGAAATCTTCCTGGTCCAGGCCCGCGCCATGCTCAAGGCCAGCGAAGGCTTGAACAACCTGCGCATCCTGTTGCCAATGATCTCCGGCACCCATGAACTGGAAGAAGCCCTGCACCTGATCCACAGGGCCTGGGGTGAAGTACGCGACGAAGGCACCGACGTGCCGATGCCGCCGGTGGGCGTGATGATCGAGATTCCGGCAGCGGTGTACCAGACCAAGGAACTGGCGCGCCAGGTGGACTTCCTGTCGGTGGGCTCCAACGACCTGACCCAGTACCTGCTGGCCGTGGACCGCAACAACCCACGGGTAGCCGACCTGTACGACTACCTGCACCCGGCGGTGCTGCAAGCCTTGCAGAACGTGGTGCGCGACGCCCATGCCGAAGGCAAGCCGGTGAGCATCTGCGGCGAAATGGCCGGCGACCCGGCAGCGGCGGTGCTGCTGATGGCGATGGGTTTCGACAGCCTGTCGATGAACGCCACCAACCTGCCGAAAGTGAAGTGGATGCTGCGTCAGATCAACCTCAGCAAGGCCCAGGAGTTGCTGGCCGAGGTGATGACCATCGACAACCCGCAGGTGATCCACAGCTCCTTGCAACTGGCGCTGAAGAACCTAGGGTTGGCGCGGATGATCAATCCGGCTTCGAACAAGACGCTCTGAATCTGTAGCGCACCTATCGCGAGCAGGCTCGCTCCCGCAGGAGATCTCGGTTGTTCACACAATATGTGTTCACCGCAGATCCACTGTGGGAGCGAGCCTGCTCGCGATAGGGCCAGACCTGACACCACAAAGCTAGACCCTGACCTCGACCTCCCCCAAATGCCCCCCATGCGGCCCGAAACTGCGCTCGACCATATGCCGTGTCCCATCGGCATGGACAATCAACGCCGTGCTTGCCCGCGTTCCATAAGCCGGGCTGGCAATGAACACGCTCGACAGCAGCATCTCAGTCGCCAGCCCCACGCCCGTATCCGGCAGTTCAGCCACCGGGGCGGGTTGCGGGTCGTTCAGCAGCGCCAATAGGGCCTGGGGCTGCGGATCGTCCAGCACCTCGGCCAGCGCCGCGCGGGCCTTGAGCACCTTGGGCCATGGCGTATTCAACCCGGCATTGGACAGGCCATAAACGCCTTCGGCCAACCGCTGTGGCTGGGTATCGCGGGCGTTGAAATGCCATAGCTCGGTACCATCGCCAAGCAGCAGGTTGAACCCGCCAAACTCGCTGGCGCGGGGCACCACTTCGCTCAAGTACTCGACAATCGAAAGATTTCCGGTCAGGAACCGAGCCACCAGCTCACCGCGCGACTTGAATGCCGGCAACTGACCCGGGTCACGGATGTTGGTCAGGGCGGCAAAGCGACCCTCGGCACCAACGCCGAGCCAGGTACCGCCGGCCTCCAGGTCACGACCGGCATGGACATGGGGCGCATCAGGCCACTGCGCCAGAGGCAAGGTCGGCCGGGCGTAGAACTCGTCGCGGTTGGCCGCCACGATCAGTGGCTGGGCGTGGCCGGGGCGCCAGGCAAATATGATCAGGCACATCAGGAAGTCCCGTTAGCAATGCCAGTCAGTTGAAAGAATAAGTCACTCTACCCAGACATCGCTCCCACATCCATCGCCTTCAGTAGAGCCAAAGGCCCTGGATCCGTTACCATGCCGCTCTTATTTCGGGGGATGGGCGGGGAGACGCTGGTGGAATTTTTGCTCTATCTGCTGCTCGGCGCCTGCGCCGGCGTGCTGGCCGGGCTGTTCGGCGTGGGCGGCGGGATCATCATCGTCCCGGTGCTGGTGTTCAGTTTCACGTTGCAGGGTTTCGACCCGCAGGTCTTGACGCACCTGGCCGTCGGCACCTCGCTGGCGTCGATCATCTTCACCTCGGTCAATGCCGTACGCGAGCATCAGCGCAAAGGCGCGGTGCGCTGGCCGGTGTTCGCCTGGATGACCGTTGGCATCCTGATCGGTGCCGGTTTTGGCGCGATCACCGCTGAAGCGATTTCCGGTCCGCACCTGCAGAGGATCATCGGCGTGTTCGCCCTGGTCGTCGCCGCGCAATTGGCCCTGGATCTCAAGCCCAAGGCCAGCCGTACGGTGCCAGGCAAGGGCGGCCTGACCTTGGCCGGCACGGTGATCGGCTGGGCCTCGGCGATCTTCGGCATCGGCGGCGGTTCGCTGACCGTGCCGTTCCTGACCTGGCGCAGCGTGCCGATGCAGCAAGCGGTCGCGACGTCATCGGCCTGCGGGCTGCCCATCGCCGTGGTCAGCGCATTGAGTTTCATGATTCTGGGCTGGCACGATCCGTTGCTGCCGGCCCATAGTCTCGGTTTTGTGTATTTGCCGGCGTTGCTGGGCATCGCCCTGACCAGTATGGTCTTCGCCCGTTTCGGTGCGCGGCTGGCCCACCGCCTGTCGCCACGCTTGCTCAAACGGCTGTTCGCCGCTTTGCTGTTCTGCGTCGGCTTGAGTTTCCTGTTCTGACGCAATCCTGGCTTAATCCCGAGGTGGCAGCGTCGCCCGGGTATTTTTGACGTTTACGAGGAATATCAATGCTGCCTTACCCGCAGATCGATCCGGTGGCCCTGGCCATCGGCCCGCTGAAAATCCACTGGTACGGCCTGATGTACCTGGTCGGCATCGGCGGCGCCTGGCTGCTGGCGTCGCGCCGGCTCAACCGTTTCGACCCGACCTGGAACAAGGAAAAGCTCTCCGACCTGGTGTTCTGGCTGTCCATGGGCGTGATCGTCGGCGGGCGCCTGGGCTACGTGCTGTTCTACGACCTGAGCGCCTACCTGGCCAACCCGACGCTGATCTTCGAGGTCTGGAAGGGCGGCATGTCGTTCCACGGTGGGTTCATCGGCGTGATGCTGGCAGCCCTGTGGTTCGGCAAGCGCAACAACAAGTCGTTTTTCCAGCTGATGGACTTCGTCGCGCCGATGGTGCCGATCGGCCTGGGCGCCGGGCGCATCGGCAACTTCATCAACGCCGAATTGTGGGGCAAGCCGACCGACGTGCCGTGGGCGATGATCTTCCCGCCGTTCAGCGACCCGGCACAGTTGCCGCGCCATCCGTCGCAGTTGTACCAGTTCGCCTTGGAAGGCGTGGCACTATTCCTGATCCTCTGGCTGTTTTCGCGTAAGCCGCGTCCGACCATGGCGGTATCGGGCATGTTTGCCCTTTTCTACGGCATCTTCCGCTTCATCGTTGAGTTCGTCCGCGTCCCGGACGCGCAGCTCGGCTATCTGGCGTGGAACTGGCTGACCATGGGCCAGGTGCTGTGCCTGCCGATGATCGTCGGCGGCCTGGCCCTGATCTGGCTGGCCTATCATCGCGCGCCAGCTACGACGGCCAAGGTTTAAATTCGAACCCCGGGGCGCTGGCCCCGGGTTCAAGGACACAGGTAATCCATGAAGCAATATCTCGATCTGGTGGCCGACGTCATCGAGCACGGTACCCGACAAGCCAACCGTACGGGCGTAGACACCATAAGCCTCCCCGGCGCCATGCTGCGCTATGACCTGAAGAAAGGCTTTCCGGCCATTACCACCCGCAAAATGGCCTTCAAGTCGGCCATCGGCGAGATGTGCGGTTTTCTCCGTGGGGTCAACAACGCCGCCGAATTCCGCGCCCTGGGCTGCAAGGTCTGGGACCAGAACGCCAACGAAAATGTCCAGTGGCTGGCCAACCCCTTCCGCCAGGGCGAAGACGACCTGGGCGAGATCTACGGCGTACAGTGGCGCAAATGGCCGGCCTACAAACAGGTCCCTTTGAGCAACCCGGCGGCCATCGAGCAGACTCTGGCCCAGGGTTACCGGCAGATCGCCGAAGGCGAAGAAAACGGTCAGGCCTACGTGGTGCTGTACAAGGCAATCGACCAGGTTCGCCAGTGCGTCGACACCATCATCAAGGACCCGGGCAGCCGCCGTATCCTGTTCCACGGCTGGAACTGCGCCCAGCTCGATGAAATGGCCCTGCCGCCGTGCCATCTGCTCTACCAGTTCCACCCGAATGTCGAGACCAAGGAAATTTCCCTGACCCTCTACATCCGCTCCAACGACCTGGGCCTGGGCACGCCGTTCAACCTCACCGAAGGCGCCGCGCTGCTGAGCCTGATCGGCCGCCTGACCGGCTACACGCCGCGCTGGTTCACCTATTTCATCGGCGATGCCCACGTCTACGAAAACCACTTGGACATGCTCAAGGAACAGCTCAAGCGCGAGCCATTCCCGATGCCGAAACTGGTGATTTCCGAGCGTGTGCCGGAGTTCGCCAAGACCGGTGTGTACCAGCCTGAGTGGCTGGAGCTCGTGGAGCCCAGCGACTTCTCCCTCGAAGGCTACCAGCACCACGCACCGATGACCGCGCCGATGGCGGTCTAAACCACACCACCATCCCCTGTGGGAGCGAGCTTGCTCGCAATAGCGGCTTCACATGCATCATTGATGTGACTGAAACTCCGCTATCGCGAGCAAGCTCGCTCCCACAAAGGGCTCAGTGTGTTCGAGATTGACGACAGGGGCTCAATGCCCATGACTCCTGCCCACATGTGAATGCTCCACTTCCGGCGCCACCGCCCCGCTCACCTCCAGGCGCTGCAAGATCCCGCATTGATCCAGGTCCGGCCCTTCGCCGCAGCGATGGCGCAGGTCGATCAGTTGTGTCTGCAAGGCCAACAGGCCATCGATGCGGGCCTTGACGTGCTGGATGTGTTCGTCGATCAGCGCGTTGACGTTTTCGCACTGGTCCTGGGGGCTGTCGCGCAGGGCCAGGAGACTGCGGATCTCTTCCAGGGTCATGTCCAGGGTGCGGCAGTTACGGATGAACGTCAGGCGCTCGGCATGGGCCTGGGTATAGACGCGGTAATTGCCATCGCTGCGGGCTGGCTCCGGCAGCAGGCCTTCGCGTTCGTAATAACGGATGGTTTCAACCTGGCAGTCGGTGATTTTCGCCAGTTCTCCGATCTTCATGGTGGACCTCCCAAATAGGTGCTTGACCCTATAGTGGCTACAGGGTCTTTACTGTGCAACAAGCACTTTTCACGGACGTAACCCGATGAGCGATTCCCTCCACATCCACAAGCCCGCCCACGGTCATGACCACGGACATTCCTGCTGCGCGTCGAAAGCGGCACCGGCGGTAGTCAACCTCGGCAAGACGCCGACGGACGGTGCACGGCTGAGCAGTTTTCGCATCGAAGCCATGGACTGCCCCACCGAACAGACGCTGATCCAGAACAAGCTCGGCAAGCTCGAAGGCGTGCAGCAACTGGAATTCAACCTGATCAACCGTGTGCTGGGCGTGACCCACGATTTGCCCAGCGACGCGCCGATCATCAAGGCCATCGAGTCCCTGGGGATGCAGGCCGACCCACTGACCCCGGGCCAGAAACCAGAAACCAACCACCTGCCCGCCCCGGCCAAGCCCTGGTGGCCGCTCGCGCTGTCCGGCGTGACGGCCCTGGGCGCCGAGGTGATCCATTTCACCAGCGCCGCGCCAAACTGGGTGGTCGCGCTGGTGGCATTGGTGTCGATCCTCAGCGGTGGCCTGGGTACGTACAAGAAGGGCTGGATCGCCCTGAAGAACCGCAACCTGAACATCAATGCCCTGATGAGCATCGCCGTGACCGGTGCGGTGTTGATCGGCCAATGGCCGGAAGCGGCGATGGTGATGTTCCTGTTCACCGTGGCCGAACTGATCGAAGCCAAATCCCTGGATCGGGCGCGCAATGCTATCGGTGGCCTGATGCAAATGGCCCCGGAGCAAGCCACCGTGCAACAGGCCGATGGCAGTTGGCAGGTGCAGGCGGTCAAGGCCATCGCCCTCGGCGCGCGCGTGCGAGTGCGCCCCGGCGAACGCGTGGGCCTGGACGGTGACGTGGTCGCCGGCCGCTCCACCGTCGACCAGGCACCGATCACCGGCGAAAGCCTGCCGGTGGAAAAAACCGTTGGCGACAAAGTATTCGCCGGTACCATCAACCAGGCCGGCGAACTGGAATACACCGTGACCGCAGCGGCCGATCACTCTACCCTGGCGCGGATCATCCACGCCGTGGAACAGGCCCAGGGCTCTCGCGCGCCGACCCAGCGCTTCGTCGATCAGTTCTCGAAAATCTACACCCCGGCGGTGTTCGCCCTGGCCTTGGCCGTAGCCGTCATCCCACCGCTGTTCATGGGCGCGGCATGGTTCGACTGGATCTACCGGGCGCTGGTGCTGCTGGTGGTGGCCTGCCCTTGCGCACTGGTGATTTCCACTCCTGTGACCATCGTCAGTGGCCTCGCCGCCGCGGCACGCAGAGGCATCCTCGTCAAAGGCGGCGTGTACCTGGAAGGCGGCTACAAGCTCGACTACCTGGCCTTGGACAAGACCGGCACGCTCACCCACGGCAAGCCGGTGCAAACCGACTATGTGGCGCTGGACCCCACCGTGGAAAGCACCGCTCCAGCCCTGGCCGCCAGCCTCGCCGCCCGCTCCGACCACCCGGTTTCCCGAGCGATTGCCCATGCAGCTGTGGATAAGCAACCGGCACAGCAGGTTGTGGATAACTTCGAGGCGCTTGCCGGGCGCGGCGTCCGCGGCGACATCGGCGGCAAGACCTATCACCTGGGCAACCATCGCCTGGTGGAGGACCTGGGCCTGTGCTCCCCCGAGCTGGAAGAAAAACTCTTCGCCCTGGAAAAACAAGGCAAGTCCGTGGTGCTGCTGCTCGACGGTACAGGCCCCTTGGCGCTGTTTGCCGTGGCCGACACCGTGAAGGACTCCAGCCGCGAAGCGATCCGGCAACTGCATGAGCTGGGCATCAAGACCCTGATGCTCACCGGCGACAATGCCCATACCGCCGAAGCGATTGCTGCACAGGTGGGCATGGATCAGGCCCGCGGTGATTTGTTGCCGGAGGACAAGCTGCAAGCCATCGAAGATTTGTACACCCTGGGTCACCGCGTCGGCATGGTGGGCGACGGCATCAACGACGCCCCGGCCCTGGCCCGCTCGGAAATCGGCTTCGCCATGGCGGCGGCCGGTACCGACACGGCTATCGAGACTGCCGATGTCGCCTTGATGGACGATGATTTGCGCAAGATTCCGGCCTTCGTTCGCCTGTCGCGGCAGACCTCAAACATCCTGAAGCAGAACATTGCCCTGGCGCTGGTCATCAAGGCGATCTTCCTTGGGGTGACCTTTGCCGGCTTCGCCACCATGTGGATGGCAGTGTTTGCCGACATGGGGGTGAGTTTGTTGGTGGTGTTCAACGGGTTGCGGCTGTTGCGTAAATAAGAAGTCCTGGGTGGCTGGATGGGCCCTATCGCGAGCAAGTTCGCTCCCACAGCGGTTCTCTGTTGCTCACAGAATATGTGCTCACCAAAGATCCCTGTGGGAGCTTGCTCGCGATGGGCTGCGCAGCAGGCCTTGTCGGGGGCGCTTCGCGCCCAGCGGGAGCAAGCGCCCTCGCCACAGGGCTAAACTTCGGCCCTTCAATCGCGTTTCGGCTCGCGAATCTTGTACCAGGCCACATACAGCGCCGGCAGGAACAGCAACGTCAGCAGGGTGGCGATGATGATCCCACCGATCATCGCGTAGGCCATCGGCCCCCAGAACACTTCCCGCGCAATCGGGATCATCCCCAGGCTCGCCGCGGCTGCGGTGAGCAGGATCGGCCGACGCCGATGCTGGGTCGCTTCCACCACGGCATCCCAGGGTTCGTAGCCGTCCCGTTCATACTCATCGATCTGGGTCACCAGGATCACCGAGTTGCGGATGATGATGCCGATCAACGCGAGAATCCCAAGGATCGCCACGAAGCCCATGGGCGTGCCCGTCGGTACCAGCGCCAATACCACGCCGATCAAACCGAGAGGGGCGACGCTGGCCACCAGGAACAGCTTCTGCACGCTGTGCAGCTGGATCATCAGGAAGGTCGCCATCAAGAACAGCATCAGCGGCACCACACTGGCGATCGGCCCCTGGGCCTTGCTGCTCTCTTCCACCGTACCGCCGGTGGCGACCTTGTAGCCAACCGGCAGGCCGGCGGCGAATTTGTCGATGTCCGGTTGCAGCTGCTTCACCAGGTCCGTGGGTTGGATCTCGTCGCGCACCGCCGCCTTGATAGTAATGGTCGGTTTGCGGTCGCGGCGCCATACCAGCGGCTGCTCCAGCTCATAGCGCACGGTGGCGAACGCCAGCAGCGGAATCGAGGTGCCACTCGGGGTGACGATCTGCAGGTTCTGCAGGGTTTCCGGCGAACCGCGCTCGGCATCTTCAGCGCGGCCAATCACATCGATCAGGTAAATATCGTCGTTGACCTGGGTCACCGGCGAACCACTGACAATGCTGTTCATCAGCTTGGCCACATCATCCGACGACAAGCCCAATTGCCGCGCCTTGTCCTGGGCGATGTCGATACGCAGGACCTTGCCCGGCTCGTTCCAGTCGTAAATGATCTCGCCGATGTGCGAGTTCTTGTCCAGCTCGGTAGCCAGTTCGATGGCGTGCTTGCGCACCTGGTCGACGTCCTTGCCGCTGACCCGGTACTGGATCGGCCGGCCCACCGGCGGGCCCATTTCCAAGGCCTGCACGTAGCTGCCAATGCCGACGAAGTCTTCACGCAGACGCTTTTGCAGGCGTTCGGTGAGGGCCGTGCGTGACTCCAGGCCTTTGCTGACGATCACCAGTTGCGCGTAGTACGGGTTCTGCAGTTGCTGGTCCAGCGGCAGGTAGAAACGAATCGCGCCTTCGCCGATGTAGGTGCTCCAGCGCTCGATGTCCGGGTCACCCTTGAGCGTGGCTTCCAGGCGGTCGACGGCTTTGCGGGTCTCATCCATCGAGGCGTTTTGCGGCAGGTTGAGGTCCACCAGGATTTCCGGCCGATCCGAGGACGGGAAGAACTGGTTCTGTACAAAACGCATGGAAAACACCGCCAGCACGAACAGCAGCACAGTGATGCCAATGGCCCACCAGCGATTGCGCATCGCCCACAGCAGGCCACCGTTGAAGGCCCGACCAATGCGCCCCGGCTCGGCGCTGTGAGGTTTCACGTTGGTGCTGAGGATGTGCACGCCGATCACTGGGGCGAACAATACAGCGACGATCCACGACACCAGCATCGCCACCGCGATCACCGCAAAAAGAGTAAAGGTGTACTCGCCGGCGGAACTGGCGTTCAGGCCTATGGGCACGAAACCGGCCACGGTCACCAGGGTCCCGGTGAGCATCGGGAACGCCGTCGAGGTATAGGCAAAGGTCGCGGCCTGCTCCTTGGTTTCGCCTTTTTCCAGGCGTGTGACCATCATCTCCACGGTGATCATTGCGTCGTCCACCAGCAGGCCTAGGGCAATGATCAGGGCGCCGAGGGAGATCCGCTGCATAGTGATGCCGCTGTACTCCATGAACAAAAAGACCATCGCCAGCACCAGCGGAATCGAACAGGCCACCACCAGTCCAGCCCGTATGCCTAGGCTGATGAAGCTCACCACCAGGACGATGATCACCGCCTCGAACAACGCGCTGGTGAAGCCGCCGACCGCCTCCTCCACCACTTCGGCCTGGTCCGACACGGTGTGCACGCCGACCCCCACCGGCAGGTCGGCGGTCAATTCGTTCATGCGCGTATGCAGCGCCTTGCCGAAATCCTGGATGTTGCCGCCCTTCTTCATCGCGATGGCAAGGCCAATGGCCGGCGTGCCATTGAAGCGGAACATCGGTGTCGCGGGATCAACGTAACCGCGGCTGATATCCGCGATGTCGGCCAATCGATAGAAGCGATCGTTGAGTCGCAGATTGACGTTGGCCAGGTCCTTTTCCGATTGGAACTGCCCGGACGTACGCACGGAAATCCGCTCCGGCCCGGCGTCGATCACCCCAGCCGGCGTCACGGCATTCTGCGACTGCAGGCTCTGCACCACTTGGCGCTGGTCGATGCCCAGGGCGGCGAGTTTGCGCGTGGAGAAGTTCAGGTACAGCACTTCATCCTGCTCGCCGATCATTTCCACCTTGCCCAACCCGGGCACTTCGCGGATCTCGGCGCGCACCTGCTCCACGTAATCGCGCAACTGGCGCATCGACAGGCCGTCGCCGGTGAAGGCGTAGACCGAACCGTACACATCACCGAACTCGTCGTTGAAGCCCGGCCCTTGCAGGCCTTGGGGGAAGTCGCCGCGAATGTCGTCGATCTTCTTGCGTACCTGGTACCAGATCTCGGGAATTTCCTTGGCGCCGGTGGTATCGAGCAGGTACACGAACACCGTCGATTCCCCCGGTCGGGTGTAGCTTTTCACGTAGTCGAGGGAATCGAGCTCTTCGAGTTTTTTCTCGATGCGATCTGTCACCTGCTTGAGGGTTTCTTCCTGGGTCGCGCCCGGCCAGCGGGTTTGGATGATCATGGTTTTGATGGTGAACGACGGGTCTTCTTCGCGACCCAGGTTCATGTACGAAAATACGCCCATCAACAACGCGACGAACATCAGGTACCAGACGAACGACTGATGCCGCAGGGCCCATTCGGATAAATTGAAAGGCCCTTTCATCGTGCGTCCTCGTCGAGTTTCACTTTCTGTCCTGGCTGAAGACTGTTCACGCCGGCGCTGACCACCCGGTCGCCGGCCTTGATACCGTTGGCCACCAGCACCGAATCGGCCGAGCGTTCGAGAATCCGCACGTCGTGGGGAGATACCGTCTGGCTCTGCGGGTCGATCAGCCAGATCCGCGCCTTGCCGTTTACCTCTTGCAGCGCGCTGAGCGGCAGCTCGATGCGCGGCTCGATGGTCGAGCTCAGGGTGACGCTGATGGCCGTGCCCAGGCGAAAACCTGGCGGGGTGTCGTTCAACGTCAGCCGCGCGCGGCGGGTGCGGGTGGCGCTCTGCGCCTGGGGTTCGATCTCGCGCAGGGAGGCGGTGGTGTGGATGCTCGGGTCCAATTGCGCGGCGACCTCGAACACCACGTCCTCGGGCAGGCGCTCGGCCAGGCCGGCCGGCAGGTCGATCACCGCTTCCTTGATGTCGGGACGGGCCAGGGTGACAACTTGCTGGCCGGCAGTGACCACCTGCCCGGCTTCGGCACTCCAGGCCGTGACGACCGCGTCGTGATCGGTGCGCAGTTCGCTGTAATTGAGCTGATCGCGAGCCTGTTCCATCGAGGCACGGGCCTGTTCGAGGGACGCCCCGGTGGTTTTCAGGTCCGTCTGGGCGATGTCCAATTGCGCCTGGGCACCAACGCCACGGTCAAACAACTGCTGTTGTCGACGGGCATTGGCCTGGGCGTTGATGTACTGCGCCTCGATCCGCGCCAGATCACTCTGGGCCGCGCGCAACTGGTTCTGCTGATCGGTGGGGTCGAGGGTGGCGAGCAGGTCGCCCTTCTTCACCTCGGCACCGACATCGACGTAGCGGCGGGCGATCCGCCCCGGCACGCGAAATCCCACGTTGCTCTCGTAACGGGCCTGGATGTTCCCGGCGAACCGCCCGAGGGCCTGTTGGTCGAGCGACTGGACCTCGATGGACAACACCGGACGCACCGGCGCAGGGGGCGCTTCTTCCTTCGAACAGGCTGCCAGCAACAGGGCGGCCGAGACCATCCACCAACGCTTCATGGCTGGGCTCCTGTCGGGGATGGCTCATGGGTATTTTCAGCAATCTCGACGCGCACGCCGGGGTGTAGCAATTGCCCGCCGGCAGTGACCACTTTCTCACCGCCCTTGAGACCGTCGCTGATGATGACCTTGCCGGTCAGGTATCGGCCAACCGTCACCGTTTGCAGTTGCGCCTTGCCCTCGCCGTCCACCAGCCACACGGCCGGGTCGCTGAGGTTCTTGGTCAGCGCCGACCAAGGCAATTGCACCGCGGTCTTGGCGGCGGACTTGGCGGTCGCGCTGACTACCGACCCCAGGTGCATACCTTCGGGTAAATCGTCGAGGGTGACCTTGACCTGCACCGTACCCGTGTCGGCGGACACCGCCGGGGTGATCTCGCGCACCGTACCGGTGGTCTTGATGGCCGGGTTGTCCAGCAAGCTGATGACGATGGAGGGATCCGACGGTGGTTCGTGCAGCAAGGATTCGTAGATGTTGAACACCGCGTCGCGCTCGCCGTCCCGGGCCAGGCTGAAGATCGGCTCTGTCGCCTGTACCACCTGGCCGACTTCCGCCTGGCGCGCCGTGACGATCCCCGGCGCCTCGGCGATCAGCGCCGTGTAGCTCAGTTGTTCACGGGCGTTGGCCAGTTGGGCCTGGGCAGCGCTCAATGCGCTCTGGCTGCTGCGCAGTTGCGCCTGGGCCGCGTCGTATTCGCTCTGGCTGGTGTAACCCTTGGGCAAGAGCTTCTGCTGACGCACGAAAGCCGCCGCGCTCTGCTTGACCCGCGCCTGCTCGGCGGCCACCTGGGCCTCGGCGGAGTCGACGCTGGTCTGCAAGTCCCGGGGGTCAAGCCGCGCCAACACTTGCCTCGCCGAGACCCGGTCACCGACATCCACCTTACGCTCGATGATCTTGCCGCCCACGCGAAACGACAGATCGGTTTGCACACGAGCCTGGACATCGCCGGTCAGGGTCACCGAAGCCGCATACTCGGAGGGCACGGCTTGCTGCACGAAGACCCGTGGCAGGGCTTTTTCCGCAGGCTTTTCATCACCGCATCCGGTCAGTAGTGCGCAGAGGCCCAGGCCAACTACCAGTTTGATTCGGGGACCAGCCATGCAGACTCCTTTGCGTTGTACGGGCGTACCAGTGACGATACGACTGTGAGCTTAGAACAGGGTTCAACGAATACAATGGACGCAGCAGATCAGGCAAACTGATCGCCTCCCCGTAGGAGCCTGCCCATGCTCAAGACCCTGGCGGTGGCCAATTACCGCTCGATCAACAAACTGGTCATCCCCCTGGCCCGGCTGAACCTGATCACCGGCCCCAACGGCAGCGGCAAGTCCAATCTGTATCGCGCCCTGCGTCTGTTGGCCGAGACGGCCCAGGGTGGAGTGGTCAACGCCCTGGCCCGCGAAGGCGGACTGGACTCGACTTTCTGGGCCGGGCCGGAGGAAATCAGCCGACGCATGCGCAACGGCGAGGTGCCGGTCCAGGCAGTTGTGCGCCAGGGCACCAAGCGCCTGCGTCTGGGATTCGCCGGTGAAGACTTCAGCTATTCAATTGCCTTGGGCCTGCCGGAACCCAGTCTTTCCGCGTTTTCACTGGACCCGGAAATCAAGCGCGAATGCATCTGGGCCGGTCCGGTGTTTCGGCCAGCCAGCCTGCTGGTGGATCGCAATGGGCCGATGATCCGTGCCCGCGAAGGCCGTTCATGGGATGTGCTGGCCCAGCACACGCCGACCTTCGACAGCCTGTTCGATCAGGTCGGCAGCCTGCGCACTTCGCCGGAGGTCCTGCAGATGCGCGAGTTCATTCGTCGCTGGCGCTTCTACGACCATTTCCGCAGCGATGCCGACGCCCCGGTGCGCCAACCGCAACTGGGCACCCGCACGCCGGTGCTGCACCACGACGGACGCGACCTGGCTGCCGCGCTGCAGACCATCCTTGAAATCGGTGACGTCGAGGCCTTGCATGCCGCCATTGGCGACGCGTTCCCCGGTGCTCACCTGCGCATAGAGAAACTGCAAGGCGGACGTTTCGCCATCGCGTTCCAACAGCACGGCTTGCTGCGGCCGCTGTCCGCCGCCGAACTGTCCGACGGAACCCTGCGCTATCTGTTGCTGGTGGCAGCCCTGCTTACCCCGCGTCCACCCTCGTTGATGGTGCTCAACGAACCGGAAACCAGCCTGCACCCGGACCTGTTGCCCGCCTTGGCGCGGCTGATCATCCGCGCTTCGACCAATTGCCAGGTCTGGGTGGTGTCCCATGCCACGCGCCTGATCGCCGCCCTGGAACAAGATGAGGACTGCAATTGCATCGTGCTGGAAAAGGAGCTTGGGCAGACCGGAATCGTCGGACAGCGAGCGTTGGATGAGCCGGCTTGGCATTGGCCGGATTGAGCGGCGCCTGATCAACCGAATCGCGAGCAAGCTCGCTCCCACAGTGAACCGGTCTAATGTGGGAGCGATCTAGCTCGCGATGGCGATCAAAAGATCAACCCATCACCCCTGCCACTTACCACCCTCGACAATCACACTCTCAGGCTTGGTGTCATCGCTCAATTCCTTGCGCACGTACTGGTCGTACAGCTTGAGCAGGTATTTCTCTTCACCCAGCTTCGCCAACTCGGCGTTGACCCAATCACGCAGCTCGACATTGCCTTTCTTCACCGCCGGTGCAATCGGCGCTTCGGCGCCCAGTGTCTGCGCTAGCACGCGATAGCCGGGGTTCTGCTTGGCCCAGCTGAACAGCACCAGATTGTCCTGGGCATAGGCATCGCCACGACCGTTGGCCAGTGCTTGCAGGGACTCGGAGTTCTTCTCGAACTTGAGCAGTTTCCAGTCCGGATGATTCTTGGTCAGCCAGATATCCGCCGTGGTGCCGGTGGTGACGATGGTGGTGCGGGTCGCCAGGTCATCAAGGCTTTTCACGGTGCTGGCTTGCGGCACCAGCGCCTGCACGGCGACTTTCAGATTAGGGTTGGTGAACTCCACCGCTTCCTTGCGCTCCGGAGTCACGGTCATGTTGGCCAGGATCAGGTCGACCTTGTCACTTTGCAGGAATGGAATCCGGCTCGCCGGCTCGACCGCGACGAACTCGACCTTGTTCTCATCGCCGAGCAGGTCCTTGGCGAATCGCCGGCCAATGTCGGTATCGAAGCCGACATAGCGTCCCGCCTCATCGACGAAGCCAAACGGTGGCTTGTCGGTGAAAACCCCGACGATCAACTTGTCCCGCGCCTTGATCTTGTCCAGGTAGCCGGCCGGCGCGGTGCTTTCGCTGGCGGTTTTTGGCTTTGGCGGTTCTTCGGTTTTATTGCAGCCGGCCAGCAGTGCGAGACCGAGCAGCGGCAGTAGCAGCAGAGAAGACTTGGCAGTTTTCATGACAGTTCCAGTTCCTTTGTTTGAGTCGTTTTGGGTAGTGCGGCGACGTAGGAGAACTTCTCCAGGAACTGCTGCGCTCGTGCGGTCTGCGGGTTCGTAAAGAACATCTCGGGAGGGTTTTGTTCAAGGATTCGCCCGCCATCCATGAACACAATGCGGTCAGCCACGGCTCGGGCGAAGGCCATTTCGTGGGTGACGATCAACAGCGTCATGCCTTCGCGGGCCAAGCCCTGGATAACCTCCAGCACTTCCTTGACCATTTCCGGGTCGAGGGCGGCGGTGACTTCATCGAACAACATGACCTTGGGGTTCATGCACAGTGAGCGAACGATGGCGATGCGTTGCTGCTGGCCGCCAGAGAGCTGGCGTGGAAAGGCATCGCGCTTGTCCAGCAGGCCCACCCGCGCCAGCAAGGCTTCGGCCTGGTCGCGCGCTTCGCGGCGCTCGCGTTTTTGCACTTTGACCGGGCCGAGCAGCAGGTTATCGAGCACGCTCATGTGCGGGAACAAGTGGTAGCTCTGGAACACCATGCCGATCCGCTGTCGCACTTCGCGCCAGTCGGTGCCTTTGTCCAGCAACTCGCGACCGGCGAATGTCAGGCTGCCGCTATGGGCCACTTCCAGCCCATTGAGGCAGCGCAGCAAGGTACTTTTGCCACAACCGCTGGGGCCGAGGATGACGATCACTTCACCTGGCTGCACGTGCAGGTCGATGCCGTCCAGCACCTGCTGTTCACCGAAAAACTTGTTGAAACCCTTGAACTCGATCAATGCGCTCATGCTTGCGTCCAGCGCCGCTCCAGCACGCGCGAGGCGGCCGAGAGCGGGTAGCAGATGAAAAAGAAAAACAGGAACAGCGCGCCGTAGATCAGCACGGATTCGTAGGTACGCTCGATGATCTGCTGGCCGACCTTGATCACATCCACCACGCCAATCAGCACGGCCAGGGAGCTGGTCTTGATGATCCGTGTGTAGACGTTGATGGTTGGCGGCGTCATGCGTTTGAGCGCTTGCGGCAGCAGTACATGGCCGTAGAGTTGCGGACCGCTCAGGCCAATCGACAAACCCGCCTCCCGCTGGCCGCGCGGCAACGAATGCACTGCGCCGCGCACCACTTCACCGACTTCACTGGCGCCCCACAGCGACAACACCAGGACAGCGCACCAAAAGCTGGGAATACTCAGGCCGAAAAAGATCGGCAGGCCGAAGAACAGCAGATACAACCAGACCAGCACCGGAATCGCCCGGAACAACTCCAGGTAGACCCGCAGGACAACGTCCAGCCACTTCACACCCAACGTACGCAACACGCCGTAAAGCACACCGCCAACGGTGCTGATGGCGATGCTCAGCAAGGAAATAGACAGGGTGTGCGCAGCGCCCTTGCCCAGTTGCGGCAACGACACCCACAGCAATTCAAGACCCGAACTGGCCATGCTGGAGCCTCCTTTCCAGACGGCTGAGCAGCAGCGACAACGGCAAAAACAGCAGCACGCATATCAGCGTCAGCACGGCGAGCATTTCGTAGGTCTTGTAATAGAGCGCGATGTAGCTTTTGGTGGTGTAGAGAATCTCCGGCACCGCCACGGCCGAGACCACGGTGGTCTCCTTCAGCAAGAAAATGAAGTTGGCGAACAGCGACGGCAGGCTGAGGATCCCGGCCTGCGGCAGGATCACGTAACGCAACAACTGCCCGCGGGACAGCCCGATGGAGCGACCGGATTCCAGTTGCGCCGCCGGCACCGCGTCCACACCGGCACGCAGCACTTCGGTGAGATAAGCCCCGCCCAGGAACGTCATGGTGATGATCGCTGCCGCAAATCCCGAGACCTTGATACCCAGGGCCGGTAACGCGAAGTAAACGAAGAACAGCTGGATAAGCAGGGGTGTGTTGCGCGCCAGCTCCACGTAGAGCCCGACCAGGCGTTGCAGGTAAGGCGTGCGAAACACCAGAATCGTCGCGTTGAGCAGTGCCACCAGCAGCGAGCTGGCGATGGCGATAAGGCCAACCTGCAGCGTCACACCCACCGCCTTGAGAAATGCCGGGAGCGTGCTGAGGATAAAAGCGTAATCGAAAGTCATTGAACATCCTGGACGCCGCTCGGTAAGCGGCGGTGGTGCGGTCCATGGGCACCGGATAGCTACTCGGCAGGAACTGACTTTAAAGGCATAAGAAGCGCAATTTAAATACTGTTAAAGCATATCGATATCACGCAAAAAACTATCCTTCGAATTTGCCGCGGGGAAAGAAGACGACTATTTTTCTTTTCGCCGTAGGACGGATCTTTTTTTCGAAATCCCCCTTCAAGGACGCACAGCTTTTGGCCAGACTCCCGGCCAAACCATCACAAGGAAGAGAACATGGCTGACGTAAAAGTGCCGCAGCGACTGGATCCGCAAGACATCGTGAAGTTGTTGGTGGCGTTGCGCAGGGCGTTGAAGACCAGGGTGGTTTGATCGGCCCCTGTGTGGGAGCGAGCTTGCTCGCTCCCACAGTTAAAATGCGGGCACAAAAAAACGCCGACGCTGTATCAGCCGTCGGCGCTTGAAACCGTGAGAAGGTTTACTGCGTAAATCAGAACGCCGGCAGTACCGCGCCGCTGTATTTCTTCTCGATGAACGCCTTCACTTCCGGGCTGGTCAGAGCCTTGGCCAGTTTCTGGATCGCGTCGCTGTCCTTGTTGTCCGGACGGGCTACCAGAAAGTTGACGTAAGGCGAATCCGCCCCCTCGATCACCAGCGCATCCTTGGCCGGGTTAAGACCCGCCTCCAGGGCATAGTTGGTGTTGATCATGTCCAGGTCGACCTGATCCAGCACACGCGGCAACATGGCCGACTCCAGTTCCTTGAACTTGAAGTTGTGCGGGTTCTTGGCGATGTCTTTCGGCGTTGCCAAGGCGTTTTTCGGGTCCTTGAGTTCGATCAGGCCAGCTTTCTGCAACAGGATCAGCGCGCGACCGCTGTTACTGCCTTCGTTGGGGATGGCGATAGTGGCGCCGTCTTTGAGCTCGGCCAGGCTTTTGACTTTCTTCGAGTAACCACCGAACGGTTCGACATGAACACCGATCACGGTCACCAGGTTAGTGCCTTTACCTTCGTTGAAGCTCTTGAGGTATGGCAGGGTCTGGAAGTAGTTGGCATCCAGGCGCTTCTGGTCAACCTGCACGTTGGGTTGGACGTAGTCGGTGAAGACCTTGATCTGCAGGTCCACGCCTTCTTTGGCCAGGGCCGGCTTGATCAGCTCGAGGATTTCAGCGTGGGGCACCGGAGTGGCCGCGACGACCAGTTTCTCCGCCGCCTGGGCCAGGCCAGAAGCCAGGGCTGCCGCCAATGCGGTGAACAACAGAACCTTTTTCATGCAGTGTCCTTATCGAAAATCACTGTCGTCTTGGACGACGGCCAAATGTGGGAGTGCCAGCGAAGTGCTATCGCTGACGTGAAGTGGAAGATACCGACATTTTTTATTCCTTAACAATACCTTTTATTCAAGTTCATATTCATTTTACTCATATAGAAAAAGCCGCGCTTTGTGACGAGAGGATTTATCCCATTGGAGCGCGAAGCGGCCCTGAATGCCGCCCCCCGGTGTGTCAGGCAGATTGAGTTTTATCGCTCAGGGGGCTGCTTCGCAGCCCAGCGGGGATAAATCCCCTCGCCACAATTGCGGTGTCTTCTACAGCGTTTGGCTCAATTGATTGAGCAGCGCCTTGAGGGCTGTGCGCTCGGCGTCCGTGCCTTGTGCAACGACCTGCGCCACCTGGCGGTCGATCAATTCCAGGGCCGATGACTGGGACGGCAAGTTCAGGTGCTCCGGCAAAATCTCCTCCCCCGTGCTCACCAGCAACGCGAAATGAATGACGTTTTCCAGTTCACGGGTATTGCCCGGCCAGCTGTGCTGTTCGAGCGCGTGCTGTGCCGCCTCGCTGATCAGCGGCACGCTCAGGCCGAGGCGCTGGGTGTAAATGCCCAGGAAGTATTCGGCCAGAGACAGAATATCGCCCGAGCGCTCGCGCAGGGCCGGCAGCTCGAGTCGACCTTCGCTGAGGTAGTGGTAGAGCCGCTCGTGGAATTTCCCGGCGGCTACCGCTTGCCCCAGGTCAATGCTGGTGGCCGCTACCAGCCGCACATCCACGGGGCTGGGCTGATGGGCGCCGACGCGGGTGACTTCATGGTTTTCCAGGGCCGCCAGCAGTTTGATCTGGATCGGTAGCGGCAAATCGCCGATCTCGTCCAGATAAAGGGTGCCGCCATTGGCCGAGCCGAACCAACCGGCCCGGCTACTGGCCGAGCCGCTGTAGCTGCCAGCGGCATAGCCGAACAGTTCGGCGTCAGCATAGGTCGGGCTGATGGCACCGCAATTGACCGACACAAACAACCCGGCGCGATCACTTTCGCGATGGATGTGCCGGGCAAGCAGTTCCTTGCCAGTACCGGTCTCGCCGCGTATCAGCACCGAGACTGAGCGCGGCGCCAGTTGCTCCAGCTCCTGGCGCAACTGCCGCGAACGAGGGTCGACGAACACCAGCGCCTTGGCGCGAATGCTCAGGGGGCTTTTTTCCGCATCGGGAAAGGTCAGCAATGGCTGACCGAAGGTTTCATGCAAGCTCATGGCAGGCTCCCGCCCCAAACCGCCGGGAGACGGGGGGCGCTAAAAATTCAGGCGCGACGCAAGGCGTGATGCTCCATGCGATTTTGCAGACGATAGAGGTAAGCGAAACCCTGCTCCCAACGCTGGTGACCGGACTTCACGTTGATATGCCCCGCCCCCGCCAGGATGCCGGCCTCGGCTCCCCAGTTGCGCGCCAGCTCCAGGGCGCGCGGGGCGCTCACGGCGGCGTCGTTGTCGGAGCTCACCACTTGGCTTGGGAACGGCAACAGATCGCTGGGGATCGGCGCAAAATTGCGCAGCGCCGGGGCGCAGGCTGGCCGCTCGACATCCGCCGGCGCCACCAGCAACGCCCCGCGGACCTGCCGCAAAAACTGCACCGGCGCGGTGGCGGCCCAATGGGCAACCGTGATGCAGCCCAGGCTATGGGCAATCAGGATCACCGGCGTACTGTCGACAGCGATGGCTTCGGCCAGCGCCGCCACCCAATCTTCGCGCCGGGGCGTCAACCAGTCCGCCTGCTCGACCCTGGCGCTGTTGGGCAGGCTGTTTTGCCAGTGGGTTTGCCAATGATTTTCCGGCGATCCTTGCCAGCCCGGCACAATCAGGTAGCGAATCGATTCGTTGCGCATGGGTTGCTCTCCTGCGTGTCTGTTCCCGGACGAGTATAGGCAGGAGAGTTATATTGTTTAAGGAATAAGAAGCTATTTATTAATTCAATTATGGAATAAACAATTAAACCTGTGGTTTTTGGTTCACCTTCCAAATGGTGCGTGCCTCACTCGCTACGTCCCTTCCTCAGCAATACGTCCAACTGGTCCACCACTTCCGCCCAATCCGCATCCTCGAGGATTTCTTCACGCAGCAACTGCTGCTGGCTTTCGCTCCAGAAAAACGCATCAGCCAAGTGAAGTTCAGGCTTGAGGGGTGAATGGGCGGCAATGAATTTGTCGATATCAACGGCGTCGTCAGACAGGCCCAATTGTTTGAACAGCGCGGGCAGGCTGTGGATCGGCGATTCCATGCGGGGCTCCTGAGCATAAGACGGATGGCTGGGTACATCCCTCAGTCTAGCCCCTTGGCGACCGTCAGACTGATCAAAATTCAATCAACCCTAGGCTCGACTAGACTTTGAATAACATCACGCCGAATGCGTTGCGGAGGTCCCGTGAACATTCACTACTTAATAATCGCGCTGCTGGCCATGAGCGGGCCAGCATTGGCAGCCGATGGCCTCGCACTGCTGGTGGCCAACCCCGTGGGGTTCTGGTTGATTGCCGTGGGCGTGGCTTTGCTGATCGCCGAGGCAGCGCTGCCCAACTACGGCGTTGCCGGTTTGGGCGGGATTATTTTGTGCGTGATCGGCTCGGTCATCCTGACCGACGCCGATGTACCGGTCCCCCTGATGATCGGCCTGGGGCTGGTCAGTGCCTTGCTGCTGATTGTCCTGCTGATCCGCGCGTTGAAAACCCGACCACGCCGCCCCGTCACAGGCGATGCCGCGCTGTTGGGCAACATCACGACGGTGACCGCGTTGCAGGGCGGGAACAATCATCATGGCTGGGTCCAGTTGGAAGGCGAACGCTGGCAGGTGGCAAGCACGACGCCGTTGCGGCCTGGGCAGGCGGTGCGGGTCATCGCCCGCAAGGGGTTGCTGCTGGAAGTGGCCCCGGCTGACTCACAAGGAGTCTGAGATGGGTATGCAAATCGGTTTTACGATGCTGTTGTTGCTATTGATCGCGCTGGCGGCTTCGACGTTTCGGATCCTGCGTGAATACGAACGTGCCGTGGTGTTCCAGCTCGGCCGGTTCTGGCAAGTCAAGGGACCGGGGCTGATCCTGTTGATTCCGGTGGTGCAGCAGATGATCCGCGTCGACCTGCGCACCATTGTGCTCGACGTACCGCCGCAAGACGTGATCACCCGCGACAACGTCTCGGTAAAGGTCAACGCGGTGCTGTATTTCCGCGTGCTCGACCCGCAGAAGGCGATCATCCAGGTCGAGAACTTTCTCATGGCCACCAGTCAACTGGCCCAGACCACCTTGCGCGCGGTCCTCGGCAAGCATGACCTGGACCAGTTGCTGGCCGAACGCGAGCAATTGAACAGCGACATCCAGCAAGTGCTCGACGCCCAGACCGATGCCTGGGGCATCAAAGTGGCGAACGTCGAGATCAAGCACGTGGACCTCAACGAATCGATGATCCGCGCCATCGCCCGCCAAGCCGAGGCCGAGCGCGAGCGCCGGGCCAAGGTGATCCATGCCGAAGGCGAGCTGCAGGCCTCGGAAAAACTCATGCAAGCCGCTGAAATGCTCGGGCGCCAGCCGGGTGCCATGCAACTGCGCTACATGCAGACACTGGGGGCGATTGCCGGGGATAAAAGCTCCACCATCGTTTTCCCGTTGCCGATCGAATTGCTCAAGGGGATGGCGGAGTTGTCGCCCAACAAGTCTTGATGCATTGATGATGGCCTGAGGGTGGGTCTTTGCGGCGCAATGCTTCGAGTGCTTCATAGGGCCCCTGCGCCCACCGCATGACCTGCCCACGCAATAGCGCCGAAGCCTCCCGGCGCTTGCCCTCGCTGTCACTGGCAAACACCTGCTCCGGCTGCTTGGCATGCTGCCCCACCGACGCAAACGCGCGTCCGCGCTGCGCGTCATCCAGCTCGAAGAACGCTGCCAGCCTGCCGGCCATCGCCCCCGGCAGCTCGTTGTAATTGACCGCCAGCCCGGTATAAGCCCGGCATTGTTCCAGCCCTACCTGCAACAGCCGCCCCAACCGGCGGGCGATGAAATCTTCCTGGTTGCTGAAAGGCGCCCCATCGTCCAGCACACTCGCACCAATCATCCCCGGCACCATGTGCATGCCCGGACGACGCAGATGAGAGACGGCGATTTCCAAGGGGTCGCGGTACAGGAACAGCCAGGGTGTGTCGGGAAAACATTCACGCAGCAGTGGCAGCTCACCGATGTTCCAGGCGTCCAGCTTGATCACCAGGCGTTGCTCCACACCTCGACGGCGCTGCCCATAGGCCGACATCAAACCCTTGAGTGCCACGCACCGCTCGGCAGGCGGTAAATCGCAGCGCAGCAACGTATCCAGGGGCGGAGGCTCGGAGATGACGATGTGATCGTCCAGTTGCGCCAGCATCTGGCTGATCAGGGTCGAGCCACAACGCGAGGCATGAAAAATGAACGCACCGGGCGCAAGGCCCGGGCTTTGTTGTTGCCACTGACTGAGAACGTCCAAGGAGGTCTGGCGGCGAAACGCCTGGTTGAAGGGCAGGCGCAGAGCGTCATCCACGGCATCGCCAAAAAAAGGCTGCGACAATGGCGTGTCGCCAAACCAGCACCAATCGACCTGCCATTGCCCTGCTTCTTGCCAGAGGCGGATCGGCAGCCAACCATGCAGATTCAGGTTTTCCATTGGCCTCTCCACCGTTGGCGACCGTTGCGCATCGCAGCCCGCAATTCTTCCCGGGTAAAATGAAGCCCTTGCTCGGCCCCCAGCGCCAGCGCGCACTCAACGAAAGCGTCCAGGTCATGCAGGCTCTGCAAAGTCCGAGCGAGGTCAGGGTCGGTCTCTACGCACCGCTGAAATCGGGCAAAATCGCTTTGCCCAACACCAGCGGCGGGTGTGCTGTGCAGCCCCTCGGCGATCTGCTGTTCCAACCATGGCCCTGGGCGGCAATCGAGCACCAGGTGAATCCTGGATTCTGCACTGCGGTTATCGACCCGATGAGGTCGCGACAAGTCGAGAAACCAGCACTCACCCGCGGCCATAGGAATACGCAGGTTATCCAGCCAGAAATCCACTTGCGGCGGACTGAGCAGCGGAATATGCAGGCGCAGGTCAGCGTTAGGCCCGCCCAGGTCATAGTCACGATGCTCGTGAATGCACCCACCTGGCCCGAGCCGCAGCAGCCGGGCCGAGACGATCTCCAGGGAGCAATCACGCAACGCTTCGCGCCAACGCCGATCGTCTGACCAGGGCGCGCGCGTCACAGGCTGACCACGCCCGGGAGACAATTCGGTCAAGGCATCGGCCGCCGAAATCAGCGCCACGCCGCTCCAGTCGCCACTGTAGAAGGCGCTGTTGAAATGCCCCTGCCAACGCTCGTCTTCAATGGCTGCCAGCGCCTGCAACAGCACCGGCAGGTCCACCGTCACCGGCAACCGGGAATACGCCGGGCGCATCATGCTCGCGCCCCGTTATTGAGTGACTGCGGCTGTCGGCACCTCGATATTGCCCTGGGCCCAGGCCGCTTCACGATTGGCCAGCGCTGTGGCGATCGACTGTACTTTGGTCGATTGCACTTCGTTTGGCAGTGGATCGAGGCCGGCGCTGGCGAAGATCTGCCCGTAGGCATTGCGCAGGTCGGCGTAAGCCAGGTCTCGGCGCAGATCGGCCTGCAGGGTGTTCAGTTCACCCTGGATCAGATCCAGCTCGCCGATGCCGGCAGCCTGGTGACGGCTGCGCAACTGACCGACAATCTGCCCGTCGATGTCCGACAGTTGCTGGCTGGTCTTGAACTGGCGCAGCGCTTCGCGATAGTTGGCATTGGCCACGTACAACTGTGCCAGCACGGCAATCGACATCGCCTGACGCCGCGCCGATGCCACTTCCTCACCAGCCTTGGCTACGTCGATGGCCGCCGGAGCGGAGATCACGTTGAACAGGTTCCAGGTGACTTTCACGCCATAGTCGGCCCAGCCCTGCTCCACCAGGAACGAGTTGCTGTCGTAATGCCCGCCAGCGGAAAACTCCAGCCCCGGCAACAGGCGCAGCATGGCTTTGCGGGTTTCGGCGGCGGTGATGCGGGTCTGGTAGTCCTGCTCACGCAGTTCCGGACGGCTGGCCAGGGCTTCCTGTTCGAGACGGGCCAGGTCGACCTTGAGTTCCGGGATGTCATATTCATCCTGGGTCGCCAGGGTCAGCTCGGTGCCCAAGGGCAAGTTGATCAAGGTCGCCAGTTCGGTCTTGGCCAGGGACAGCGCCCGGCGCTGCTCTTCGAGCTGGCGGGTGGCCTGGATCAGCGAGCGCTGGTAACCCAAGGCTTGCACCGGGTCGCCTATGCGCTGTTCGCTCATGCTCTGGCTGTTGCCACGCGCAGTCTCGACCCGTGCCATCAGGCTGTCGATCTGCTTGAGCAGGCGCTCGGCGGCCATGGCCCGCCAGTAGGCCGAACGCACGTCCTGGACGATGGTGTTGATCACCTTGCGCCGGCGCTCCTGCACGATCAGGCGCTGGTCCCCGGCCTGCTTGGCGCTGATGTAGCTGACGCCGAAATCAAGCACGTTCCAGACCATGGTCAGGTCCGCCACCTCGCGGTCGCGGTCCTGGGAGGTCGACGGTTCCAGGGACTGGGTGCCGGTTTCGACACTCTGGCTGCTGGAGGCATTGACGTTGTTACGCCCCACATAACCGGCGTCCAGGGCCATGCGCGGCAGCATGTCGAAACTGGCCAGGTCCAACTGACGCTTGGCCAGGGCTTCCTCCATGATCTTCAAGCGACCTTCGAGGTTGTACTTCACTGCCCGGGCCATGGCCTGGTGCAGGGTCAGGGGACCACTGAGGGGCTCCTGGTCCTTGTACATATTCTGCAGGTCGGTTCGGGCGCGCTGTTCGCTGACGCTGCGATCGATCGGCTCGCTGGTGACCGCACATCCACTGACCACCAACGCCAGCAAACTCACACCGAATAACTTCTGACTTCTATTCATTCCCTGGATTGCCCCTGGCTGCCCACTATATTTTTAGAGTTCTCAGGCCTGCACTTGGCTGATGCCGACCTGCTGTAAAGCCATTGCCAAGCCGTCGACCTGACGTTGCTCCATGTTCTTGAGGTGCTCCAGCTGCTGGCCCAGGGTCGGCGCGCCGAACAGCCCGCGCGCGCCTTGGGAACCATCGCCGCCCTGCATCGACTGGCTGCCAAAGGCGTCCATCGATTCACTTTCGGAACCGGTGTCGCGATTGAACAGGCCCGAGATGGTACTGCTGCCAAACACCCCGCCATCGCCACCACCAAAGCCCAGGAAGCCTTGGCCGGAGCCATCACCCGCGGCGTCGCTGCTGAAAACCTGGGCGATATAGCTCGGCGCCAATTCGCCACGGTTGATGAAAATATCCCCTATCGGCCGAAGGCCACCGCCCACGTCCCGTTGTTCGAACAGTGGCGGGAAGCCCAGCGGCGTGCCAAGGTCGCCCGTCGGTGGCGTGAAGACAATTGGCTGCAACGGCACCTCGGACGGTGGAATGACCGTCACAGGGTCCGATGTCAGGAACTCCGGCGGCGGCTTCACATCGTTGGGCACCACGGTATCGATCGCATAATTGTTCGACACCGCCACGCTGGCCCCGGCGTTGCCCGACAGGTCGCTGACGTTGCTGGTGTCCAGGGCGATGAAGTTGCTAGGGTCGGTGAGATTCACCGTTGGGGTGAATGTCGCCGTCCAGGTCCTGCCACCGTCGCTGGTGGTCAGGTTGGTCAGTTCACCGTTGGTGACGCTGAGGTCCGACAAGTCAAAATCCGTCACTGCTTCGCTGAAGGTGAAGGTCACCTGGGTCGTCTCGCCCACCGTCAGGTTCGGGTCGGCGACCACGATGGTCGCGATCGGCCGGGTGGCGTCGAGGGCGTAGTTGGCAGAGATCGCAATACCCACGCCGGCGTTGCCGGCGATGTCCTGCACAGTGCTGGCGTCGAGCAGGATCAGGTTGGTGGCATCGTTGACGCCGGCAGTTGGCGTCAAGGTCGCGGTCCAGGTCAGGCCGCCATCATTGCTGGCAAGATTGGACAATACGCCATTGGCGACACTCAGATCCGACAAGTCGAAACCGGACACCGCCTCGGTGAAGCTGATAGTCACCGTCGTGCTCTGGCCGATGCCCAGGGTGGTGTCACCCACAGTGATGGTGGCGCCAGGGCGAACCGTGTCGATCGCGTAGTTGTTGGAGTCCACCACGCCGACACCGCTGTTCCCCGAGACATTGACCACCCCACTGGTGTCCAGGCTGATCAGGTTGCTGGTGTCGGTGATGTTGCTTGCCGGGGTAAACGTGGCCGTCCAGGTCACACCGCCATCGGTGGACGAGACGTTGCTCAACGTGCCATTGCTGACACTCAGGTCGGCATTGTCGAACCCGCTGACCGCTTCCGAGAAGGTGATGGTCACCAGTGAGGTTTCCCCCACCTTGAGTGCGTTGTCGGCCACCACGATCGTAGCCGTCGGTACCTGCGTCTCGACCACATAGTTGGCCGAGTCGGTCGTGCCTGTCCCGGTATTGCCAGCCGCGTCGCTCACGCCGGTATTGTCCAGGGTGATCAGGTTGCTGGCGTCGGTCACGCCCAGGGTCGGCGTGAAGGTCGCGGTCCAGGTCAGGCCGCCATCGCTGCTGCTGACTGCGCTCAACGTGCCGTTGGCGACGCTCAGGTCAGCGTTGCTGAAACCGGTCACCGCCTCGCTGAACGTGATGGTCACCTGGGCAGTTTCACCCGGTTTCAACACCGAATCGCTCAGCACGATGGTGGCGGTCGGACGCTGGCTGTCGACGCTGTAGTTGTTCGAATCGGTGGTGCCGCTGCCGGCGTTGCCCGCCAGGTCGGCGACGCCGCTATTGGCGAGGGTGATGACGTTGCTGGCATCAGTGATGCCAGTGGTTGGCGTAAAGGTCGCGGTCCAGGTGATACCGCCGTCGCTGCTGCTCAACCCACTGAGCGTGCCGTTGGCAACGGTCAGGTCGGCGTCGGTGAAACCGGTCACGGCCTCGTTGAAAGTGATGGTCACCAACGAGGTTTCACCCGCGGCAATGGCCGTGTCGGCCACGACGATGGTCGCCGTTGGACGCACGGTATCGACGGCATAGTTGTTCGAATCGGTGGTGCCGACGCCGGCGTTGCCTGAGACGTTGATGACACCGGTATTGTCCAGGGTGATCAGGTTGCTGGTATCGGCAATGCTCGCGCTCGGGGTGAACGTGGCCGTCCAGGTGACGCCGCCGTCGGAAGACGACACGTTGCTCAACGTGCCGTTGCTGATGGTCAGGTCGCTGTTGTCGAAACCGCTCACCGCTTCGTTGAAGGTGATGGTCACGAGGCTGGTTTCACCGATGCCCAGGGATGTATCGGCCACTACGATGGTCGCCGTCGGCACCTGCGTGTCGATAGCGTAGTTGGCCGAGTTGGTCGTGCCGGTTCCGGTATTGCCCGCCGCGTCACTCACGCCGGTGTTGTCCAGGACGATCAGGTTGGACGTATCCCGCACGCCGAGGGTCGGGGTAAAGACCGCGGTCCAGGTCAGGCCGCCATCGCTGCTGCTGACAGTACTGAGGGTGCCGTTGGCAACGCTCAGGTCAGCGTTGGTGAAACCGGTCACCGCCTCGCTGAAGGTGATGGTCACCAGCGAGGTTTCGCCGACACTGAGGCTGGAATCGGCCATGACGATGGTCGCCGTTGGGCGCACGGTGTCGATGGCATAGTTATTCGAGTCGGTGGTGCCGACATTGAAGTTGCCCGCCAAGTCAACGATGCCACCACTATTGAGCGCGATGACATTGCTGGTGTCGTTGATACCCGCGGTCGGCGTGAAGGTTGCGGTCCAGGTGATGCCGCCGTCGCTGCTGCTCAGCCCCGAGATCACACCGTTGGCGACCGTCAGGTCGGCACTGGTGAACGCCGTCACGGCCTCGCTGAAGGTGATGGTCACCAACGAGGTTTCGCCAGCGGCAATGGCCGTGTCGGCGACGACAATGGTCGCCGTTGGACGTACGGTGTCGACGACGTAGTTGTTCGAATCGGTGGTGCCCACGCCCGCGTTGCCCGCGCCGTTGATCAAGCCGGTATTGTCCAGGGTGATCACGTTGCTGGTATCGGAAATGCTCGCGCTCGGCGTGAACGTGGCTGTCCAGGTCACGCCGCCGTCGGTGCTGCTCATGGTGCTGAGTGTGCCGTTACTGACGGTCAGGTCCGAATTGTCGAAGCCGCTGACCGCCGAGTTGAACGTCACGGTGACCAGTGAGGTCTCGCCGATACTCAGCGTGCTATCGGCAATCACGATGGTCGCCGTCGGAACGTTGGTGTCGACCTGGTAGTTGTTGGAGTTGGTGGTGCCGGAACCGCTGTTGCCCGCCGCATCGCTGACCCCGGTGTTGTTCAGGGTGATGACGTTGGACGTGTCGCTGACCCCGAGGGCCGGGGTGAAGGTGGCCGTCCAGGTGATGCCACCATCACTGCTGCTGACCGCACTCAGCGTACCGTTGGCGACGCTCAGGTCGGAATTGTCGAAACCCGTCACCGCTTCGGAGAAAGTGATGGTGACCAGCGAGGTTTCACCGACACTCAGTGCCGTATCGGCGACCACGATGGTCGCGGTCGGGCGCAGCGTGTCGACGACGTAGTTGTTGGAGTCGGTGGTACCGCTGCCGGTATTGCCCGCGCCATCCACCACGCCCGTGTTATTGAGCGTGATCAGGTTGGTGGCATCGCTGATGCCAGCGCTGGGCGTGAAGGTCGCGGTGTAGGTGATGTTGTCGCTGGTGCTCAGCCCGCTCAGGCTGCCGTTGGCCACGGTCAGGTCGGCCAGGGTAAAGCCGGTCACCGCCTCGTTGAAGGTGATGGTCACCAGCGAGGTTTCGCCTACGGCAATGGCCGTATCGGCGACCACGATGGTGGCGGTCGGGCGCGCGGTATCGATGGCGTAGTTGTTCGAGTCGGTGGTCCCGCTGCCAGCGTTGCCCGCCGAGTCCACAACCCCGGTGTTATCCAGGGTGATCAGGTTGGTGGTGTCGCTGACGCTGGCACTTGGCGTAAGCGTGCCGGTCCAGGTAATGCCGCCATCGCCGGTGCTCAATCCGGTGATTGTACCGTTGGCGACCGTCAGGTCGGCGGTGGTAAAGCCTGTCACCGCTTCGTTGAAGGTGATGGTTACCTGGGAGGTTTCGCCAACGCTCAAGGCATTGTCGGCCACGACGATAGTAGCGGTCGGACGCTGGGTGTCGACGGCATAGTTGTTGGAGCTGGTGGTACCGGTGCCGGTGTTGCCGGCCGCGTCCACAATGCCGGTATTGGCCAGAACGATCAGGTTGGTGGCATCGGTGATACTGGCGCTCGGGGTGAGCGTCGCGGTCCAGGTGATCCCGCCGTCGCTGCTGCTCAGCCCACTCAGGCTGCCGTTGGCCACGGTCATGTCGGCCAGAGTGAAACCGGTCACGGCCTCGCTGAAGGTGATCGTCACCAGCGAGGTTTCGCCGATCCTCAGCGCGGTATCGGCCACCACGATGGTGGCGGTGGGGCGTAGCGTGTCGATCGCGTAGTTGTTCGAGTCGGTGGTACCGCTGCCGGTGTTTCCAGACAAGTCGGCAATGCCGGTGTTATCCAGGGTGATCAGGTTGGTGGTGTCGCTGACGCTGGCACTTGGCGTGAGCGTGCCGGTCCAGGTAATACCGCCGTCGCCGCTGCTCAGGCCGGTAACCGTGCCATTGGCGACCGTCAGGTCGGCAGTGGTGAAACCACTCACCGCCTCGTTGAAGGTGATGGTCACCAGCGAAGTTTCGCCGACACTCAACGCGGTGTCAGCTACCACGATCGTCGCGGTCGGACGCAGGGTGTCGATAGCGTAGTTGTTGGAGTTGGTGGTACCCACGCCAGCGTTGCCACTCAAGTCCGCAACGCCGGTGTTGTTGAGGATCACCAGATTGGTGGTGTCAGTAATGGCCGCGTCCGGGGTCAGGGTTGCCGTCCAGGTGATACCGCCGTCGCTGCTGCTCAGGCCGCTGAGCGAGCCGTTGGCCACCGTCAAGTCAGCGGTGGTAAACCCACTGACGGCCTCGGAGAAAGTGATGGTCACCAGCGAGGTTTCACCAACCTTGAGAGCGGTGTCGGCCACCACGATGGACGCTGTGGGCGCCACGGTGTCGTTGACCACGTAATTGTTCGAGTCGGTGGTGCCCACGCCAGCGTTGCCGGCCAGGTCGGCAACGCCCGTGTTATTGAGGGTGATGACGTTGGTGGTATCGGCGATGTTGCTGGCCGCGGTCAGCGTACCGATCCAGGTAATGCCGCCGTCGCCACTGGTGAAGGTGCCGACGCTACCGTTCTGCACCGTCAGGTCTGCTGCGGTGAGGCCAGTCACGGCCTCGGAGAAGGTGATGGTCACCGTCGACGTAGCGCCGGAGTTCAGGCTGGTATTGGCCACCACGACGGTCGCGGTGGGCGGCGTCTCGTCCGGCACATAGTTGGTGTTGATGGTGCCGCCATCGCCGTAGACGTTGGACACCGACGCCGGCGAAACACCAGCGGTACCCGCACTCGTGCCACCCACGCCACTGCCACCGACGTTGCCGGCCAAGGCGGCGAAGTTGGCGGCGGTGATCAGGATCGAGCCTTTGTTCCAGATGGCCCCGACACCGACACCACCGGCACCGCCCGTGTGGTTGTAGCCGCCACCGGCACCACCGCCCCCACCGCCGCCGCCCGCGCCGACGTTGTTGGAAATCACCGAGTTGCCAATGATCCGCAGGGTCGCGCCGGTATCGTTATAAATACCGCCGACCGCTCCGCCACCGGCGCCGCCAATATCGTTATAGCCGTCGCCGCCACCACCGCCGCCGATGGACAGCCCACCGCTGGTGGCCGTACCGCCCGCGGAGCCGGTGCTATAGCCCGGATACGCGGAACCGCCAGCCCCACCGGCGGAGGAGCCGCCACGCCCGCCCATGTTGAAGAAGCCACCACCGGCACCGCCCTGCCCAGCCGAGCCGTTAGAGCCCGTGGCGTTGAGGGTGTCGCCACCCTTGCCGCCGGTACCGCCAGTGATCGCGCCGCCACCGCCACCGCCACCACCGGCGTATTGCGGGGTCACACCACCACCGCCGCCACCGCCAGAAGCGGCGTTCGCGGTGACCGTTACGTTGCGCAGGGTCAAGGTGCCGGCGTTGTAGATACCACCGCCCTTGGACACCAGTGCATCGTCGCCACCATTGCCGCCGTTGCCCGCCGTCATGCCCCGGGTGATCACCAGCCCATCGAGGGTTGCCGTCGTCCCGGCTGTCACGTTGATAATCTGGGTACGGTATTGCCCGTCGAGGGTGACGTCGGCCACGTTATCGTTGTTGAGATCACCATCGATGGTGACGTTTTTATTGACGTCCAACACCTGGGTCAGCGCGACGGTCATGCTGGTATTGAAGGTGACGATGTCGCCGTTCTGCGCCGAGGTCAGGGCGGCGCGCAAAGAACCGACACCCGAATTGAGGTTGTTGGTGGCCGTCCAGGTGGCCAGGCCCCATTGGTAGTCGCTCATGGCGTTGGCCGAGAGCACGTTGGCGCTTTCGATATTGCCCGTGGCGATTTCCAGGTCCCAGTCGCCGCCGAGGCCGGTGCGGTCGTTGGACGCCGCCACATCGCGGCCGGTCAACTGCGCCAATGAATCGACCAGACTGAGGCCACGTTCCCCTTCAGCGGTGTAGCAACCGTAGATCAGGATATCGCCACCGGCGTTCATGTCCTGGCCGATCTGCGCCAGCACGTCGCTGCGGGCCTGGACGTTGTCCGCCGACAAGTAGCTGTTGCCCAGCCACAGATCACCAGCGTTGCCGTGGGCGATGATCTGCACCGAGCTGATGCCTTGGTGGGTGTCCAGGTAATCGGCGATCTGCTGCAAGCCGTCCTTGGTAGCATCCAGCTGCACGACCTGGGTACCGGGCGCGACGCCTTCGAGCAGACTGGCGGAATCCTTGACCCGGGAATCGACAAATACCACGGTCTTGCCCGGCACGGCGGCCTGGGTAGCGTCGACCTGCCCCTGCGGTGCATGGGTGTCGGAAGCCTGGTCAGCCGTGGGTGTCTTGCCTGCATCGGCAGTGGGATGGGCGTCCGGTTGCGCGGCCTCGGCCACGGTAGCGGCCACCGCGCCGTCGAACAGCATTCGCGGCTCCAGGGACATGATCATTGGCGATGCCAGGGCCTGTGCGCCCTCGGTTACCCGCGACTTAGCTTTGCTCCACCACATGACGATCACCTGGACTCGAACTTCTTGAACACGCAAATGAAAAAAACCGCGATCAGCTGGTCGCGGCGTCGGTTTTCATACGAATGACATTGGCAGCGCTGGCGGAACCATCGCGCCAGAACGACAACTCGGCATACTTTTCAAACAGATCCGGCGGCAGCAAGGTCCGCCGGGCTTGCGGCGCGACCTTGGGCTTGACCTTGTGCAGGCCGGCAACGCCCAGGGCCTGATCGAAGGCCGGGGCGTCGTAGGTCAAATGATTGAAATCGTGCTCGAACCAGGGCTCACCGATGAATTCGTACACCAGTCGCATCACCCGCTCAGGCGCCTGGCTCAGCAGGTCGTAATCAACGATCAACAGGGACTCGGCGTTCTCGCCGTAATAGGCCTCTTTGAGCGCCGTCCAGGCAAATCCCACCAGGCGGTTGCGCTGGGCGAGGGTTTCGCAGCGGCTGTAGACGGTGTTGCGCTCGTCATCGTCGTTGAACAACTTGGTGTTCTCGAACGGATTGGCGCGGTAGAGCCGCTCCAGGCTGTCGAGTACCCAGGCGACGTTGCGCACACAAGCGATGGTCTTGGCTTGAGGAAACAGGTCGTGCAAGGCCGGCAGGCGCGCGCACCACTGACGGTTTGTATCGAAGATGACAGGTTTATCGGCTTTGTCGGCGTAGTAGGAATCGAAGAGTCCGCGCAATAGGCGGCGACGCAGGTCGGTGTCGATCACCGAGCCGAACTCACTGCCGGCACTGCATTGCTGCAGGACGCTGCTGAACAGCGAACCGACGGGGCTGGTCATGCCGGCATGGAAGCGCGGATTCTGCAGCAAAATGGCAGAAAGCAGGGTTGACCCCGACCGCGGTAAACCGGAAATAAAGTGAAACTGCGACAATCCCTTCACCGTATGTAGTCCCTTTGTAGCGCAAAGCGTAGCCGAGGAAACAATCGCCGCCTAGTAGTACTTTGATATCAAATTCATCCGAATCTGTAAAAAAGATGGACGGTATAGGCGCAATACGAACCTGAATCGATTAAGCCAATCGGCAGCATTTTTCCTCCCTTCCAACCTGCAGAATCAAACATCCCGGTCTACGCTCAGCCGTGCGTGACCAGGCCAGGGAGTGAAGAAGTCGGGCTGATCGCAATCCTCTCCCTTGGACCCTGTCGGCATTGCCAACTAAACAATCTGAAGGGATGAGGAATCTATGGAAGTCTTTATGGGCACCATCCAGCCGTTCGCCTTTAACTTCGCCCCCAATGGGTGGGCACTGTGCAACGGGCAGACACTCGGCATTTCCCAGTACCAGGCGTTGTTCTCCTTGCTCGGCACATACTACGGAGGCAACGGCACCACCAACTTCATGCTCCCCAATCTGCAAGGCCGCATGCTCTTGGGGCAAGGCAGCGGCCTGGGCCTGACGCAGCGGGTCATCGGCGAAGTCGCCGGCACCGAAAACGTCACCCCGACGCTCAACAACCTGCCCACCCACACTCACACTATGGCGGGACTCACCGCCTCCACCACCCTGCAACTGGCGAACCCGGCCAGCAACCCGGTGAATACGCCAACGGCCACCAACTCGTTCATCGGCACCTCGGGCACCGGACCGGGCGCGGCGAATATCTATTCCGACCAGATAGGCGCCTCGCCGGTACCGGTCAAGGGCGTGAGCACTACCATCGACGGCACGATTTCCCCGGCGGGCAACGGCTTGCCGCTGGCGATCATGAACCCGTTCCTGGCGATCAACTTCAGTGTCGCCTTGAATGGTCTCTTCCCGTCTCGTAACTGATGAACAGCCGGAGGGCTGCGGCCCTCCGTTTTTTGGAGTGTCGACATGCTGGAACAGGTTCATAGCCGCCATTTTCAACCGCTGCTGGGCCAGACCAGCAGCCTGACCCTGCCCGACGGCAGCTCTTTGCCGGTGCGAATCGAGAGCCTCGAAGAAACACCGCGATCGAAGATGCCCAACACCGAACGCATACCGTTCAGTGTGGAGTTCAATAGCCTGGAAAGCACCGATTTCGTCGATGGCTTGTGCGCGCTGCAAGTACCTGAACTTGGCAGGCTAGAAGGGGTGTTCGTGTCGCGGATACCGCCCATGGGACGGGATCCGGCGCTGGGGTATTTCTACATCGCATTTAACTAAAGACTGATGATCCTTTTGTGGGAGCGAGCTTGCTCGCGATGGCGGCGGCACAGCTAACATCACTTCAAACTGACCCACCGCTATCGCGAGCAAGCTCGCTCCCACAATGGATAACGGGCGAGCCAGAAACTGCTCAGTTCCCCTTCGGATACCAAACCAACCGCTCCGCCGCCGGGTTGCGTTCCTGCACTTCAAAACCCAGCGCCAGATAGTGCTGGCGAGCATGAGGGTTGCTGCTCCAGACCACGGTCGCCACCGGGCAGCGGATCTGTTGCGCGGCTTTCTGCACCCCTTGCAGCACCGCCCGACCATAACCTTTCCCACGGGCCTGGGGGATGAAGGCCAGGTACAGCACGCGGATTTCATTGGGACCAAAATCAGTGCTCAAGGCGCCAATAGCGGTGCCGAGTTTTTCCACGACGTAATGCATGGCGTTGGGGAAATTCTCGCCCAACCCTTGCTCCTGCACTTGGAATTGCTGGGCAACCACTTGCTGGACTTGCTCGTGCTCGCCGTCGATCCATTGCAGGTCTGGCCGCGCCGCCTGGTAAAGACTCTGCAAAAATGGCCCATCGCTGACCTGCGATGGCCGCACCACCAACCCCTCTGCCGCCACTGAATTCATACTCGCTCCTTAAAACCCGCTTTCCCTGACGCCCAACGCCGCCAACCGACGCCAGGCCGCTCCCAGCACCGACTCACCCTGCCCCTGCAACACCACCACACCTCGCAGCGGTTGCACCGGAGCGGACGTGTCGTCAACAGCACTCAAACGCACGCCATACTGCGCCTGCACAGGCTCGGCCCGTTGTTGCGAATCGCGACGTACAGCAATCGGCCCGTGGTGGTCGGACGTCAACGCCTGCTGTTCGACCCAGGCCACGCCGTTGGTGTCGATCTCATTCAGTTGCACGGCAATGGAGGTGTGCATCGGATCGTCAGCGATGAAGCGTCCCGTAGCACCCGGCCCGACCCGCCAGAGCTCGGCTTCGGTCAAGTACCCGCGCAACCGCGAATCAGCCTGCACCACCCGCGCCAACGACTGCGTGGGCGACAACCAGCGCCCCACCGACAACTGCGGCAGCAAGTCACGTACCTGGCCGGCATGGGGCGCACGCAGCAACAGGCGTTCACGCTGGGCAACCAGCCCCCGGTATTCGGCCACCGCTTCGGCCAATTGCTGCTCGACGATGCCGGCATCGGCGGCGGTTTCGCTGCGCCCGGCCTGACGGCGCATCTGCAACTGCTGGATCTCGATTTCCCGGCGCACGATGGTCAGGCGCGAGGCCATGTCCGGCGACTCCAGCTCAATCAGCACATCGCCCTGGGCCACGGTTTGACCGTCGTGCACATTCACCTGCTTGACCCGTGCCGCCACTGGCGCATGCAAGGCACTGGCACGCCCGGCCTCGAGCATGGCCGGCACTTCCACGGCGCTGCGCCAGGGCAGTAACAACGCCAACACCAATGCCAGCAATACCAGCCCGGTCAGCATCACTCGCGGACCATGGGCCTGCTCGCGCCGGCTCCACCATTGCCGCCACTCATTCACAATGGGCATAAAGATGAACCACACCAACTCCACCAACATCAGGAAAATGCCCAGCACCTTGAAGAACAAGTGATAGACCGCCAGGGCAATGCCGAAAAACAACGCCGCGCGCCACAACCAGGACCCGTACCCCCACACCAGCAAGCGGCGGCGCATCTTCGGTGACCAGGGTTCCGGCGCTGCCGCGCCGTAGCCGAACAAGGCTTCGCGCAAACGCCAGCGACACAAGGCGAACGCGCGGCCCTGGAGGTTATCCACACCCCAGAAATCGCTGAGCAGGAAGTAGCCATCAAAGCGCATGAACGGGTTCAAATTGATGATCAGCGTGGTGATCCACGTGGCGCTGGCGAGCATGAACGCCGCCGTGCGCGCCGGCCCGTCGGGCAGCAGCGACCAGGCCAGCAACGCGATGCACGCCAGCAGCAGCTCGGCCAAGACCCCACCGGCGCCAATCAGCAAGCGCGCGCGGCGATCATTGATCCGCCAGGCATCGCTGACGTCGGTATAGAACATCGGCAACAGCACCATGAACGCCACGCCCATGCTTTGCACACGACACCCGGCGCGCTTGGCCATGAAGGCATGGCCGAATTCGTGGCACAGCTTGGCGAAGAACAACGCCACCCCGAACGCCAGCGCCCCGCCCAAGCTGAACAGGTGCGGAAAGGTCGCGACGAAGCGCTGCCAATCCCGTGACACCAGGAAAATACCCAGGCCCAGGGTCAGCGGCAGGCCATAGCGCAGGATCCCCGGGCCAAACCGCGCCAACCAGGGCCAGGCGCGGTTGAGAAAAGCGTCCGGTCGCCACAATGGAATGCGAAAGAACAGGTATTGGTGCAGCAGGATCTGCCACAGGCTCTGGCGCTGGGCCGCGGTCTTGAATTGATAGCTGTCGCGCTGTTGCGGGTCCATCGCGCTGATCAGATCGTGACCGCGCAAAAAGCCCAGCAACTGCTCCAGCGATTCGCCATTGAGCGGCAGGCCCGGCTCGCGGTTCGCGGCTTGCAGCACCTGTTCCGGGTCGCCAAGGGACCAGTGCCGCAACATGCGCATCGCCGCCGCGCCAAGCTTGAAATAACGCCCGCGCACCGGGTCAGCCAGGGTCCACTGGGGCGAACCGTCCGGGTCCGACGCCGCCGGGGACAATTGCAGGTCCGGCCGCAGGCTCGGCAAGTCCATGCTACAGGCCTACGCTCTGGCGCAGCCCGGCCAGTGGCCGACGCAACAGATACAGCGCCAGCGGGGCGCGGTCACCGAAGATTTTCGCCGTGCCTCGCAAGCCGATGCGTGGCGCCGTCGCATCGAAACGTGCATCCAACCGATACGCCAGCTGCCCGGCGGCGGTGGGTTGCGCCTCGTAGGCCGAACGCTCGAGCCAGGCCAGGTGCCGTTGCAACGGGTCGCTGTCGAGAAACAGCGCCACTTGCGCTCCGGGCGCCAGGGCAATCGCATCGCCCACCGCCAGCTCGATACGCAACTCGGCCTGGTTCGGGTCGGCGATTTCCATTAACCGCTCGCCGGTCTGCACCGGTTTACCGAGCCAGCGTTCGGCATCGGCGAACACCGCAATGCCGTCGCGCTCGGCACGTACTTCGCTGCGCTTGAGCAATTCAAGCGCGTAGTTGCGCTCGGCGCGTTTCTGTTCGACACGGGCAGCCAGCAGATCGATCTTCGAACTCGACTCCGCATCGGCAAAGGAGCGTTGGGAATTGGCCTTGAGTTCCGCCTCAGCCACACCAAGCGCACGTTCGGCGACATCGGCCTGGGCCTTGAGGCTAGTGCTTTCGAAGCGCAGCAGCAGGTCACCGTTCTTGACGGCCTGGTTGGGCTTGACCAGGAACTCGGCGATCACCCCGTCCAGTGGTGCCGCCACCACCTGTCCGCCCAACGGCACCACCTCGGCCGGGGCCAGCACCGACTGGCGCACCGGAATCAACAAACCCAGCAACAGCACCGCCACCAGGGCCACCTGGCGCTTACGTGTCCAACGCAGGCGCCACGGCTTGCGCGGTTGCAGCGCCAGCCAGGCATGGCTGTAGGTGTCGCCCAGTTGCGATAGCAGTACTTGCTCGGGCGGAGTCCACGGCAGGTCGCGGGCCAGCCACAAACCGCCGAACACCTGGCCCTGATGATCGATCAATGGCAGCCAGAATACTTGGCCGGCCGACAGGCTTCGCCAGTCTACCCGGATGGATTCGCTGACCAGATCGGCGCTAATCACCCGGGCCTGGTTCAACACTCCCTGTTTGAACAACTGCGCCACCGCCTGCTCGACGAACGCCACGAACGGCGCATTCGGTTCCACGGCACTGATGCCGGTCACGGCCTGGACCTTACCGGCGATCAATAACGCAGCGTGGCGAAACCCGAACAAGGCCTGGCCGTCGTTGACCAGGCTGTAGCTCAACTGCGCCGGCGTACGCGCGGCCCGCGTCTGGCGTTCCAGGTCGAGGAAGCGGGCAAACACCTGCTCGGCATTGCCCGTTATCGGCGCGTTCACTTGGACTCCGCGAAACGCGCGGTACCACTCATGCCGGACAGCAAGCCGCTGGCATCCGGCACGGTCGCCACCAGCAGCAGGGTTTGGCTACCCTCATCGATGCGCGCCCCCAGGCGCTTGACCGTTGCCTGCAATGGCTTGCCGGTTTCATCGGGGATAAACGTGAACGGCTGGCCGGGCTTGAGCCTGCTCATCCAGCGCGACGGCACCAGCAGATGGATCTCCAAGGTGCGGTTGTCGACCACATCCAGCAACGGCGCGCCGGCCGCCACGCTCTCATAACGCTGGACCTTGCGCGCCACCACTTGCCCGTCGAACGGAGCGATCACGCTGCAGCGCTTGACCTGAACCTGATACACCTGGGACTGCGCCTGAGTCTCGTTGAGCCGGGCCTCGGCCCGCGACACTTCAAACCGCCCGACTGATTTCAATTCCGCCAATTGCCGGTTATGCGCCAACTCTTCACCGGCACCACGGCTGGCCGCCTGGGCCGCATTGAGCTGGGCCTGATACGCCGAGCAATCGAACCGCGCCAGGGTGTCACCCTTCTTGAACGACTCGCCCTCACTGAACGGCAACTCGACGATACGCCCGGCCAACTCGCTGGCCAGCACCGCCTGATCCCGCGCCCGAAGCACCCCTCGCGCCTCGTTGCCCGACGCACTGGCCGAGACGTTGCTCTCAAGCAACGGATCGTCGGAAGCCGGCGTTTGCGCCTGAACCCCGCACGTTACAAAGGCCAATCCTACAACCCAACTACTCAAACGCCGCATGACCGTTACTCCCTGACGGATGGGCGGAGTCTACGACAGCGGTGGGGGGCGTCAAGGGAGAGGTCGTGAGAGGTGAGAAATCTGGTGGTCATACTCGACCTGTGGCGAGGGGATAAATCCCCTCGCCACAGGTCGATTAACATCAGCACTTATAGCGTTGCCCCCACGGCCTCTTCCACTTAAGATGACCCCACTCAACCCCGTACGCAGAGATTAAGTTCTCTGGCCGTTGGGGTGAAAAAACCGGCCTCGGCCGGTTTTTTCGTTTCTGAGGATTGAGAACAGCCCCTGAGCTGAACGCACTCCCTCGCCACAGGTTCTGTGATCGACAGACATCGCGCAGGCCTACTCCACCAACCTCAACTCACCATCGCAATACACCACCTCACGCCCCAACCAAGCTACATCAACCTGAGGCAGTACCGCCGAAGGTTTGCGCAGTTCACGCAGTAGCGTCGAGCCATGGGACAAGCGCCCGCCCATGCGCGCAATCACTGCCCGGGCGCTTTGATAGTGGGCATGACGGCCAGGGTCGAGGGTGTCTTCCAGCAGAATGTCTTCACCCAAAATGCCTTGGGCCTGACCCGGGTAGATCAAAAAGCCGCTTGCCTGCTCGGTGCCTTCACGACCGTCCTGCCAGAAGCTGCCGTCGCGGCTGCGAATGTCCGGGTGCGGCGCGAACCACTGTGCCCGGTCCCCCGTCGGCATGGCGTGGTGCAGGCGAAAGAAGATTCGCATCAGGTTGTCGCGATACCATTCGCGCACTTGCAGGTAGTAACCGCGCAAACCCGGCAGGCCGGTCGAATGGGCAATACGAATCGCCAGGGACCATTGGGGGAAGGCCTGCAATGGCAGTTCGGTCGGTGCTGGGCGTGGCGTCGCCGGGTCGGTTTCCCAGGGCAGCCGATGGGGGCTGTGTTCAAGGTCGTCATAGGCAGTCGGCGGTCGCCCCAGCAGATCGCCGCCGCTGCTGGCCAACGCCGTCGCGATGCACAGGTTGCCCTGCACCACGAACACGTAGAAGCGGGTAAACCAGTCGGCCAGTTGCTGACCGTCCGCGCCTTGTCCGGTCAGTTCGTACAGCTCTCGGTCGAAGCGTTGCAAGCCGTTTTCCAGCGTCAGCAAATGACCACGCGCAATGTGCTGCATACGCAGGAACAACGGCAACGAACGCAGCAGGCGCAGGGGCCGCCAAGGTAGATGTGGGGTGGCGCCACCGACCTCACCGGCGTAGTTGCTGGCGCTGATGCCCCAGTCGGCCAAGCGGGCGAGAAACAGGTCGTTGTTGATATACGAAGCACCGCCAAACACCGCCGTGAAGGGCTCGTTGTCCTGCAACACCCGTGAATCCCAACGCGCCATGATCGCCGGGATGCTCGCCGCCGCACGACGCTGGGCGTACTCCACCAACACGCTGGGCTGCGGCGGCAGGATCTCTGCGATGTTGGCGGCGGTCAGGTGGCGGCGCCAACCGTAGTCGCTGATCGGCCGGTACTGCAGCAGCCACAGTTGCGTGCCGTCCCAGGCCCATTCAACGTCGCCGGGCACGTAGTGAAAGACCCGCAACACGCCCTGGAGAAACCGCCATAACGCCTCGGCGGTGAGGCCATGGGCTGGCTTGAATGCACCGCTGTTCCATGACTCGCCGAGACGGGAAATGATCGCCCGCTCCGGGCTCACCATGCCATCGGCCAACGACTCCAGGTGACCTTCGACCCATTCCAATTCAACTGACAGGTGACGCACGAATGCAATCCCGGACAGCCGTGGCGTGATGAAACGCTGCACCACCACTTCCTCGACACCTGCCGCACTCAACTCGGCGATGCGCGCCATCACGTTGTCCGTCGGCTCACGCAGGTAGGTGGTGCTCAAGCCGGCATTGGCCGCATCGGCCTGATCTTCTCCATAACTGGAGGAGCGCACTGCCCAGGTTGCGTTCGGCTGGCTGTCCAGGAAGCTCGGCAAGCGCGGGTCGTGGCAATCGTTGAGCGACAGCGCCGCCGGCACCGGCTGCCCAGCCAGTGCCGCCAGACGCAAGCGACCGCCTTTGGTGTGCGCAACGAACCCACGTTCGCCGGACTCCAACCACGCGGCGAATTCAGCGGGTGAGTCGATCCACGGGTAATGGCCCCAACCGGGTTTCAGGTTGATGGTCAAATCGGCACGGGCAAGAATGGCCGACCATGCCGCCGCCTGCTCGACGCCCAGCACCTTGTCCTGATCGCCCCACACCAGTTCGACCGGGTCGGTGATCCACTCCAGTAACGGCAACGCGGTGTCGGCACGCACCAAATCCCAGTGCGGCACAAAGGCACGGCAGCGGGCATATCCAGCGCCCATGCGTTGGTAGTGCGCGGGCGTCCAGGTCTGGCGGGAAAACTTGTGGGCAAACAGCGTCGGCTTGTTCGCGAGCAACCAGTGAATGGTCTTGCGAATCGGCAACGGCGACATCAACGCCGGCAGTCGCCGCTGCCACAAAAACGCGCCCACCGGCGCCAGCAACACACTGCGGCAAAAGTGCCCCGGCCGGCGTTGCAGCGCATGCAGCACCAGCAAGGCGTTCACGCCAACCGCCATGATCGCGCTGCCCTTGTCCGTCGCCGCCAGCAACGCCTGGGCGTAGGCCGACAAGTCTTCGCAAGGGACCTGTGGGTTATTGCCAAAGCCTGGTAACTCCAATGGCACCACGTCGTAGCGTTCAAAGTGCGGCAACGCGTCATCCCACCAATCGGCGGCGCTACCGTTGCCGGCCAGCAGGTACATCCGCGGCTTGCTCATGGATGCTCCTCAGGCCAGGTCGCGCAAGGCTGCGTCGAGTGTCGGGTAGCGGAACGTATAGCCCGCCTCGACAAGACGGTTTGGCAGCACACGTTGGCCGTCGAAGAACAACTGGGCCATTTCGCCGGCCAGGGCGCGCACCGGCGCGGCGGGGATGTGGAACCACACCGGGCGCTTGAGCACCTTGCCGACGCTTTCGGCGAACAGCGCCTGGCTGACCGTTTCTGGCGCCACCAGGTTGTAGGTACCGTTCAGGCTTTCGTCATCGAAGGTGCGGGCGATGACGGCAATCACATCGTCGCGGTGCACCCAACTCATGATTTGCCGACCATCGCCCATCCGCCCGCCGAACCCCAGGCGAAACGGAATCAGCAGCGGCAGCAATGCGCCGCCCGGCCCGAACACCACGCCCAGGCGCATCACCACCTGACGCACACCCAACTCGGTGGCGGGCAACGCTGAGGCTTCCCAGCGCGCACAGAGCTCGGCCATGAAGCCATCGCCTCGGGTGGCGCTTTCATCGAGGCTTTCGCTGGCGTCACGCACGCCGTAAAACCCGATGGCAGAGGCCTGGACCCACAACGCAGGCTTGTGCCGGGCGTTCTTCAGCCAAGCCATCAACGCCTCGGTGGTATTGACCCGGCTGGCGATGAGTTGCGCCTGACGCGCAAGGCTCCAGCGTGGGCCGGCAACCGGTGCGCCCGCCAGGTTGATCACCACATCGAAGGTTTCGTCATGGCCCAGTTTGCCTAGCGAACGCAGGCAACGGGCGCGGCCGTCGAACAGATAGGCCGCTTTCAAGGGATCGCGAGCCAATACGCTGACCGTGTGCCCGGCGTCGAGCAGTTGGTTGACCAGGGTTTCACCGATAAACCCGGTGCCACCCGTGACCAGCACGCGCTTGTAGGCGCCACCGGCAAACGGGTTGGCGGGCTTGCCCGCGCGTTGCATGCGCAAGGCCGCCAACCCGTCACGAATCCCCGAAGCCGTGACGCCGATGGCGAACAAGGTCAGCAGCCAACCGCGCCAGCCCAGGTCGATCGCACTCAGGCCGGTGGGCAAACTCGACCACTGCGCCAGTTGCACACCATACAGCGCGAAGAAGGCACCGCCGTTGACCGCCAGCACCGTGTGCATGATGCGTTCGATGGGCGGCAGCTTGCGGCTCCGGTCTTCGACCACGAAGTCCCAGAGCGTCAGGCCGATCTCCAAGGCGAACAACAAGGCGATGACAATCGCCCACGTGCCTTCAAAGGCCAAATGCGCAATGCCCAGGAACAGGATCCCGTAGAAGCACGAGCGCAGGGCATGGATGGACAATTCCAACCGGGCACTGTGGCGATAGGGCAACGCGACGGTGAGTTCGTGGTGATACAGGGTATCCAGCGCACCCAGGATCGCCTGGGCAATCAGCAGGGTGATGGCCCAGTCCAGCAGTGAAAAGTCAGGCATGGTTTGAATCACTCGACGCGTTGTCAGTCAGGGATATGCGGCGGTCGTGGCGATAGAGCCAGAGCAGCGGCGGCAGTAATACGAGCAGTGCGAAGCCGTCAAACCACAGGTGCGACCAGACCCGGGCCTGGGCAGAAATCAACATGTCCTGGGGCGCCCAGAGCACGATGCCGGCGATCAACCAGCCCCAAGGCATGGCGCTCTTCAATCGATTACCGATATGGACGAGGGCGAGCATGTACAGCCCATAGCTTTGCAACGTGGCGCCGAACAAGGCCAGCCACCAGACTTGCTGCATGCGGGCCGTTGCGGGCACCACCACGTCGGCGCCCCAGAAAGCCTGTTCGATGCTCTGCAGATAACCATCGAACAGGCCCGAATGACCGGCCCAGGTCAGCGTAGCGCCGGCGAGCAGATGCATCAGGGCGGCGGCATATAACCAAACGACCAGGGCTTTGCGAAGGGTGCTGGGAGGGGTTGGCATTCCATGTCCTGAAGGCTTGCTTGAGGGCGGCCAGTCTAAAGGAAATGCAGGGGGCTTTACTTGGCTAATGGGCTGGGCAGCGATAAATAAAATCCGCTCAAAGAGAGGCCTGCTTCTCAAGCCAGCGGGAGCAATTCCTCGCCACAGGGATCGGATTGAGGTTCAAGTGTCAGGTTGAGAGACCTGGGTGGATTGAAGATCGCCATCGCAAGCAAGCTTGCGATGACGTCAGCCCAGAACCTCGAACTGCGGCGAGGAGTACTGATCAGCGCTGCATCCCCCAACGCTTCACCGTCACCCGCTCCAGCGAATCAAACACCAGGTTCTCCACCAGCAACCCAATCAAAATCACCACCGCCAACCCGGCAAACACCTTGTCGGTGTACAGCTCATTACGGTTCTGGAAGATGTACCAACCCAAGCCACCCTTGCCACTGGTGGCGCCGAACACCAGCTCGGCGGCGATCAGGGTACGCCAGGCAAACGCCCAGCCGATCTTCAACCCGGCGAGGATCGACGGCAGCGCGGCCGGGATCAGGATGAACAACACAAAGCGCAAGCCTTTGAGCCCGTAGTTGCGCCCAGCCATACGCAGCGTTTCCGACACGCCGAGAAAACCCGCGTACATATTCAACGCCAACGCCCACAGCACCGAATGCACCAGCACGAAAATCAGGCTGTTCTGCCCCAGGCCGAACCACAGCAGCGCCAGCGGTAGCAGGGCGATGGCCGGTAACGGGTTGAACATCGACGTCAGGGTGCTGAGCACGTCGCGACCGAACTGGGTCGACACGGCCAGTGTGGTCAGGCCAAACGCCAGGACGATGCCCAGCAGGTAGCCCTTGATCAGCACCACCAGGGAAATCCACACCTTGCCCAGCAACTCGCCGCTGAGCAAACCGTCGTACAAGGCGCTGGCGGTTTGCAGGAAGCCCGGCAGCAGCAGGTCATTGTTCTGATACCGCGCCACACTCTCCCACAGCACCGCCAGCAGCAACAGGATCAGGCCTTTACGCAGCCAGCCCTGTTGCCAGAGGCGCTGGCCGAGGGGTAGCTCTCGCTCCAGCGGTACATGGGTCAACGGTTGCAGGTCGACTTCGTATTCTTCGCGCGCAGGTGATAATTGGCTCATGAAACGTTCCCCTTAGTACGCGATACGAATATCGGTGAAATCCAGCTCGCGCTCGGCTTCAAGCGGCTGGCCTTCATTGAATAGCAGCCCGTGGATGCGCCGCGCCGTATGCTGGAACCCCACGCCGCCGAGGCTGTGCAAGTCGTATTGATGGCTGTGGATTTCCGCCCGAACTCGTCCCGGGTGCGGTGACAGCAATAGGATGCGATTACCTACCACCAATGCCTCTTCGATGGAGTGAGTGACGAACAGCAAGGTAAAACGCACCTCTTCCCAAAGCAGCAGCAATTCTTCCTGCATCTTGCGTCGGGTCAGGGCATCGAGGGCAGCGAAGGGTTCGTCCATCAGCAGGATTTTCGGTTGCATCGCCAACGCCCGGGCAATCGCGACGCGGGCCTTCATGCCTCCAGACAAAGTGTGGGGATAGGCATCGGCAAACGCCGCCAGGCCGACCTTGTCCAGATAATGCAGTGCCCGCTCCTCGGCCTCGCGACGCTTGAGCGTGCCCGACGCCAACAGTGCGAACATCACGTTCTGCTTGACGGTTTTCCACGGCGGCAGTTGGTCGAATTCCTGGAACACCACGATCCGGTCCGGCCCCGGCGCGCTGACGGTTTGCCCCTGCAAGCGAATCTCGCCTTCGCAGGGGGCGATGAAACCACCAATCGCCTTGAGCAAGGTGGACTTGCCGCAACCGGACGGGCCGAGCAGTACAAAACGATCCGCCGGGTCGACTTCGAAACTCACTTGATGTGTGGCCCGCACCACCCGCTGCGGGGTGCGGTATTCCAGGCTGACGTTATCCACCGACAACAACGCAGTGCCGGTGCGAGTGGGGTTGCTGGCCGCGTGGCCTTGCAAACGCGCGTTCATGACGATCAGCTCCCCTGCAACGGTTTGGCGTCCTGGAAGAAATAGTCTTCCCATGACGCAGGTTTGTTCTTGATCGCGCCAACGCGGAAAAGGAATTCGGCCAGCGGGTAGGTGTTTTTCGGGGTGACGGTGAATTCGATCTGCGGGTTATCGATGATCTTCAGCAAGGTCGCCCGTTCGATCTTGGCTTTGGTCACTCGCAGGTAGGTGTCCGCCGCCGCGCCCTTGTCCTTCTGGGCGAACTCGGCCGCTTCGGTCAGCGCCTCGACGAACGCCTTGTAGGTTTTCGGGTTTTCATCGCGGAATTTCTCGGTGGCGAACAGCACCGTCGGCGAATTCGGCCCAAGCACGTCGTAGGAGTTGAGCACCACGTGAACGCTGGGATTTTGCAGGGCCTGATCCTGGAAAGGCGGGTTGGAGAAATGCCCGGTCAACTCGGTGCCACCGGCAATCAACGCCGCCGTGGCGTCCGGGTGCGGAACCGCCAAGGTGTACTTGTCCAGGCGATTGAAATCCTTGTCGCCCCACTGCTTCGCGGCAGCGTATTGCAGGAACCGCGACTGCACCGAAACGCCCACCGCCGGCACCGCGATGCGGTCCTGCTCGGTGAAGTCGGCGATGGTCTTGACCTTGGGGTTGTTGCTCAACAGGTAATAGGGAAAGTTGCCCAGGGAAGCCACCGCCTTGACGTTCTGCTTGCCACGGGTGCGGTCCCAGATGGTCAGCAACGGCCCGACACCGGCCCCGGCAATGTCGATGGAGCCCGACAGCAACGCATCGTTGACGGCCGCGCCGCCGGACAACTGGGTCCAGTCGACCTTGATGTCGATGCCTTCCTGCTTGCCATGTTTTTCGATCAACTGTTGATCGCGAACCACGTTGAGCAGCAAGTAAACGATGCCGAATTGTTCGGCGATACGAATCTCACCCTCGGCGTGGGCACTGGCGGGCGCGACCAGGCTGCCGGCCAGCAAACTGAACCCCAGGCCGATGGCGGCGGCCAGCGGTGCAAAAGCAATGCGTTTGGACATGGTGATTCTCCGGGCTCTGTGCACGAGGCGCAGCCGATCAGAAAGGGGCGTCGCCCTGGATGGTGGTGCGATACAGCTTGCGGCGCAGATGGCTCGGGCAACCGGCGGCCAAGTGGATCAACGAGCGGTTGTCCCAGAACACCAAGTCATGGGGCTGCCATTGATGGCGATAGATGTTCTGGGGCAGCACGCTGTGGGCATACAACTGGGCCAGCAGTGCGTTGCTCTCATCCTCCGGCAGCCCGACGATGCGGGTGGTGAACCCCTCGCTGACGAACAACGCCTTGCGCCCGGTTTCCGGGTGGGTGCGCACGATCGGATGCACCACTTCGGCGACTTGGGCCAGTTGCTCCGGCGTCAGCGTCGGGCGCCAGTTGCCTTCGAATTTGGTCTCGCTGTAGCGCGCCGTGTAGGAATGCGCCGCCGAACGGCCTTCAACCGCTTTACGCAAGGCTTCGGGCAGACCGTCCCAGGCCTTGTGCATGTCGGCGAACAGTGTGTCGCCGCCTTCGCTCGGCAGCTCTTGGGCGTGAAGCATTGAGCCGAGGCTGGGCAGTTCTTTATAGGAAAGGTCGGAGTGCCAGAACTTGCCCGCATCCCCCAGGCCGATGGATTGGCCGTTTTCGATGATGTTGGAGACGATGAGGATCTCCGGATGCCCAGCCAGCAGGAACTGCTTGAGCACATGGATTTGCAGCACGCCGAAACGGCGGCTGAAGGCGATCTGTTGTTCAGGGGTGATGCGCTGCTCGCGGAACACCACGACGTGATAGTCGAGGTGCGCACGGTGGATGCGGGCGAAGTCCTGGTCATTGACCGGTCGGGACAAGTCCAAGCCAACAATCTCGGCGCCTACGGCATCGCGGAACGGGCGGATTTCGAACGACTGCGGCGCAATGTTCGCGGTAGGTGAATCTGGAGAATAAGAGACGGCTGGCATACATCACTCCCACGCACAGCGCGCTCTACAGGCGCGCGTCGATCAAAAACTCACGGAGGTCCCGTGTCGGTTTGTGTCGTGCGGCGCGCCGATTGGTCGGCAGGTACGCAGGGGGATGACTTTAAAGGTATAAGAATTGGAATTTAAATACCGTTAGTGAATAACGATATGGCGTTTAGCGAAGTCGTTAAAAACCGTGGGAGCGAGCTTGCTCGCGATGGCGTCAGGTCAGGTACTTATCTGTCGCTGAGACACCGCCATCGCGAGCAAGCTCGCTCCCACAGGAATAAAGCACTTGATCATTCCCATGCGGAGCGTGGGAATGATCAACTAGCGCCGACGCTAGCGCTCGTGCAACGCCTCGGCCCGGGCCTTGATGATGGGCTTGAGCAGGTAGCTGAGCACGGTTTTCTTGCCGGTGATGATGTCCACCGACGCGACCATGCCGGGGATGATCAGCAGCGGCTTTTCATCGGTGCCCAGGTGGCTGCGTTCGGTGCGCAGCTTGATGATGTAGTAGGTGGTTTTCTTGTCTTCATCGGTGATGGTATCGGCACCGATCTGTTCCAGCTTGGCTTTCAGCCCGCCGTAGATGGTGTAGTCGTACGCCGTGAATTTCACCGTGGCGCTCTGGCCGGGGTGCAGGAAGGCAATGTCCTGGGGACGGATTTTCGCTTCCACCAGAATGGTGTCGTCCAGCGGCACGATTTCCACCAGGTCGCTACCGGGCTGGATCACCCCGCCGATGGTGTTCACCAGTAACTTGTTGACGATGCCGCGTACCGGCGATGTCACCAGGGTCCGGCTCACCCGATCCTCCAGGGCTTTGCCAGTGGCCTGGGCCTTGTTCAGGTCGGTGCGGGCCTCGTTGAGCTGGGTCAGGGCTTCGCTGCGGAATTTACCGCGGGTCTCGTCGATCTTGCGCTGCACTTCCTTGATCGCCGATTCGGCGCGGGGGATTGCCAGCGTCGTGGCGTCCAGTTGCCCGCGGGTTTCGACTTCGGCGCGCTTGAGCCGCAGCACTTCCACTGGCGATACCGCACCCTGGGCCACCAGCGGCTCGGACATGTTGATTTCCTGGCGTTGCAGCGCCAGGCCGGAACGGTACTGCGCCTGCTTGGACACGAACTCGCGCAGCTCTTGCTGACGTTGGATCAACTGTTCCTGCAAGCCGCCGATTTCATCGTGCAGCTGCTGACGGCGGCTGATGTACAGCGACTCTTCGCTGGCCGCCTGGCCCGGCACCGCCTTGAGCACATCGGCCGGGAAATTCAGCGGTCGATCATCGACCTCGGCGCTCAGGCGTTCGACCCGCAACAGCATGGACAGGCGGTCAGCCTCGGTTTCGCCGACGTTGGAGACAAACCGTGTGTCATCCAAACGAATCAACGGCGCGCCGGCCTCGACAATCTGCCCTTCCTTGACGAACAGCTCGGCGACGATCCCGCCTTCCAGGTTCTGGATTTTCTGGATCTTGGACGATGGAATCGCCTTGCCGTCGCCCTTGGTCACTTCGTCGATCACAGCGAAGTTAGCCCACAACCCGAGGAATACAAAGAAGCCGATGATTCCCCAGATGGTCAGGCGCACCACCCGTGGGGCGTCTTCGATCAGGGCCTTGTTGACTTCGGGCAGCGGTTGCCCGTGCAGCGAGTCGGAGCCTTTGAAATAGCGGCCCACGGCACCCTTCAAACCGGATTTAAGCAACACTGATCTGCCCCTTCTTCAACGCTTCCATGACAGCGGCTTTCGGGCCGTCGGCGAGAATCTGTCCACGGTCGATCACCAGCAGGCGATCCACCAGCGACAGCAAGGACGCTCGGTGCGTCACCAGCAGTACCGTCTTGTTCTCCACCACGGCGGCCAGGCGCTGTTTCAAGCGTTCTTCACCGGTGTTGTCCATGGCGCTGGTGGGCTCGTCCAGCAACAGGATGGGTGGGTTGAGCAGCAATGCGCGGGCCAGGGCGACGTTCTGGCGCTGGCCGCCGGACAGGTTCTGTCCGCGCTCGCCGACCTGCAGCTCATAGCCTTGCGGATGCAGGCGCGCGAACTCATGCACGCCCGCCAGTTCCGCGGCCTGGAGCACCAGCTCGTCTTCGACGTAACGGGCGCCGGAGGTCAGGTTGTCCCGCAGGGTACCGGCCAGCAGTTGGATGTCCTGGGGTACGTAGCCAATGTTGTAGCGCAGCTCGCTGACGTCGATCTGGCGGATGTCCACGCCGTCCACCAGCAACGCGCCGTCGTCCGGCTGGTACAAGCCCACCAGCAACTTGGCCAGGGAGCTCTTGCCCGAACCGCTGCGGCCGATGATGCCGATTTTCTCGCCCGGCTTGATCACCAGGTTGATGTTCTTCAGCGCCGCGTTCTGCTGGTTCGGGTAGGTGAAATTCAACTGACGGCATTCGACGGCGCCTTGCAAGACCTTACGGCTCAGCGGACGCTCGTCGAAATTGCGCTCCTGGGGCAGCTCCATCATCTGGTCGACCGAGGTCATGGTCACCCGCGCCTGCTGGTAGCGGGTCAGCAGGCCCGACAGCGAAGCCAATGGGCTGAGGGCGCGGCCGCTGAGCATGTAGCAGGCAACCAGCCCCCCCATGCTCAGGTTGCCAGCGATGATCAGGTACACGCCAAAGACGATCATGACCACGCCGGCCAGTTGCTGGATCAGCAAGGTGATGTTCATCGCCAGGCCGGACAGCATCTTCACCCGCAGTTCGAGGCGGCTGAGAGTGCCGATGGTCTGTTCCCACTGGTACTGGCGCTCGCTCTCGGCGTTGTTGACCTTCACTGCGTCCAGGCCAGCCAAGGTTTCGATCAGGCTGGATTGACGCTCGGCGCCCAAGGCCATGGTGCGCTCCATGGTTGCCACCAGGGGCTTCTGCAAGGCATAGCCAATCAATAGGGCAATCGGGAACGCCAGCACCGGAATCCACACCAGATGCCCGCCGATAATCGCGATGACCATGAAGATCAGCAAGGTGAACGGCAGATCGATCAGGCTGGTGAGGGTCAGCGAGGCCAGGAAGTCCCGCAGGCTCTGGAACTCATGGATGTTCTGGGCAAAGCTGCCGACCCGCGCCGGACGGTATTTCATGGACATGCCGACGATGCGCTCGAACAGCGTCGCCGAAATGATCAGGTCGGTTTTCTTGCCGGCCAGGTCCAGGCACAGGCTGCGCAGCATCTTGAGGATCAGGTCGAACACATAGGCGCCGGTGATACCGACGGCCAGCACCCACAGGGTCGATTCGGCCTGGTTCGGCACCACGCGGTCGTAGACGTTCATCACGAACAGCGGCGCGGCCATGGCGATGATGTTGATCAGCAGGCTGGCGGCGATGGCGTCGGCGTACAGCCAGCGGGATCGCTTGAGGGTGTCGCGAAACCACGAGCGCGCCCGAGGAATCAGCGTGCCGTGGTTCACGTCAAATTTATGCTGCGGCTGGGCAAAGAAGACCTTGCCAATGTAGTCATCGGCCAGCAGCTCGCGACTGACGGTAACCTCACCACCATCGCTTTCACTGAGCAGCAGCCGCGCCTGATCGTCGCCGCTCCAGCCCAGCAGCACGGCGCTGCGACCGTCCTTGAGCAGCAACAGCGCCGGCATGGCGATGGTCGGAATTTGCTCGAGCTTGCGTTGCAGCACCCGGCCTTGCAAACCGGCACGGGCCGCCGCACGCGACAATAATTCGACGCTCAGCCGTTGCTTGGGTAGCGGCAGGCCGGTGGTGAGCATCGCCGCGCTGGCCGGCTTCTGATGCAGCATGCAGAGCGCCAGCAGACCGTCCAGCAACGGGTCGTCGTGCAGCGTGCGCGGGTCATGAACGAGTTCGACTGGACTGACTTCTGATTCCACGCTCTGCACTCTGACTGATTAAAACGGGGTTGTAGACTCAATTCATCCCAGGCAACTGAACCTTGGGTTTCACGTCGTTCTGCACAACCGATGCCAACGGTGCGACCACACCCTGGCTTTTCAACAACTGACCCATGGTTGCCTTGATCCGGTACTGAGTGAACAGCTGCACATTCTTGATTTCCGCCAGGCGCCGGGATGCGCTGAACAGCTCGTTTTCGCTGTCGAGCAAGTCGAGCAAGGTACGCTCGCCGAGGCTGAATTGCCTCTGGTAGGCGGTGCGCACGCTGGTGCTGTGATCGACATATTGCTGGGCGATCGGCACCTGGGCGTTGGCGTTGTTCAAGGCGTTCCAGGCCAGGCCCAGCTCTTCATTGAGCTGACGCAGCGCATTGTTGCGAATATCCAGGGCCTGGTTGGACAGGTACGACTTGGACTCCAGGTCCGCCTTGTTGCTGCCGCCGGCATACAGGTTGAAACGCATGCGCAGCATGGCCTGCCATTCATTATTGTGGCCGTTCTGGCCATCCAGGTCGTTGTCGGCGGTACGGCCCAGCTCGGCGTCGAAACGTGGGTAGAAGCTCGACTTGGCGGCTTCGTACTGTTGCTCGGCAGCGGCGATGTCAGCTTCGGCCGAACGCAGCACCGGGCTGTTTTCCAGCATCTGGGCACGGGCTTCGGTCAGGTTGGCCGGCAACAGCGCCATAAAGTCGGCGGGGCGCTCCAACTGGTCCGGCAGTTGGCCGACGGCGCTGAGGTAGTTGGTCTGGGCGTCGGCCAGGTTGGTTTGTTCGGTGATCAGGTTGTTGCGGGCCTGGGCCATGCGCGCCTCGGCCTGGTCCAGGTCGGCACCGCTGCCCACGCCACGGGAAGTGCGCAGCTTGATCTGGTCGAAGATGCGCTCATGGCTCTTGAGGTTTTCCTCGGCCAGGCGCACGAACTCGCGACGGGTCAGCACGTCCAGGTAGACCTGGGCCACCGTCAACCCGGTGCGCTCGGAAGCGTCCAGCAACGAATAGGCACGGGCGTTGACGGTGGCTTGTTGACGCCCGACTTCGCTTGACGTCGCAAAACCGTCAAAAACCATCTGCGACAGGCGCAGGCTCGACTCGCTGCGGTTCAGGGTTTCCCAATGATTGTTACCGCCCGAGCGGGTGGTGACGCTGTCAGTGCCTTCACGACCATACCCGGCGGCAAGGTCCACCCTAGGCAGATAGCCGCCCTTGGCCGCCTTGAGCTGGTAGTCCGCCGCGAGGCGACTGTTCACGCCGGCCTGAATTTCAGGATGGACATCCAGCGCCTGTTGCATGGCCTGCGGCAAGGTTTGTGCTTGTACGAAACTGGCGGCGAGGGCAAAGGGTAAAGCCATGAACAAGGGCGAACGCATGGTGGATTTCTTCCTGAAACACTTGTCTTGGATCACAGCGAAACGTGGCGCTGCATCGGATGATGGCAACCGGAATGACCGTATGTCGGAAAGTTCAAAACAGGAGCTGGAACACGCACCGAAAGAACAGGTCGCCGCTTAAATATCAATGTGACATTACGAAAGCAATTGTTTAGGATGGCCAGCAGAAGGTCAATAGTTTGGCACAAACAAAATATGTGGAAATCTACAGCCAAATTATTGACACACAAAAGCGTCAAAACAACCTTATTTAGTGAGCAAGAACGTCCAGACCGCTGCCGCCTGCAGGCTGCCGGGTCCATGGAAGTCTACTGAGCGTGGCACCCGGAGAATCTTCAATGAGCAGTGTTGTTGCCGTTGTCAAAAGCATTGTTGGTCAGGTTTTCGCCGTATCCCCCGAGGGCATTCGGCGCGTACTCATTGAAGGGGATCGCCTGTACACGGGCGAGCAGCTGGACACCGGCCCTGCCGGTGCCGTCACACTGGAGCTGGCCGACGGTCGCTCCCTGGACCTGGGCCGCGACACTCAGTGGAGCGCCAATGCTCCGGACTCTTCCACTGACCTGGCACAAGCCACTGCCCAGGCCGCACCGTCGGTAGAAGAGCTGCAGCAAGCCATCGCCGCTGGCGTCGACCCGACGACCGACCTGGAAGCCACCGCCGCCGGCGCTACCGCTGCGGGGACTGGTGGTGCCGCCGGTGGCGGCCACAGCTTTGTGGTGCTGGATGCCACTGCGGGCAGCGTCGACCCAACCGTCGGTTTCCCAACGGAAGGTCTCGCTGCGGCTGCCGCCACCGATAACAACATCCTCGGTGGCGATACCACGGATACGACCGCCAACGCCGTGCTCAATGCAACGATGACCCTGAGCGCCACGCCAACCCTGACCGAGGCCGGCGGTGTGCTGGTCTACACTGCGACCGTGACCCAGGCCCCGCAGACCAACCTGACCGTGACCTTGTCCAACGGCGCGGTCATCGTGATCCCGGCGGGTCAACTCACCGGTAGCGTCAACGTCCCACTCGCGCCGAACGACACGGTCTACAACGACCCAAGCCAGATCAGTGTGACCGTCACTGGCACCACCGGCGGTACCGGCATTGCCGTGACCTTGCCCACCACGCCGGCCGTGACCCAGATCACCGACACCATCGACACCACCACCGTCACCCTGACGGCGGGCAACACCGTGACCGAAGGCGGCCAGATCACCTACACCGCCACGCTGACTAACCCGGCCCAGACGCCGGTGACCGTGACCTTGAGCAACGGCTCGGTCATTACCATCGCCGCCGGCCAGACTACCGGCACCGTCAATGTCGAAACGCCGGCCAATGACGTCTACAACAACGGCAGCACCGTCAGCACCACCATTACCGGTGCGACTGGCGGCAACTTTGAGAATTTGGTGCCGAGCACCGCACCTGCGGTCACCACGATCACCGACTCCACTGACAATACCGGCCTGACACTGACCGCCAGCGATACCATCACCGAAGGCGGGCAGATCACTTACACCGCGACGCTGACCAACCCGGCCCAAACGCCGGTGACCGTGACTTTGAGCAATGGCTCGGTCATCACCATCGCTGCGGGCCAAACCACCGGCACTGTTGCTGTCGATACTCCGGCCAATGATGTCTACAACAATGGCGGCACTGTCAGCACCACCATTACCGGTGCAACTGGTGGCAACTTTGAGAATTTGGTACCGAGCACTGCGCCTGCGGTCACCACGATCACCGACTCCACTGACAGTACCGGTCTGACGCTGACGGCTAGCGACACCATTACTGAAGGCGGCCAGATCACCTACACCGCGACCCTGACTAACCCAGCTCAAACGCCAGTAACCGTAACGCTCAGCAATGGCTCGGTCATCACCATCGCTGCAGGCCAAACCACCGGTACCGTCAACGTCGAGACGCCTGCCAATGACGTCTACAACAACAGCAGCACCGTCAGCACCACCATCACCGGTGCGACTGGCGGCAACTTTGAGAATTTGGTACCGAGCACTGCGCCTGCCGTCACTACGATTACTGATTCAGTCGATGCAACCGGTCTAACCTTGACCGCTAGCAACACCATTACCGAAGGCGGCCAGATCACCTACACCGCGACGTTGACCAACCCGGCTCAAACGCCGGTGACCGTGACCTTGAGCAACGGCTCGGTCATCACCATTGCTGCAGGCCAAACCACCGGCACGGTCAATGTCGAGACGCCGGCCAATGACGTCTACAACAACGGCAGCACCGTCAGCACCACCATTACCGGCGCGACTGGCGGCAACTTTGAGAATTTGGTGCCGAGCACCGCGCCTGCGGTGACTACGATTACCGATTCGATAGACACCACTACCGTGACGCTGACCGCGACACCGACCGTGAATGAAAACGGCACGATCACCTACACCGCCACGCTGACCGATGCCAATGGCAACCCGGTCACTGCGCAGAACGGTCCGGTCACCGTGACCTTGGACAGCGGCAAAACCATCACCATCGCCGCCGGCGCAAGCTCGGGCGTATTGGACGTCGCTGTTGGTAATGACGTTTACCAAGGCCCAACGACCATCAGCGAAAGCATCAGTACTGCCTCTGGCGGCAACCTGGAAGCCATCGCCCCGAACACCGCTCCTGCCACAACCATCGTTAGCGATGTCAACGACACCACTACCGTGACGTTGACCGCCACGCCAACCGTGAACGAAAACGGGACGATCACTTACACCGCCACATTGACCAATGCCAATGGCAACCCGGTCACTGCGCAGAACGGTCCCGTCACCGTTACGCTCGATAGCGGCAAGACCATCACCATCGCCGCGGGTGCAAGCTCGGGCGTGTTGGATGTGGCTGTTGGCAACGACGTGTACCAAGGGCCGACGACGGTGACTGAGTCGATTGCCTCGGCATCGGGCGGTAACCTGGAAGCTATCGCCCCGAACACCGCTCCGGTCAACACCGTGGTCAGCGATGTCAACGACACCACTACCGTGACGTTGACCGCAACACCAACCGTGAACGAAAACGGCACCATCACCTACACCGCCACGCTGACCGATGCCAATGGCAACCCAGTCACCGCGCAAAATGGTCCGGTGACCGTGACCCTGGACAGCGGCAAAACGATCACCATCGCCGCCGGCGCAAGCTCGGGTGTGCTGGATGTGGCTGTTGGCAACGACGTGTACCAAGGTCCGACGACGGTGACTGAGTCGATTGCCTCGGCATCGGGCGGTAACTTGGAAGCCATTGCTCCAAACACCGCGCCAGTTAGCACCGTGGTCAGCGACGTCAACGACACCACCACGGTGACGCTGACCGCCACGCCGACCGTGAACGAAAACGGTACGATCACTTACACCGCCACGCTGACCGACGCCAATGGCAACCCGGTCACTGCGCAGAACGGTCCGGTGACCGTGACCCTGGACAGCGGCAAGACCATCACCATCGCCGCGGGCGCAAGCTCGGGTGTGTTGGATGTGGCTGTTGGCAACGACGTGTACCAAGGGCCGACCACCGTGACGGAGTCGATTGCCTCGGCCTCCGGTGGCAACCTGGAAGCCATCGCACCGAACACCGCTCCTGCCACAACCATCGTTAGCGACGTCAACGACACCACTACCGTGACGTTGAGCGCCACGCCAACCGTGAACGAAAACGGTACGATCACTTACACCGCCACGCTGACCGACGCCAATGGCAACCCGGTCACTGCGCAGAACGGTCCGGTGACCGTGACCCTGGACAGCGGCAAGACCATCACCATCGCCGCGGGCGCAAGCTCGGGTGTGTTGGATGTGGCTGTTGGCAACGACGTGTACCAAGGGCCGACCACCGTGACGGAGTCGATTGCCTCGGCCTCCGGCGGTAATCTCGAAGCCATCGCGCCAAACACCGTGCCAGTCAGCACTGTGGTCAGCGATGTCAACGACACCACCACGGTGACGCTGACCGCCACGCCGACCGTGAACGAAAACGGTACGATCACTTACACCGCCACGCTGACCGACGCCAATGGCAACCCGGTCACTGCGCAGAACGGTCCGGTGACCGTGACCCTGGACAGCGGCAAGACCATCACCATCGCCGCGGGCGCAAGCTCGGGTGTGTTGGATGTGGCGGTTGGTAATGACGTCTACCAAGGTCCGACCACCGTGACAGAGTCGATTGCCTCGGCCTCCGGTGGCAACCTGGAAGCCATCGCACCGAACACCGCTCCTGCCACAACCATCGTTAGCGACGTCAACGACACCACCACGGTGACGCTGAGCGCTACGCCGACCGTGAACGAAAACGGCACGATCACCTACACCGCGACGCTGACCGATGCCAATGGCAACCCGGTCACTGCGCAGAACGGTCCCGTCACCGTTACGCTCGATAGCGGCAAGACCATCACCATCGCCGCGGGTGCAAGCTCGGGCGTGTTGGATGTGGCTGTTGGCAACGACGTGTACCAAGGGCCGACGACGGTGACTGAGTCGATTGCCTCGGCATCGGGCGGTAACCTGGAAGCTATCGCCCCGAACACCGCTCCGGTCAACACCGTGGTCAGCGATGTCAACGACACCACTACCGTGACGTTGACCGCAACACCAACCGTGAACGAAAACGGCACCATCACCTACACCGCCACGCTGACCGATGCCAATGGCAACCCAGTCACCGCGCAAAATGGTCCGGTGACCGTGACCCTGGACAGCGGCAAAACGATCACCATCGCCGCCGGCGCAAGCTCGGGTGTGCTGGATGTGGCTGTTGGCAACGACGTGTACCAAGGTCCGACGACGGTGACTGAGTCGATTGCCTCGGCATCGGGCGGTAACTTGGAAGCCATTGCTCCAAACACCGCGCCAGTTAGCACCGTGGTCAGCGACGTCAACGACACCACCACGGTGACGCTGACCGCCACGCCGACCGTGAACGAAAACGGTACGATCACTTACACCGCCACGCTGACCGACGCCAATGGCAACCCGGTCACTGCGCAGAACGGTCCGGTGACCGTGACCCTGGACAGCGGCAAGACCATCACCATCGCCGCGGGCGCAAGCTCGGGTGTGTTGGATGTGGCTGTTGGCAACGACGTGTACCAAGGGCCGACCACCGTGACGGAGTCGATTGCCTCGGCCTCCGGTGGCAACCTGGAAGCCATCGCACCGAACACCGCTCCTGCCACAACCATCGTTAGCGACGTCAACGACACCACTACCGTGACGTTGAGCGCCACGCCAACCGTGAACGAAAACGGTACGATCACTTACACCGCCACGCTGACCGACGCCAATGGCAACCCGGTCACTGCGCAGAACGGTCCGGTGACCGTGACCCTGGACAGCGGCAAGACCATCACCATCGCCGCGGGCGCAAGCTCGGGTGTGTTGGATGTGGCTGTTGGCAACGACGTGTACCAAGGGCCGACCACCGTGACGGAGTCGATTGCCTCGGCCTCCGGCGGTAATCTCGAAGCCATCGCGCCAAACACCGTGCCAGTCAGCACTGTGGTCAGCGATGTCAACGACACCACCACGGTGACGCTGACCGCCACGCCGACCGTGAACGAAAACGGTACGATCACTTACACCGCCACGCTGACCGACGCCAATGGCAACCCGGTCACTGCGCAGAACGGTCCGGTGACCGTGACCCTGGACAGCGGCAAGACCATCACCATCGCCGCGGGCGCAAGCTCGGGTGTGTTGGATGTGGCGGTTGGTAATGACGTCTACCAAGGTCCGACCACCGTGACAGAGTCGATTGCCTCGGCCTCCGGTGGCAACCTGGAAGCCATCGCACCGAACACCGCTCCTGCCACAACCATCGTTAGCGACGTCAACGACACCACCACGGTGACGCTGAGCGCTACGCCGACCGTGAACGAAAACGGCACGATCACCTACACCGCGACGCTGACCGATGCCAATGGCAACCCGGTCACTGCGCAGAACGGTCCGGTGACCGTGACCCTGGACAGCGGCAAGACCATCACCATCGCCGCGGGCGCAAGCTCGGGTGTGTTGGATGTGGCGGTTGGTAATGACGTCTACCAAGGTCCGACCACCGTGACAGAGTCGATTGCCTCGGCCTCCGGTGGCAACCTGGAAGCCATCGCACCGAACACCGCTCCTGCCACAACCATCGTTAGCGACGTCAACGACACCACCACGGTGACGCTGAGCGCTACGCCGACCGTGAACGAAAACGGCACGATCACCTACACCGCGACGCTGACCGATGCCAATGGCAACCCGGTCACGGCGCAAAATGGTCCGGTGACCGTGACCCTGGACAGCGGCAAGACCATCACCATCGCCGCGGGCGCAAGCTCGGGCGTGTTGGATGTCGCGGTTGGTAATGACGTGTACCAAGGTCCGACCACTGTCACCGAGTCGATCAAAGATGCATCCGGCGGCAATCTGGAAGCCATCGCTCCGAACACCGCTCCTGCCACAACCATCGTTAGCGATGTCAACGACACCACTACCGTGACGTTGACCGCCACGCCGACCGTGAACGAAAACGGCACCATCACCTACACCGCGACGCTGACCGATGCCAATGGCAACCCGGTCACCGCGCAAAACGGTCCGGTGACCGTCACGCTCGATAGCGGCAAGACCATCACCATCGCGGCGGGCGCAAGCTCGGGCGTATTGGACGTGGCCGTCGGCAACGACGTCTACCAAGGCCCAACCACCGTGACCGAGTCGATTGCCTCGGCCTCCGGTGGCAACCTGGAAGCCATCGCACCGAACACCGCTCCTGCCACAACCATCGTTAGCGACGTCAACGACACCACCACCGTGACCTTGACCGCCACGCCAACCGTGAACGAAAACGGGACGATCACCTACACCGCCACATTGACCGATGCCAATGGCAACCCGGTCACGGCGCAAAATGGTCCGGTGACCGTGACCCTGGACAGCGGCAAGACCATCACCATCGCCGCGGGCGCAAGCTCGGGCGTGTTGGATGTCGCGGTTGGTAATGACGTGTACCAAGGTCCGACCACTGTCACCGAGTCGATCAAAGATGCATCCGGCGGCAATCTGGAAGCCAGCGCTCCGAACACCGCTCCTGCCACAACCATCGTTAGCGATGTCAACGACACCACTACCGTGACGTTGACCGCCACGCCGACCGTGAACGAAAACGGCACCATCACCTACACCGCCACGCTGACCGATGCCAACGGCAAACCGGTCACCGCGCAGAACGGTCCTGTGACCGTCACGCTCGACAGCGGCAAGACCATCACCATCGCCGCCGGTTCAAGCTCAGGCGTATTGGACGTCGCTGTTGGTAATGACGTTTATCAAGGCCCAACGACGGTGACTGAGTCGATCAAGGAAGCGACTGGCGGCAACCTCGAAGCCATTGCTCCGAACACGACTCCAGCCAGCACCGTCGTTAGCGATGTCAACGACACCACTACCGTGACGTTGACCGCCACGCCGACCGTGAACGAAAACGGCACGATCACTTACACCGCGACCTTGACCGACGCCAATGGCAACCCGGTCACTGCGCAGAATGGTCCAGTCACCGTGACCTTGGACAGCGGCAAAACCATCACCATCGCTGCCGGTGCAAGCTCGGGCGTATTGGACGTCGCTGTTGGTAATGACGTTTACCAAGGCCCAACGACGGTGACTGAGTCGATCAAAGAAGCGACTGGCGGCAACCTCGAAGCCATTGCTCCGAATACCGCGCCAGTCAGCACTGTGGTCAGCGACGTCAACGACACCACCACGGTGACCTTGACCGCGACACCGACCGTGAACGAAAACGGCACGATCACCTACACCGCCACGCTGACCGATGCCAACGGCAACCCGGTCACCGCGCAGAACGGCCCAGTCACTGTCACGCTCGATAGCGGCAAAACGATCACCATTGCAGCCGGTTCAAGCTCAGGCGTACTGGACGTAGCCGTTGGCAACGATGTGTACCAAGGGCCAACGACGGTGACTGAGTCGATCAAGGAAGCGACTGGCGGCAATCTTGAGGCCATCGCACCAAACACGACTCCAGCCAGCACCGTCGTTAGCGATGTCAACGACACCACTACCGTAACGTTGACCGCGACACCGACCGTGAACGAAAACGGGACGATCACCTACACCGCCACATTGACCGATGCCAATGGCAACCCGGTCACGGCGCAAAATGGTCCGGTGACCGTGACCCTGGACAGCGGCAAGACCATCACCATCGCCGCGGGCGCAAGCTCGGGCGTGTTGGATGTCGCGGTTGGTAATGACGTGTACCAAGGTCCGACCACTGTCACCGAGTCGATCAAAGATGCATCCGGCGGCAATCTGGAAGCCATCGCTCCGAACACCGCTCCTGCCACAACCATCGTTAGCGATGTCAACGACACCACCACGGTGACATTGACCGCCAATCCGACCGTGAATGAAAACGGCACCATCACTTACACCGCCACCCTGACCGGTGCCGACGGCAAACCGGTCATTGCGCAAAATGGTCCAGTCACCGTTACCCTGGACAGCGGCAAGACCATCACCATCGCCGCGGGCGCAAGTTCGGGCGTGCTCGATGTCGCTGTGGGTAACGATGTTTACCAAGGCCCAACGACGGTTACTGAGTCGATCAAAGATGCATCCGGCGGCAACTTGGAAGCCATTGCTCCAAATACTGCGCCAGTCAGCACCATCGTTAGCGATGTCAACGACACCACCACGGTAACGCTGACCGCCAATCCGACCGTAAACGAAAACGGCACCATCACTTACACCGCCACCCTGACCGGTGCCGACGGCAAACCCGTCATTGCGCAAAATGGTCCGGTGACCGTGACGTTGGAAAGCGGCAAAACCATCACCATCGCTGCGGGTGCAAGTTCGGGTGTGTTGGATGTAGCCGTCGGCAACGATGTGTACCAAGGTCCAACGACGGTTACTGAGTCGATCAAAGATGCATCGGGCGGTAACCTGGAAGCTATTGCTCCAAATACTGCGCCAGTCAGCACCGTCGTTAGCGATGTCAACGACACCACCACGGTGACATTGACCGCCAATCCGACCGTGAATGAAAACGGCACCATCACCTACACCGCGACCCTGACCGATGCTGACGGCAAACCGGTCATTGCGCAAAACGGTCCGGTGACCGTGACGTTGGAAAGCGGCAAGACCATCACCATCGCTGCGGGTGCAAGTTCGGGCGTGCTCGATGTCGCTGTGGGTAACGACGTTTACCAAGGCCCAACGACGGTTACTGAGTCGATCAAAGATGCATCCGGTGGCAATTTGGAAGCCATTGCTCCAAATACTGCGCCAGTCAGCACCGTCGTCAGCGATGTCAACGACACCACCACGGTGACATTGACCGCCAATCCGACCGTGAACGAAAACGGCACCATCACCTACACCGCCACCCTGACCGGTGCCGACGGCAAACCCGTCACCGCGCAAAACGGTCCGGTGACCGTGACGTTGGAAAGCGGCAAGACCATCACCATCGCTGCGGGTGCAAGTTCCGGCGTGCTGGACGTGGCCGTTGGCAACGACGTGTACCAAGGTCCGACTACCGTCACCGAAAGCATCAGTACCGCCACTGGCGGCAACCTGGAAGCTATCGCTCCTAACACCGCTCCGGTCAGCACCATCGTCAGCGATGTCAACGACACCACCACGGTGACATTGACCGCCAATCCGACCGTGAATGAAAACGGCACCATCACCTACACCGCCACCCTGACCGGTGCCGACGGCAAACCGGTCATTGCGCAAAACGGTCCGGTGACCGTGACGTTGGACAGCGGCAAAACCATCACCATCGCCGCGGGTGCAAGTTCCGGCGTCTTGGACGTAGCCGTTGGCAACGACGTGTACCAAGGTCCAACCACCGTCACCGAGTCGATCAAAGATGCATCCGGCGGCAACTTGGAAGCTATTGCTCCAAATACTGCGCCGGTCAGCACCATCGTCAGCGATGTCAACGACACCACCACGGTGACATTGACCGCCAATCCGACCGTGAATGAAAACGGCACCATCACTTACACTGCGACCCTGACCGGTGCCGACGGCAAACCTGTCATTGCGCAAAACGGTCCAGTGACCGTGACGTTGGAAAGCGGCAAGACCATCACCATCGCCGCCGGCGCAAGCTCGGGCGCTCTGGATGTAGCCGTCGGCAACGATGTCTACACCGGTGCACCGTCCATCACCGAGTCGATCAAATCGGCGTCCGGTGGCAACCTCGAAGCCATCGCTGTCGATAAGACCGGTGCGTCGACTGCCGTGGGTGACACTGTCGACAACACCACCGTCAGTATCACCGGCAGCACGTCGGTCACCGAAGGCCAGGCTGCCACGTACACCGTCAGCCTGACGAACCCGGCGCAAACCGAGGTGACACTCAAGATCGTCTACAGCGGCACCGCCGCCGACGGCACGGACTTCACTGGTGTCTACACCGTGAAAATCCCGGCCAACGCCACCAGCGCGACCTTCAACGTGGCAACGCTGGACGACAAGATCACCGAAGGCACGGAAAACTTCGTGGTCAAGATCGACTCGGCCACTGGTGGCAACTTCGAGCACCTGGCGGTCAGCGGCACCAACGGCAGCGTCAGCACCTCGATCATCGACAACGATGCGCCTCCGGCTCTCGACCTGGACGCCAACAACTCCAGCGGCAAGACCGGTGCCGATTACCAGGTAACGTTCACCGAAGGCACCACCGGGCCGGGCGTGTCCATCGCCGACACCGATCTGAGCATCACTGACCCGGACAGCACCATGCTGACCGGTGCCACCATCGTGCTGACCAACCGTCAGCCCGGCGATGCGCTGAACCTGGGTAACAGCGTCAACGGCATCAGCATCAACGCCAACAGCACCGATGGCAAAGTCACGCTGACGCTGTCGGGCAACGCGACGCTGGCCGACTATATGCAGCAGATCAAGAACATCAGCTTCATTAACAACAGTGAAGATCCAAGCACCGTGCCGCGCATCATCACCGTGACGGTGACCGATGGCAGCAGCTACTCCAATACCGCCACCACCACGGTGAACGTGGTCGGGGTCAACGATGCGCCGGTTGCCACCGGCGGCGCCGTGACCGGTACCGAAGACACTTCGCTGGTGCTCGGCTGGTCGACCTTCGGCGTCAGCGACGTGGACAGTTCCGCCGCCAACCTGGGTGTGAAAATCACCGAGCTGCCGGCCGATGGCAAGTTGCAGTACCTGGACGGTGCAACCTGGAAGGACGTGGCCAACAACCAGACCTTCACCAAGGCTGACATCGACGCCGGCAAGCTGCGCTTCACTCCGGACGCCAACGAGTCCGGCGCCAATGGTTATGTTGGCAGCAGCACGGGCAACAACCAGGCCGACTACGCACAGGTCAAATTCCAGCCAACCGACGGCCAGACGCTGGGCAATACCAGCACCGTGAAAATCGACATCACCCCAGTCGCCGACGCACCGACCCTCGACGTGGCCGGCAACGCCGTGACTTCCACCGGTTTGATCAAGGAAGTCTGGACCGGCCTGTCGGGCCTGGGCACCGATGGCAGCGGTGCGCCGTCCGGCACCCTTAAATCGGTGATCGATGCCGCCGGCACACCGAACAGCACCAGCACCGTGACCAACGTGCAGTCCGACAGCAACGTCAACCCGGGCACCGCCTCGAAAACCTCGGGCCTGATCTTCCTCGAGGCCGGCAAGACCTACACCTTCAGCGGTACCGGCGACGACAGCCTGCTGGTGACCATCGGCGGCAAAGACGTGGCGGCCATTACCTGGGGCGCGGGCGGCAAGTTGAACGGTTCGTTCACCCCGACCTCCAGCGGCTACTACACCCTGGACATCTACCACCACAACCAGACCGGCCCGGGCAGCTATGACGTGAACCTGTCGGTCAACGGCAGCACGCCGGTCGACCTGAGCAGCGCGGGCGTGCCGCTGTACACCGGCGTGACCGACCTGGCGAACGCTGGCGTGACCGTCTCCGATCTGCACGGCACCAACGGCGAAGGTTATTACGACGGCTTCAAACTCAACGAAGGCGCCGAAGGCACCAGCGTGCACCTGTCGAAAATCACCACCGCCCTGACTGACACCGACGGCTCCGAAAGCCTGAGCGTGAAGATTGGTGGCATGCCGGAAGGCAGTGTGTTGAGCGATGGCGCGGGCCACTTTGCGACCGTGGGCAGCAATGGTGAAGCGTCGGTCAGTGGCTGGAACCTGGGCAGCCTGACCCTGACCCCGCCGACCTATTACAACGGCCAGCTCAACCTGACCGTGACCTCCACCTCCACCGAAGCCCTCGGCGGTTCGGCGACCACCACGGCGCAGATCCCAGTCACCGTGTACCCAGCGACCTATAACGCGGTCACCGCCACGTCGGGCAGTGACAACGTCACCGGCACCGACGGCAACGATATCGTGGTCGCCGACATCGGCGGGCTGACCGTGGTACCGGGGGTCAACTACAACATCGCCTTCATGGTCGACAGCTCCGGCAGCATGAGCGACTCGTCCATCGCCGCGGCCAAGACCTCGCTGACCTCGGTGTTCAACACCCTCAAGCAGAGCATGGGCAGCAATGCCGGGACGGTGAACATCTTCCTGGCGGACTTCGACAGCCAGGTGAACAAGTCGATCTCGGTCAACCTCAACGATCCGAATGCCTTGACCCTGCTCAAAGGGGTGCTCGACTCGATGGTGTCCGGTGGCGGTACCAACTACGAAGACGTGTTCAAGACCACGGCGAACTTCTTCAACAGTACCGAAGCCCTGAGCAATACCGGGGCGAAGAACCTGACGTACTTCATTACCGACGGCAAGCCGACTTACTACCAGACCGGCGAACAGACCAACCCGACGCTTTACGGCACCGTCAAGCTCGACGACGTCTTGAGCGCGGCCAATTACAGCGTCGGCAAGTACTACACCCAGACGATCGACAGCACGCACAAGTACACCATCTACGAAAACGGCGAGATGTACCTGTCGACCAAAAGCGGCAAGAAATGGACCGATAGCTATGTGGGCACGGTACATGCCGAGGGCAATGGCACCTTTGAACTGTCGAACCAGGGCGGTACCGGTTATGGCGAGTATTGGAACTATGTCGATTCGGCAGCGGGCTCGACCGACAGCTTCACGCTGCTCAAGGGCCTGAGCACCGTCGAGGCCATCGGCCTGAACAACGACGTGACCTTGAACGACCTCAAACCCTACGATTCGGACTCGACACCGCAGACCAACATCGACCCGAACAACCTGGCCAACTCGATCATCGGCCACACCGAAGCGACCCTGCCGGGCTCCGACACGGTCAACGGCGGCGAGGGCAACGACATCCTGTTCGGCGACCTGGTGAGCTTCAACGGCATCGCCGGCGAGGGTTACCAGGCCATCCAGGCGTTCGTGGCCCAGCAAAGCGGCGTGGACGTCAGCAAGGTCACCACCAGCAACGTGCACCAGTACATCACCGAACACTACACCGCGTTCGATGTGTCCGGCGCCCACGATGGCAATGACACCCTGTTGGGCGGTGGCGGCAATGACATCCTCTTCGGCCAGGGCGGCAACGACACGCTCAATGGCGGCAAGGGCAATGACATCCTGCTCGGTGGCTCTGGCAACGACACGCTGACCGGTGGCCCGGGCAATGACACCCTGATCGGTGGCCTGGGAGGCGATACCTTTGTCTGGAAGTCCGGCGACACCGGCACTGACGTGATCAAGGACTTCAAGGCCAGCGACGGCGACCGGATCGACCTGCGAGATCTGCTGCAGGGCGAAACCGGCAGCACCATCGACCACTTCCTGAAAATCAGCACAGTCGATGGCGTGACTTCGCTGCAGGTCAGCACCACCGGCCAGTTCAACGCGGCCAACGGCGCAGCGGCCACACCGGACGTGACGATCAAACTCGAAGGCAACAACTGGTCGAACGTCAACCTGAACTCGTTGATCGCCGGCAGTGACCCGACCATCAAGGTCGATCACAACAACAGCTGACCGGGCCCTCACGGCCGCCCTTCACAGGGCGGTCGTGCACGGCTGCTCCCAGGATGACGATTTCGTCTTCACCCTCCATACTCCCCCACAGTTGGCCTATGCTGCCCAGCATGACGCCGCTTCATACATGAGGGATGCCCGATGTTTTATGTGCAACGCGATGCACAAGGCCTGCTGGTGCGCGTAGAAGCCACCGCCTACGCCGAAGCCACCGAGACCTTGCCGGCCGACAACCACGAGATCCAGGACTGGTTCGCCAACCAGGCGGTAGAAAACAGCCTCAAACAGCTCAAGCAGAGCGACCTGGAGATGATCCGGGTACTCGACGACTTGATCCAGGTGCTGACCAGCAAAGGCGTCATCCGCGTCACCGACCTGCCACCGGCGGCCCAGGCCAAGCTGATGGACCGCACCCAGGCCCGGGAAGCATTGGGTGGGTTGAGCCGGTTGATCGATGATGATGAGAAGGGGTTGATCTAGCCTGCCGCCTGGATTGACGCGTTCCGGGCAGAGCACAAATCCCTGTGGCGAGTTGTCTGGGCGAAAGTCATCGCGAGCAAGCTCGCTCCCACAGTTGATCGGTTTTGATCTCGATCTGTCGGTTCGACGCAGATCCAGTGTGGGAGCGAGCTTGCTCGCGATGGCGATCGTCAATCCACCGCAGGCCTGTCAGCTCGACGCTTGCACTTCAAGCCGATCCATCGCCCGCTCCACCAACAGATGCACCCCATCGGCCATTCGGCTGATTGCCAGGATCACGCTGCGGCGCGAGCCGTCGACGTCATCCGCCAGGTCGGCGGCGATGGCGCTGATGGACAGCAGGTCTTCGGAGGCATTGGCCAGGAGGGTTTCGGTGTCGATGTCCGGGGAGACCATGAAGAGCTGGGCGGTTTGGGGTTTTCCCGAGGCTTCATCGGTTGGTTTGGGATTGAGGTAGTAGTCGAGGGCGCGTTCGGCGGCTTCGTCGAGTTTTTTGGATTTCGAGGATTTTTCGGAGATATTGCCAGGGTTTCCTGGCGGATTCGGAGTGACCTTGAACATAGAGACTTCCTAAACAGTTAAGTGGAAACCGTCACCGTTCGCTTGCACGCGAATAAGGTGGCGGCCGTACGCAGGTGTGCAAGACCGGGCCTGTTTAGGACACCCAGCAGATCCAAGGATCTCCTACGTGCAGCCGCCATAAAGCCAGTAGGCAGAAGAAAGCCCCTGAGCGATGTAGCGTCGCATCCTAAACAGTTTCTTCGGACTTGCACGTCCGTGTCACCGTTTTTTCAGTGACAAACCCAGACTAGTCACGGGGCAGACGCCGGACAAGTTCACCAAGTTCGCCACAACTCGAAGGAAATCTCCTAGGACCTTACTTTCAGAGGGGGTGTATATCCGTTTCTGCGGTAACGGCTACTGGCGGTTCCGCTCTTACAGCGGGTCACTTTTGGAAGAGCGCCAAAAGTAACCAAAAACGCTTTGCCCCACCACTCGGCACCTCGCCTAGGCTCGGTGTGCCCGAACGCAGGCATTGCTCCGTGGGCCGCCGCGAAGGGCCATCCATGGCCCAGCGCGGCTACCTCGGCATCCATGCCGAGGTGCCCACTGCGCAATGCCTGCGTTCGGCCAGCGTGGTTAATGGGGCCCCGAGATCAACGTCCACCACGAGGCGGCCTGAGAGCCGACCTGATTCTGAGTGATCGCGTTTCTCCTGTGGGAGCGAGCCTGCTCGCGATGACGCCAGCACATCCAACACCACCGCAAACTGACCCTTCGCTATCGCGAGCAGGCTCGCTCCCACATAGGTTTGCGGGTGTTCACAACATTCGCACACGATACAAAAACCTGTGGGAGCGAACTTGCTCGCGATGACGCCAGCACATCCAACATCACCGCAAACTGACCCTTCGCCATCGCGAGCAAGCTCGCTCCCACAGTTGGATCGGAGTATGGCCGGAGAACCAGGCCGGCTGTCAGGCCGCCTCGCTTCGGCTTTTGATCTGGGGGCCCCGTTAACCACGCTGGCCGAACGCAGGCATTGTGGAGTGGGCATCCCGGCATGGATGCCGGGATAGCCGCGCTGGGCCATGGATGGCCCTTCGCGGCGGGCCCACGGAGCAATGCCTGCGTTCGGGCACACCGAGCCTAGGCGAGGTGCCGAGTGGTGGGGCAAGACCTTTTGGTTACTTTTGGGGCGTTTGCCAAAAGTGACACGCCGTAAGGGCGTAACCGCCAGTGGCCGTTACCGCAGCAATGGATATGTACTCGGTCAGAAGGTCACCAAACTCACCCCCACCGCCGAGGCTCCCCAACCAACTGCCCCTGCACCCCAAACAACCCCATCTCCCGAATCACCGCCAACTCCCCTTCCGTCTCAACCCGCTCGGCAATCAACGGCAGGTCAATACTATGAGCAGCACGCTGGATCGCTTCAATGAACAAGCGCTTGTCACTCTCCTGATCAATGGCACGGATATAACTGCCATCGATTTTCAGATAGGCCAACCCCAACCGCGACAAGTTGCCGATCATGCTGAACCGTCCACCGAAACGCTGCAGACTCAGGGAAAAACCAAGCTCGCGCAGGCGCCGGGTCAATTGCTCCAGGACGGCTTGCTCCGGCAATTGCTCTTCACCGATCTCCAACGTCAGGCGCGGCCCGAGGTTGGAATGGGCGCGCAGGATTTCAAAGATCCCGTTCAGTGCCTGAGGATCGGCCAGGGTCGCCGAGGACAGGTTTAGCGCCAGGGATTGTTCGTGCCCGGTCATTTGCTTGAGCACCTGTTCGAGCATCAAGCGATCCAGCCGCGCGGTCCAGCCGAAACGCTCCAGCCACGGCAGGAAGCGCCCGGCAGGGATGGTCTGGCCCTGCTCGTCCAGCAACCGCGACAGCACTTTGTAATGCAGTACTACTTGGGTGTCCCGGGCCGCCACCACCGGCTGGAAGTACAGCTCGAAACGCTGATGATTCAAGGCCTGGTCGAGCAAAGTGTGCCAGGCATGGTGATCATCACCTACGCTGGCCACCGCACTGTGTTCCAGGCAGGCCCAACCCGGTTCGCCCTGGCTTTCGGCCTGGGCCAGGGCCTGGTCGCCGAGCTGGAGCACCGCTTGCGGCGAATCACCATGGACGAACGGCGCCAGCCCGATGGAAGCCACTGACGCCACGTCAGTCGCGCCGGTGGCGTGCAGGCTCGCCAACGCGGCTTCGAGGTTCTGCGCCAGTTGCAGCGCTTCCTCGCGCACCAGCCCAGGTGCCAGCACCGCGAACTCACCACCGCGAATACGCGTGACCAGGTTATGGGTTTCCGGATACCGCGCGCATTCGCGCAGCAATTGCTCGCCCACCGCCTGGAGCAACTGGTCGGTGCGCTGCCCGCCCAGCCGCTGGTTCAAACCGGCCAGGTCCTTGACCCGCAGCAACAGCAGATAACCGGAACTGGCCTGCTCCGGGTTGCTCACCCGGGCATTGAGCTGCATTTCGAAATAACGCCGGTTAGCCAAGCCCGTGAGGTTGTCCTGATAGGACTCGACCCGCAGCTTCTCACTGCGCTCGGCCTGTTCCTGGAACAGAGCCTTGAGCTTCTCGACCATCTGGTTCATCGCCTGCACCACGCGACGCAATTCAGGGGTACGCGGCAGTTCCGGCAGGCTCAAGAACTCACGACGGGCGATGGCGTGGGACTGATGCACCATGTAGTCCAGCGGCTTGAGTTGGCGCCGTAGCAACAAGGCCCCCAGCACCGCGCTCACGGCACCGCACAGCAGCAACCAACCCAGGCTGCCCAAGGCGCTCTGCCACAGCTTGGCGAGGGCGAACATCGGGTGGCTGACCACTTCGACCCGCGCAGCCTGCTCCCAACCGCGGCTGACGATGGCATCGCCGCCCGCTGGCTCCAGGCCAATGAGTTTGACGAACCATTGCGGCACGCTGCCGGCATCCGGAACACCGGTGCGCTCGACGAGGGTCTTGTCGGTCGCCACATCGACCACGCGGATGCTGGCGTAGTAACCGCTGTCGAAAATCGAGCTGACCATCAGTTCCACCATCGCCGGGTCGTCGATGTTCGGCGTCAGCGACAACGCCAGCGCCGTGGCCGCGTCCTGGGCGTGGGAGCGCAACTGGTTGACGTACTGGGCCCGCGAACTTTCGAGGCTGACCATGAAGCTGCCGCTGAAGGCAACCACCAGGAACAGACAGATAGCGATCAACAGCTGTTTGAACAAGGACATCTGAGCGCGCGCTCCTAGTTAGTCGTCTCGACCGGGAAACCTTCGGCCTGCATTTTTTTCAACACATCCTGCCACCGGGACAGGCGCTTGGTATCACCCACTTTCTTGTTGCCCTTGGCGCCCGGCAGCCACAGCCCTTCGGCATTGAAAGAGTAGACCGGCAGCAGGTCGGTTCGCTGGCTGGCCGGCTGGATGCCGTCGATCAGGCTATCGAGCACCAGCGGCATAGCCTCGGGCGTGGCGTAATAAGTGAGCACCATGTGCGCACGGTTCTGCCGCAGGGCCTTGACGTAGGTGATACGCAGTTTGTCACTGGAGACCCCGAGATGGCGCAGGCTGAAGTACTTGGCGATGGCATAGTCTTCACAGTCGCCAGCGCCCTTCCATAAGGCCTGGATTGGCGTTTCCCAATAATCGACCTCATGCCACAGGTCAATGTCTTCCACGTAGCGCACCTGCTTGTTGAAGAACAGGTTCACCACCTTGAGCTGCTCGAGCTCTGGAACTTGCTTCTGGGTCGCCAACAGTTGCTGCCAGGCGTCGATCCGTTGTTGCCCTTCGCCCAGTGGCCCATATAAGGCTTGCGCCCGCCTGCTGATCTGCGCAAAGTCCCAGTCGGCCTGCAGGCCGCCCAGCATGAGGCCGGCCAGCAACAATGCCGAACACAGCCAGCGCAAGGACCTGAGAGCAGGGGAAGGTGCAGCCAAGGGAATGCGTCCGAAAGGGGCCGTTGGAATTTCGTTGGATGGTGAAGCCTGGCCCACTAAAAGACAATGGCAGGGTGCAATCACCGCAGGCAGACTAAACTTTAGTTCAGAAGCCGGGGCCGAGAGACTTTGACGGTTGGGGAATCTGTAACTAACGTTCGCGTGGATCCAATTTTCGTTACTACCAGTCAGGATGCGTTGTCGTGACACAAAAGCCCAAACCACTCAGCACTATCCAGGTCAACGGGCCCATCCCCGCTTCCCAGGCTCGCTCGATCATCGAAGAGGCTCTGCGTGAGGCTATTCTCGACGGACGCCTGCCCTGCGGCACGGCCCTGCGTCAGCAGGAACTGGCCGATCTGTTCGGCGTGAGCCGCATGCCGGTGCGCGAAGCCTTGCGCCAGCTTGAGGCGCAGTCACTGCTCAACGTGGTCCAGCACAAGGGTGCCGTGGTGGCCCCGCTGATCACCAATGATGCTGTCGAAACCTACGCCTTGCGTTCAGTGCTGGAGTCTTTCGCCTTGCGCCTGTCCATTCCACTGCTCGATGACAGCGACCTGACACTGGCAGCCCAGTACATCGAGCAGTTGGAAACAGAAACCGATCACGCCCAGATCGCCAAGCTCAATCGGCTGTTTCACATGTCGCTTTATCACAAGGCACCCAATAGCAAGCTGCTGGACCTGGTGGAACGCGAGCTCAATGAAGAAGAGCGCTTCTTGCGCTTTCATCTGTCGTCCATGGGCCTGGGCAAGCTGACTCAGGACGATCATCACGCGCTGCTTGAAGCCGCGCGCGCCAAAGACGTCGATAACGCCATTACCTTGCTGGAACGCCACCTGGAAAAGGCCTGTGTCACCATGCGTCGGTATCTGGAACAACAATCGGGCCGATGATCCTGCGCCGGCGGTCCCGCCGGCGTAAAAACTTCTTACATATCCTTGCGACCCACTTCTCGCCTACCTGACGCGACCAAACCGTGGCGGCGATGCGGCGCCCCATCAGTTCAATGGCACTGCCATCGATTTGGGCTCACTCTTGCGCTTGTCGATTCAAAAACAGACCTGAAGAAGTCAGCGCCTGGCGATAGACCAGGCGAATCGAAGCCAATACGCAAGGAGCGTCGCCCACTGGCGGGATGATCGGATGTCCGACCGGTGTCCCTCCCTTAAATCACAAACTTCTTAATCCCCTGATCTCTGAAGTGCTCCGAGTGAGGCATTCACTCGAACTATTCGATTCTGATACCCCTAAATCGGAAGGAGCTTCTTCGCCTGAATAAAACTTATATTAAAAGTTTTAACAGGCCACTTCGCGCCCAATAAATACACCACTTTAAATAATAAAAAAACTTCTTGCCGCTTACTTGTTTTGTGTATTAGTTTTTTATTCGCCGGGTTGTTATCGACCGTTTCCGTTTTCGGCCAACGCTTCAGAATCAAGCACTACAGGCTGGCGACGCGTACTAAAGGCAAACACTTAAGCTACTTGGGTAATTCATGGATTCCGGTTCAGGCGCCCGCTCGCCTTGATAAATAACGGGCAACTTTCCGGACACAACATCATTGATGAGGACGTTCCAATGCAGCCAACCAAAGAACAACTATCTCTGAAAAAACACGAACTTGGCCAACACCCGGTTTTTTCCGAAATAACATCAATCGATCTGTTACGCCGCTTTATGGAAAGCCATGTGTTTGCCGTGTGGGACTTCATGTCACTGACCAAACGGCTGCAACGGGAACTGACCTGTGTGCACCTGCCCTGGCTGCCGCCGGCAGACCCGCACGCGGCACGCCTGATCAACGAAATTGTCTTGGGCGAGGAATCGGATGACCGCCCTGGAGCAGGCTACTGCAGCCATTTCGAACTGTACCTGGATGCCATGCGCGAGGTCGGTGCCGATACCCGCGCCATCGAGCAATTCATCACCCTGCAAAAGGAAGGCGTCAGCCCCGAGACAGCGCTGGAGAGTGTCGAAGTAGAACCGGCGGCGGCACGCTTCGTCCGCCAGACCCTGCACACCGCCCTGCACGCCCCGGCCCACAGTGTAGCCGCCGCGTTCGTGCACGGTCGCGAGAGTGTCATCCCGCAAATGTTCCAGCGCATGCTGGACGCCTGGGGCATTGGCCTGGACCAGGCGCCGACCTTTCGTTACTACCTGCAGCGGCACATCGAAGTCGATTCCGAGGACCATGGCCCGGCAGCGGAAAAACTGTTGGCCCGACTGATCGATGGCGACCCGCAGCGCGAAACCGAGGTATTGGCCGCCGCCCTCGCCGCCGTCCACAGCCGCGCGGCCCTGTGGGATGGCTTGCGCCAGAGCATGGCCCAACCGGTTGCGCAGGTGACGCCATGAACGCCGTCGAATACCAATCCTTCGCCGACGCCTGGGAAAGCCGCGCCACCATCCGCACCCGACCACGGCGCCGGGTTGAGGACGACGACAAGCTGATCTTCCCCATGAGCCGTCAGCCACTGGTGCACAGCCAGACCTTTCTCAGCCACTGCCCGCAGCTGCGCGACTTTGTGCTGGTGCAGAGCCTCTACAAGTTCATCAACGATGTGGTGATTTTCGAGACGGAACTGGTGGACCACACCGCCCGCCGCATCGCCAAGAACAGCTTCGGCATCGAGTTCCCCTTCGCCTGCCGCTATGACGCGATGACCGTGGTGGTCGACGAGGATTATCACGCGCTGGTGGCGATGGATTTCATGCAGCAGACCATCGACATGACCGGCATCGCCCCGATCCCATTGCCTACGCAGATCGAGCTCAGCCGCGCGATACCCGCGACCCTGGCCCAGGCGCCGGAGCATTTGCTCAGCGCCGTGGAGCTGATCTGCATCGCCATTGCCGAGAACACCGTGACCAACGAAGTGGCGGCTTTCGCCCGGGATGATTCGGTCAAGGCCTCGATCAAGGGACTGATGGCCGACCACTTGCTCGATGAGGGACGACACTCCGGTTTCTGGACCCGGCTGGTGCAGATTTACTGGCGCACCGCGCCCGAAACAGACCGTCAAGTGCTCGCGCAATTGATGCCCGGTTTCATCGCCCAGTACCTGGCGAGCGATCTGCAACAGGCGTTCGATTTCGAGTTGATCGCGCACCTGCCCGTCGACGAATCGGTGCGTCAGTCGTTGCGTGAAGACGCCAGTGCGCTGGCCTATCCCATCAATCGTTTCCATCCGTTGGTGGGCAATATCACGCGCTTTTTGCGCGGCAGCTCAATGCTCGCGTCCCCCTGCGTGCGCGACGCCCTCGCCGATTACTTGACCCCATGAGGACACTTCGATGAGACGCCTCGAAATTGCAGTGTCTGGCGTAAGCCAGGCCATGGTCGAACTGGCTCGGGAACTGGAACTGCACGGCCACGGGGTCGTGGTTCCTGGATCGTCGGCCAGCCACGGTGCCGTGGATTTATTGATTGAAGACGGTACGGTGCCGAACACCCTCCCGGCCCGGATGCACCTTCAGGTGCGCGTGGCCTTGCAGGTTGTGCCCGGCCAGGCATTGCCACAACCGGTGCTGGTTTTTCGCGACGCCGTGCAGCAGCTGTTAAGCCGGGAAGTCATCGCGCCGCAACCCTGCGGCAATGGTCAGTCCTTGCGCCTGCGTACGTTGGCGGCGGTGGTCGAGAACGGCGCACGCCTGGTCAGTCAGTTCTCCCGGGATGAAACCTGCTTCGATCACTGGCCGACGATACAGGCGCAGATGACCGAGCAGCCTTGGCTCGGCCTTGATGCGCTGGAGCCGCTGGCCTTCGAGCACCGCTTCAACCGGCCAGCGGTGCCCTGGCTCTTGGCCGCGGCCGAGGTGCCGGTGATGCATAGCATCGAACAGCGCATGCTCGATGAGGCGACTCAAGCGGCCCTATGGGTCGATGGGCAACTCACCGACTACAAAGCCTTGCGCAGCCTGGCGCTGAGGTTGCAGCAGTCGGTGCTGGCCATGCTGCGGGAAGCCTCCGACCACCCGCTGGTGATCGGCGTGTGCCTGCCCAAGTCCGCGCCGCTGTATGCGGCAATCCTGGCAGTACTGGGTTGTGGGGCTGTGTACCTGCCGCTCGACCCGCAGCACCCGGCACAGCGCCGGCGCTTTATCCTGGAGAACGCCAAGGCGGACCTGTTGCTGCATGACGGCAACACCGACCTGGGCGACCTCGTGCTGCCGACGCTGGATGTGCATCGGCTGCCGACGCCCCAGCCCGGCATCCCGGTCTCGCTGATCCGTCGCGTGGTGGACATCGACGAACCGGCCGTGGCGATCTACACCTCCGGCACCACTGGCCAGCCCAAAGGCGTGTTGCTCAGCCATCGCAACCTCAGCCATTTCTGTGCCTGGTACGGCGATTACGTCGGGTTGCAGCGCGACAGTCGGGCGCTGCAGTTTTCCACCATCAACTTTGACGCCTCACTGCTGGATATCCTGCCGACCTTCATCCAGGGCGCGTTGCTGGTGGTCCCCAGCGAAGACCAGCGGCGCGATCCGCAACAACTGGTGGAGCTGATGGGCGCGCAGCAGGTGACCCACGCGTTCCTGCCGCCGGCGCTGCTGAGCGTCATGCCACTGGACGCGCCGATCGGCCTGGCACACCTGATCACCGGTGGTGATGTCTGTGAGCCGTTCGTGATTGAACGGCTGGCACCGCAATGCAAGTTCCACAACATCTACGGGCCGACCGAAACCACGGTACTGGCCACCACCCGGCAGTTCAGCGTCGGCGACAATAACCGCAACCTCGGCGTGCCCATCGCCAATGGCCGGGTACTGATCCTGGACGAACAACTGCAACCCGTACCGCAAGGCACGCCGGGTGAGCTGTACATCGCCGGGCCGGGTGTCGGCCTGGGTTATCTGAACGATCCGGGGCTGACCGCGAACCGCTATCTCAACCTGACGCTGCCCGCCGGGCAAACGCTGCGGGTCTATCGCACCGGCGATATCGGCCAGTGGACCGACAGTGGCATTGAACTGAGCGGACGGCGTGATAACCAGGTGAAGATCCGCGGCTTTCGGGTCGAACCCGAGGAGATCGAGCATTGCCTGCGCGACAGCCAGTTATTTCGCCAAGTCGCGGTGGGCATCGATGAACGGCGGCGGATCCTGGCGTTCCTGGTTCACCCCCGGGAAGACCGGCCGGGCACCGCCCTCCAGGCCCTGCGCGAGCACGTGCAAAACACGCTGCCCAGCTACATGCACCCGGCGGCCTACGTCGAGTTGCCCAGTCTGCCTTACACCAGCAATGGCAAGGTCGACCGTCGGGCCCTGCTCGCCACGGCGGTGCAAGTACAAGTCGGCAGCCAGCGACGCCAGCCGCAGAACGCCCTGGAAAAGCAGTTGCAGCAACTGTGGGCCGAGCTGCTGGAGCTGCCAGTCGAAGACATCGCCACCGACGAGAGCTTCTTCAACCTCGGCGGGCATTCGATCCTGCTGTCGCAATTGCTGCTGGGCATCCGCGAGGCCTTCGGGCGCAGCTTGTCGATCAATCGGTTCATCGAAGCACCCACGCTGATGACCTTGGCGAAGTTGCTGGACGGACCAGAGCAAAGCAGCACCTCGGCCCTCAGCCCCCAGGCCTTCATCGACGCCGAAGCCGAGCTCAACCTCGATCCGCTGCCCATCAGCCAGTGTGGTGATGTACACAAGGTGGTGGTGACCGGCGCCAACAGCTTTCTCGGGGTGCATATCGTCGAGGCGTTGCTGGATTGGGGCGCCACCGAAGTTGCGTGCCTGGTGCGTGCATCCGCGGGGCAAAGCGCGGCCGAGCGCTTTGCCCAGGCCTTGCAGGACAATCGCCTGACCCACCTGGATCTGAGCCGCGTCAGTGTCTACGCCGCCGACATCACCCAGCCGCAATTGGGTTTGCCGGATGACGTCTACACCCGCATCGATCGCACCTTCGGCGCACTGGTGCACAACGCTGCCCACGTCAATCATGTGCTCGACTACGAGTCTTTGGCGCGGGACAACGTTGAGCCGATCTTTGAATGCCTGCGCCTGTGTGAAGGGCGCAGCAAGAAAATCTTCAACTTCGTCTCCACGCTTTCGGCGTCCAGTGCCCTGGATGCCGACGGCCAGGTGCTCGAACAGCCCGCCGCCAAGACACCGCCGATCTACATCAAGAACGGCTACAACCTGTCCAAATGGGTGGGCGAACGAATCCTGCAGCGGGCCCGCGAGCGCGGGGTGTGGGTCAATCTGTTCCGCCCCGGCAACATCAGTTTCAACAGCCTGACCGGGGTTTGCCAGCCCCACAAGAACCGCTTGATGCTGATGCTCAAGGGCTCGATCCAGTTGGGGCAGGTGCCAGACCTTTCCCTCAATTTCGACCTGATGCCGGTGGATTTCCTGGCGCGCTTCATCGCCTTCCACGCCAGCCGCTACCAGCCAACGCAGGCGGTATTCAACCTGCACAACCCCGAGCCGTTGAGCTGGGATGCTTATGTGGCGTCGTTCCGCGACAGCGGCCGGGAGTTTTCCCTGGTGAGCGTCGCCGACTGGCAACAGCAATTGGGCCGGGTAGACGCCGACAACGCGCTGTTTGGCGTGCTGGGTTTCTACCTCAACGGCTTCGAGGAAGACATCGGTGATATCTCGCTGATCAGCCACGACAACGCCCGTGCCGGCGTGCGGCAGATGGGTGCCCGCTACCCCGAGAAATCCCCGGCCCTGCTACGTCGCGGCGCCGACTACCTCAAAGCCATCGATTTCATTTGAACCACCCAACCCAAAGCAAGGAGCAAGACCATGAATGCATTTCAACCCGATACCCTGATCAAGAACCCCCACATCTGCCAGGTCGAAACCTCGGTGGAAGTAGCACGCGATGCGGCGAGCGTCTGGGAAGTGGTAGGTAACTTTGGTGGATTCGATCGATTCATCCCGGCACTGGAGCGTATTGAGATGACCGGCAATGGCGTGAGATCCCTGCGCAAGAAGTTCTTCCGCGATGGCCAGAACCTGGTGGTGGAACAGCTCAATAGCCATGACGACCAGGCCATGCACATGACCTGGACGCTGATCTACAACACCTTGGGCATCGACAACCTCTGGGCAGCGATGCGCGTCGAGCCCCTGACGGACAACCGCTGCCGCGCCACCTGGACCATCATCGCCGACCACACCGACGCCCATACACCGTCGGGGTTCAGGGACTTCCTGCAAGGGTTTGCCGATGAGGCGATGGCGAATGTGCAAGTGATGTTCAAGTAAGCGCCAATGTCCTGTGGGAACGGGCTTGCTCGCGAAAGCGGTGGGTCAGTTGGCAGTGATGTTGGCTGTGCCACCGCCATCGCGAGCAAGCTCGCTCCCACACTGAGCTGAAGTGAACCCAAGATCCAGGCTCACCACCCATCCCCTGTGGAGACAGAGGTGGGCGCGAACCCAGGTCCACCGCCAATCCCCTCTGGAGGCAGAGGTGGACGCCACCGCCAATCCCCTGTGGGAGCGAGCTTGCTCGCGATGGCGGTGGCTCAGCTTGCGGTGATGTCGACTGAGGCCTCAGATCTTGAAGCTGTCCACCAACTGCTTCAACCGATTGGCCTGCTGCGACAACGCATCGCAATCCTTCAGGGTTTCGTTGAGGTTGGCCACGCTTTGCTGGTTCAACAGGTTGATGTGGCTGACGTCCATGTTGAGGGTTTCCACCACAGCGGTCTGTTCTTCGGTCGCGGCGGCCACCGACTGGTTCATGCCGTCGATCTCACCGATTCGCTGCGTCACGCTGACCAGCCGCAGACCGGCCTGGTTGGCCACCTCCACACTTTCTTCACTGGAGGCCTGACTCGCGTTCATCGTGGTCACCGCTTCACGGGAACCGACCTGCAGCGAGGTGATCATCTTGTGGATTTCTTCCGCCGACTCCTGGGTGCGATGCGCCAGGTTGCGCACTTCGTCGGCCACCACCGCAAAACCACGTCCGGCTTCACCGGCCCGGGCCGCTTCGATAGCCGCGTTCAAGGCCAACAGGTTGGTTTGCTGGGAAATGCCCTTGATCACATCCAGGATGTGCCCGATGTTGTCGGTGCTGGCGTTCAGGGTTTCGATCTGAGTGCACGAGAGGCTGATTTTCTGCGACAACTCGGTCATCGCGTGAATGGTTTTTTCCACCACCTGACGACCATCATCGGCCTGCTCGCTGGCACCGCTGGCATGTTGCGAGGCATCGGCGGCATTGCGGGCGATTTCCTGGGTCGCGGCGCCCAACTGGTTGATGGCCGCAGCCACGCTATTGGTGCGAGCACTCTGTTCATCCGAGCCGATGAGCGAGGCGTTCGACGACGTCATCACCCGCTGGGACAAATCATGCACCTGCCGTGTGGCGGAAGACACTTCGGAGATCGAAGCGTGAATCCGCTCCACGAACTGGTTGAACGAACCACCCAACACCGCGAATTCATCCTTGCCCTGCACGACCAGACGCCGGGTCAGGTCGCCTTCGCCCTGGGCGATGTCCTGCATGGCGCGCCCCATGGTGGTCAATGGACGCATCAATACTTGGATCAACATGCTCAGCAGTAACGCGATGGCCGCTACCGCGACAAACATCGCAATCAACGCAGACGTACGGAACTGGCTCAACGGTGCGTAGGCTTTTTCCTTGTCGATCGACAGGCCGATGTACCACTCGGCGTTCGGCAAGCCAGTGACCGGGGTAAACGAAAGAATACGGTCCTTCCCGTTCAGCTCAACTTCCTGAGTCCCTTTGCCGATGCGCACCGGCGTACCAGGGTAGATGTCCTTGAGGTTCTTCATCACCTGGTCCTTGTCCGGGCTGACGATCACCTGCCCGTCGCCGCTGATCAGGAACGCATGACCGATACCGCCGAAATCCACCGAGTTGATGATTTTCACCAGGGTTTCCAGGCTCAGGTCGCCGCCCACCACGCCGAGCAGTTCGCCGTTGTGCTTCACCGGCAAAGCGATAGTCACCACCAGGCCGCCGACCGCCGCCAGGTAGGGCGGGGTCAGCATGGTTTTGTCGACGCTGACGGCCTGTTTGTACCAAGGACGTTGGCGCGGATCGTAGCCGTCGGGCATTTTTGCGTCAGGGCGTTGGGTGAAGACGCCGTTGGTCTGGCCCACGTAAGTGAACTGGAAATTCGACGTCAGTGCCGGCTGATCGACAAGCCCCGGCAAGTCGGCACCGGCACCTTGATGCGCGATGTTCTGCGCCAGGTTTTCCAGCACCAGGATCCGGCCACTCATCCAGTTCTGGACGCTGCTGGCCGTCAAGTCACCGGATTGCTCGATGGATGACTCGAGGCTGCGGCCGATGGTATTGCGCTGCAAATAGTCGTTGTAGAGCGTAAAGAGGGCAAAAGCCAGAACCACGACACCGGAGGCGGCAAGAAGGATTTTGTGGCTGAACTTTAGATTCATTTAGTTAGGCTTCTTATGCAGGGAGTGGGGGTGCATTCCGGTTGCAACATTTCATGTAAAAGCGCGAGCAGGCTTTTGACCCGCTCCACTTTGGTGCACGCATACCAATCTGTCGGCACGCCGTTGGAAAAAATTAGGGTTTTATGATGTTGGCCGACGAGAGGAGAAGATTAGACGCTTCCATGGGATGCGTTGGAATGCAGCCGGGAGGCCTGAGGGACTGCCCAAGGGCGAACGAAGCGTGGCCGCCGAGGTGAGTGGCCGGTTGCAACAATCTGTGGCGAGGGCTTGCTCCCTCGCCACAGGATTCAGATTTGGTTGAAATATCGGGGCTTGCCGAAGAGCTTTTTCAATAGCCGTCTCAAACCCGTACCGTATTCACCTCTTCCGTCACCGGCCCTTTCTCGCCCACAAACCGATTGGCCCGCCCAAACGTCCCAAAATCATTGAACCGCACGCCCATCTCGCGCATCACTTTGTGGGCCACCGGCACCGTGAGTTGGCGGATGTAGAACGGTTCCTTCACCACGAAATGATGGACCCCGTGGCTGCTGCCGAAGTTGAAGCAGAACGCCTGCAACGGCCACAGCCACCACGGGTTGAGCACCTGGGTCTGCTGGATGACGTTGCCCGGCTCGATGTCGCCGTAGTAGTGCATGTTCGAACTGATGAAGTGCAGGCAAAAAGTCCGCAGCACGTTCGGGCCGATGATCACCACTGCGGCGATGTCGATCACCTGCATCGTCGCCAGCGTAGTCGTCGACCAGTCAATCGACGTGCCCAGCAGGCTGGCGACACCGTTGGCCCCATGAAAACCGAGGAACACATACCAGGCGCCCCAGTGCAGCAGCGCCAGCGGGAAGTACACTTTCAGCGTGCGCTTGAGGATGCTGCGCTTGTGCGCCCAGGTCTTGGCCCGCAGCAGGCGGATGAAAGCCGACATCACGTTGTCGCCGACCATCAGCAACCGCGCCAGCCCCCAAGGCTCGCCGTTTGTGATGGCGCGCTCCTCCATATCGGCCTCGCTGCCGGAGACCTTGTGATGGTTGAGGTGCAGGTGGCGGCGGATCCATGGGTTGATGGTGCTGGGTCGTGCCAGCCACACCAGCCCCATCATCAGGTTGTGAGGCAGGCGCTGCTTGCGAAAGTACATGCTGTGGATCAGGTCATGCTCCAGCTCGTGGGTCAGTGAGGCGAAAAAAGCGTTGAGCAGCAGGCACGCCCACCCGGCCAGATGGCCATTGATGTAGAGCAGCGCCGAACCGATCATCCCGGCCAGGGCGAACGCCAGGATGCCCGCACCCAGTGCATCCTGGTGGCGCAAAATCGGGTAGCGCTGACGCAATTGCTCGCCCCGGGCCAGGACCACTTGGCGAATATGGGCGGCTCGCTGTTGTGCATTCAATCGTTCGGGGCTTGCGCAAGTGCCTTGCATGGCTTACATCCTCTGTTATCGATGTGCTCATCCTGCCGGGCGTTGTCCCCTCGGGTGGTAGCCGTAAACGCCAACCTGTTGACCGCAAGCGCCAATCGTCATGACTGAACCGACCTCCCTCGCCAGCTGGACCCGTGCGCTGCGCAAACAGCTCGATGCGTTGGGCCTGGACAGCCATGCCCTGTGCCTGGAGGCCGGCCTCGACCCGCAGTGGATGGACGATCCGAACGCCCGCTACCCGCTCTCGGGAACCACGCGCCTGTGGGCGTTGGCGGTACAGGCCAGCGGCGACCCGGCGATTGGCTTGCGAGTATCGCGCTTCGTCAGCCCCACCACGTTTCACGCACTGGGCTATGCCCTGGTGGCCAGCGGCAGTCTGCGGGAAGTGTTCGAGCGGATCGTGCGCTATCACCCGGTGGTCAGCGATGCGCTGACGCTGCAACTGAGCCGCGGCGAAGACCGCTACCGCTTCAGTCTCGATGTGCCCCAGGGCCGTCCGGCGCCGGCCTTTGAAGCCATCGATGCGTTCGCCGCGATTTACGTGCGCACCTGTCGCAACCGCCTCGGCCGCGATTACGCGCCGCTGGCGGTGTACCTGCGGCGTCCGGAACCGGCGGACCCCGGCCCCTGGCACAAAGTGTTCCGCTCGCCGGTGTATTTCGGCGCGGCCCAGGATTGCCTGGAGTTCAACCTCACGGATTTCGACAGCCACTTGGACGACGCCAATCCGGAGCTGGCCGAACACAACGAAACGGTGCTCGAGCGCACCCTCGCCCAGCTCAAACCGTTGACCTGGGAGCGCAAGGTGCGTGCCGCCATCGAGGCCCAATTGCCCGAAGGCGAACCCAGTGCCGAGCGCATCGCCCAGGCCATGCACCTGAGCCTGCGCAGCCTGCAACGGCACCTGGCCGACGAAGGCTGCCGCTTCGACGCCCTGCTCAACGAGTGCCGGGAAAACCTCGCGCTGCTGCACCTGCGGGATCCACATTGCTCGCTGAGCGAGGTCAGTTATCTGTTGGGGTTTGCCGACACCAGCAGCTTCAGCCGCGCATTCAAGCGCTGGACCGGGATGACGCCGGGGCAGTTTCGGGATGGGTTGCGCTAGGGATTTGCGTTGGTTCGGCCGGCCTTATCGCGAGCAGGCTCGCTCCCACATAGTTCAGGTCGGCTTCAGATCGCAGTCAACGCCCGCAACCGCTCGATGTCGAGGATTTCGATCTCGCCATAACCCAGGTGGAGAATGCCTTGGGCCTGCAGGTCCTTGAGGATCTGGTTGGTGGTCTGGCGCGACAGCGAGAGCATCAACGCCAGTTGTTCCTGGGGCAGTTGCAAGAGCCGGCGCGCCGGTTCGATTTCGCCGTAGCCTTCGGCGATCAGCAACAGGCGGTGGGCCAGGCGCGCCGGGGCGGGCATCAGGCTCAGGTGTTCGAGGTTGATGAAGGTCAGGCGCAGTTTGTGGCTCATCAGCAACGCCAGATGCCGCCAGTAGATCGGTTGTTCTTGCAGGAATGCCAGCAATGGCGCCTGGGGCACGTGCAGCAGCGTACATTGGCCTGCCACGACCGCGTCATGGGTCCGCGGCTGGCCATCGAACAGGCAGATTTCGCCGAACCAGTGGGGGGCTTCCACCACGCTCAACAGCGCTTCCTTGCCCTGCTCGTTCACCGCGCCGATCCGCACCGCACCCTCCAGCACGGCGTACATCCCGCAAGGCGGATCACCGCGCTGAAACAGCCGATGCCCCGGCGGCAGGCGGCGCACCCGCGACAGCCCCAGCAGACTATTCTGTAACTCAACAGGCAAATGGCTGTACCAGTGCCCAGCCATCAGGTGCGCGTGCCAGGGATGCGAACTCATGAAAACTCCGGACAAGTGTCGGCTAACTGACAGAGCGCCTTATAGATCCTGGGCATCATGCAGGCATCACCTCAGGAGGAACAACAATGAAAAGCCTCGTCGATCATCTCAGTCAATACGCCGCCTATCACCGTGATCCACGCAACATCGCCAGCCACTTCATTGGCATTCCGTTGATTTTCGTCGCCGTCGCCGTGTTGTTGTCACGGCCAGGCTGGCAGGTGGGTGCGCTCCTGGTGTCGCCGGCGCTGCTGGTAGCGGTGGCCAGTGCCTGGTTCTATCTGCGCCTGGAGTTGCGCCTGGGGGTGTTGATGACGGTGCTACTGGGCCTGGCAGTATGGCTGGGCCAGATGCTCGCCGCGCAAAGCACCTCGGTGTGGCTGGGCTGTGGCCTGGGGATGTTCGTGGTGGGTTGGGTGATCCAGTTTGTCGGTCACTATTACGAAGGCCGCAAACCGGCGTTTGTCGATGACCTCACCGGGCTGATTGTCGGGCCGTTGTTCGTGGTGGTTGAAGCGGGTTTCCTGCTGGGGCTTCGCGGCGAACTGAAGCGAGCCATTGAAGAACGTGTCGGGCCAGTGGCGTTGCGCAACCAGCGTTCGGCCGCCTGAACACAACGCAATACCCCGCCGCCCCTGTGGGAGCGAGCGTGCTCGCGATGGCGGTGGCTCAGTCAACACACTGGTGACTGACAGAGCGCAATCGCGAGCAAGCTCGCTCCCACAGGAGTTGCATCGTTACCGCTCAAGCGTTACAGCGCACCAAACTCGACCCGTATCGTCAGCGCGCCGGTGTTATCTTTCAAGCCAGACCCGTATTGCCCGGTCAGGTCATCGTTGATGCACAGTTGCAACTCCCCTTGCTCGCTGGCAGGAACCTGCGCCAGATCGCCAACCAGGAACGGCGTCCCACTGTCGCCCACACGACCGATCAAAGCGCCTTCGGCCGCACCGGGCAACGCATAGCTGGCGTAGTCGATGTGCCGCGAACCGCCGTTTCCATCGACGTTGCCGCCTTGCGGACTGGCACACCATAACCCGCTGACGTAGCGCACCAGGCGCGGCACCAGCCCGTTGACCTGCACACCGGTGCCTTGCCAGGCTTTATTGGCCTGGACCTGCATTGTCACCGCCTTCAGGTCATTGGCCACAGTGTCGCCGGCCTGGAACGACAGCGCCGCAATCGTCAGGCTCGGGTTCGAGGTGCCGGTGCTGGGGAAGACGCCATCGCCCACCAGGAACAGGTTCTTGTGGTCCCAACTGCGCTGGTATTTGTCCACCACCGATTTGGTGGGGTCGTCGCCCATGCGATAGGTCCCCATCAGGTGCCCGGCGCCCTGGAAGCTGTAATCGTCGCCTTTGTAGTTGAACGTCCCTTTGCCAATGGGGGCCGTCAGCTCCACGGCACCGAGCAGGTCCTTGATGATGTGGCTCGCCAATATCTTCGCCTGTCTGAAACCTTCCTTGGTGTAATCGGAAAGGTTGTAGTGGATTTCCGGCCGAAGAATGCCGAGCCCGTCCGTGTAGTTATCCGTCGAGGGCACGATGTAGCTGTCGGACTGGTCGGGATGGTCCTCCACCTGTTCCACCAGGAAGCCGATCCGAAACTGGCGAATGAACAGCTCGTTGAGTTTTTTGATCAGTGCCGTGCCGTAAAGCGCTTGAGTGGGTGGCGGCGGAGTCTCTTTCGATGGCAATGGGTTGGTGCGGCTTGTGTTCGCCCCGTCGATAAAATCGGCTACGGTGACGTAAGGATCGCCAACCGGCCAGTTCCAGCCCTCGTTGCCGATTTCAATGCGCCATGCCGCTCGCTGGCTGCGAAAGGCACCGTCACGCAGGCTCTCGATACCGGCGGTGGACACCGGGCCACGGTACGGGAAAACTGTCTTGCCTTCCGGCATCAGCCCCCACGCCAGGTAGATCGGATGGTCGGACAGACTGCGGCCCACCTGCCCGCTACTGTTGGCCACACCTTTGGGCCAGGCCGGGCTCTTGGAGTTGAGTAATAATTTAGGGGTTTCGATGGCATGGGCGGCGATCACATAACGCTGCCCGATGGCCACGCCGTTTCCTGTCTTGGGCCCCTCGCCAAGCTGATATTGAATGAATTCGATGCCATTGATGTTCTTGTCCGGGCCCACAGTCACTTTGCTGGCCACGGTCCGGTACATGACCCGGACCTTACCGGTGGCCAAAGCCTTGTTCATGGTCACGGTCGCGTCGTACTTGGCCTGGATCGGGCAGATCGGCGTGCAGTTGGTATTGCCGGCACACACCCGCCGCCCGGCGTAGGGCTGGGAATTGCGCCCCGCCGGGGTCGGGCTGACCACCAGCGGCAAACCGTCGAACGTCTGCCCGGTCACAGCGCTGACAAAACTGCCGTCAACCAGCGACAGTGGAATGCTGTGCATCGGGAAGGAATAACCTTCGGGAAAGGTCATGCCCAGATAAGCCTGGTCGGCGACATTGGCCGACACACCGATTTCCGCCTCGGCCCGGCAATAGGCACTTTGCAGATCGTCGTAGCCGATCGGCCAGTCCACCCCAACGCCGTACTTGCTCTTCAGGCGAAAATCGTTCGGCACCATGCGCAGGCACGTCCCGACCCAATGCCAGGTCGTCCCGCCGCCCACCCGTTCATAGGTGCTGTTGAAGGGCAACGGGCCTTTCTGCACCAAGTAACTGACCTCTGGTTTGTTCCAACCCAGGATCAGATCGGCGATGGTTGCCCGCGGGGCGTTTTCCCTGGTCGGATCACGCGGCGTATCCAGGGTCGATACCGGAGGATAAGGCGATTCCGGGGTTTTCAGGGTGGCGGTGTAGAAGCGCTCCAGATATTGCGTACGATTGGCCGGGATCTCCGGGCCCGATTCGAGCACCAGTACATCCACGCCGGCCATGCCCAACTGATAAGCGATGATGCTGCCGGCCAGTCCTGCACCAACGATGACCACCTCTGCTTGTTCGGTACTCATGACGAAGCTCCTTGCTGCGCGTTGGCGGGTACCCCGGTGTAATCCTCAAGGCTGGGCGGCGTCGTGTTCCAGTAGCCAAAGAACATCTCGCTGTAGCCCATGGGATGAGCCTGGGCGGCTTTCCAGGCCCAGCCATTGATATAGGCCTGGTCGGACACCACGGTCTGCTCATCCTTTTTGAAACTCGCCGCGTCATAGGGTTGGTACCAAACGCCCAACAACCACAGCTTCATGATCGAACGCGCGGCCTTGGCGGTCTGTGTGCCGGCCGGCAGCGCTCCGTCCATCAACACCGCTTGGGCGATCTGATCCGGGGATTGATTATCCCCCGCCAGGTTGGCGTATTGGGTCAGCAATGCACTGAGCACATCAGGCGTGATTCTTGGCGTGATGAATTCAAGAAACAGCGGCGGCAAACCCACCTGGTCGATCTCCGGCGCCAGTCGCTCAGTGGAAATACCGGTCAGGACCGATGAAAGACCTACGAAATTTTCCAGATCACTGCTCATGCTTGACTCCTTGTCCAGCCGTGGACTGCGCGCGTTCGAGCAAATAGGTGAAATCCGCGAAGCTGGTGCGCGGGGATTCGGTGACATGGGTGGCCGCATTGCCATGACACGCCATGCAACTGGAAGACGCCTGGGGCACGGTGCCCTGGATGTAGGTTTCCAGCGTGGCGTTGGCCAGGAACAACGGGGCGGGACTGCCCAGCGGGTTGGCGGCTGATATCTGGCAGTTCGGCTGTGGTGCCGACGGCCACTGGGTACTGATCAATTGATAGTTCGCCCAGACGCTCTGCGGGTTGACCGTGCGCAACAGGGCTTGATAGGTCGCGTTCAGGGTTTTAGTGGCTTCGGTCAGCGGCACTTCGCGCACGATTTGCGAGGGGGTAGCCTTGACCGCCGGGTTCCATGGCCGTGGCGGAGGCTGGTTGATGTCGCTTTTGCTGGCCGCGTTGTAGAACAGATACGGGCCCGTACGCTGGGCAACGGGCGTGGTTTTTTCTGGCACGTTTTTCACATGCTCAAAGGTTGACCAGACCCACTGTGCCGCGCTGGTTGTCTTATGGACCATGTGCAACCCCACCAACCCGACCGGCTCGGACACGCACGACTCCTCGACGATCGGTCCATGGCTCGGATCGCTGTTTCCTGGGGTATAGACCAGCGCATCGACGGTGTGAAAATCCTGCCGATTGTCGTTGGGGCCCAGCACTTTCCACGACGCCTTCACCATCAGCGCACCGACCTGTTTTGTCTCGTTGGCGCCGCAGCTGAACGCCACGGTGTTGGTCGGGTTCGCCGCAAAAAACTTCTGCTGGCCTTCGATGCTGTACAGGCCGTTGTCGACGATCCCGTTGAACATCGATTGATTGACCACGATTTCGTTGCGCGTGTAGGTGCCGTTCTGATCCACCAACGGGCCGCTCTCGAAGGGCTGGATAAACTCATCCAGGACATCGGGAACCTTGCCCATCTGCTGCAAGAGGCGACCGGGCTTGAGCGACTTGCAAGCCTCGGGCAGGGTCGCCGGGGCATTCCAGGGCAGCGGTGCCTGGCCCTTGGCCCGGAAGATCTGGTAACTCTCTTTCCAGCTTTCCCACACCGTAGCGCCATCCTGCTTGCCGATGGAGGTGCCGGTATTGGGATCGCCGTTGTCCAGCGCCGGCCAGTTCAAGGCAATGAACGTCTGCCATGACAGGTCATCGAAATTGGCTTGCAGGCTGGGCAGGGAAACCGGTTTGGTAACCGTGACATCGAAGGGTATCTGCGGTGACAACGAGGGGGCGGCGCTGGCAGAGGAGCCCAGCAAGACACTTAACAATGCACAGCCAAACGGGCCATGCCGACTGACTTCCATTCTCATGCTCATCTCCTTGGCATCAGGGCGCCAGGAGATAACACCGGTCCGTCATTGGACTCTCACTTGCCTCCTGGCAAGTCAGAGTCTAGGTAGGGTTTGATTCAAGAACAGGTGCAAAAGTAGAACAGATCGAAGCAAAGCCAAGCGGGGTTATTCAGATTCGGGCCGGGGTGCTGGCGAGGACGCCGTCGCGAGCAAGCTCGCTCCCACAAGGATTTTGGGGTGCCCACAAACTTTCAGGTCAACCCCTATCCCCTGTGGGAGCGAGCTTGCTCGCGACGCTTCTGATCTTAGAGGTTGGCGACTTTCTGCCAGACCTTCGGCTTGAAGAACAGCGTCTCGCCCTTCGCCAGGCCCACCAGGCTGTCGTGATCCTTCACCACTTCAGCTTCGATCAGCTCGCTCTGGCCTTCCACCTTCAAGGTCACTCGGGTCGTCGCACCCAATGGGCGGATGTCGCGCACTTCGGCGGCGTGGTGATCTTCCAGCTCAGAACGCGACAGCGAGACTTCATGGGGGCGGAACAGCACATGCCGATCCTCGCCCAAGTGCAGGCGGTTCGAGTCGCCGAGGAAGTGATAGACAAAGTCGCTGGCCGGGTTTTCGTAGACGTCGCCCGGTGAGCCGATCTGCTCGATCACTCCCTTGTTCATCACCACGATCCGGTCGGCGACTTCCATGGCTTCTTCCTGGTCGTGGGTCACGAACACGGAAGTCAGGTTGATGTCCTCGTGCAACCGCGCCAACCAGCGGCGCAATTCCTTGCGGACCTTGGCGTCGAGGGCACCGAAGGGTTCGTCCAGCAACAATACCTTGGGCTCCACCGCCAATGCGCGGGCCAGGGCAATGCGCTGGCGCTGGCCGCCGGAAAGCTGCTCGGGGTAACGGTCGGCGAGCCAGTCCAGTTGCACCATGTTCAACAACTCGTGGACCTTGGTCGCGATCTGGCTTTCGTTCGGGCGCTGGTTCTTGGGCTTCATGCGCAAGCCGAAGGCGACGTTGTCGAACACCGTCATGTGGCGGAACAGGGCGTAGTGCTGGAACACAAAGCCGACGTTGCGATCACGCACGTCGTGGCCGGAAACGTCCTCGCCGTGGAACACGATGTTGCCCTGGTCCGGGGTTTCGAGGCCGGCGATGATCCGCAGCAGAGTGGTCTTGCCGCAGCCCGACGGGCCCAGCAACGCCACCAGCTCGCCGCTCTGGATGTCCAGGCTGATGTTGTCCAGGGCCTTGAAGGCGTGGAAATTCTTGCTGACGTTACGGACTTCGATCGACATGACTTATTCCTCCGCGGCGCTGGCGCGCAGGCGGTTGATTCGGTTTTCGCTCCACTGCTTGAGCAGCAGGATCAAGAGCGCCAGGATCAGCAACAGGCTCGCCACAGCGAACGCGGCCACGTGGTTGTATTCGTTGTAGAGGATCTCGACGTGCAGCGGCAAGGTGTTGGTCACCCCGCGAATGTGCCCGGACACCACCGACACCGCCCCGAATTCACCCATGGCCCGAGCGGTACACAGCACCACGCCATAGATCAGCCCCCACTTGATGTTCGGCACGGTGATATGCCAGAACATCTGCCAGCCATTGGCCCCCAACAGGCGCGCGGCCTCTTCTTCCTGAGTGCCCTGCTCCTGCATCAGCGGGATCAGCTCCCGGGCCACGAACGGCACGGTGACGAAAATCGTTGCCAGCACGATGCCCGGCAGCGCGAAGACGATCTGGATGTCGTGATCCGACAGCCACGGCCCGAACAGGCCCTGGGCGCCGAACATCAGCACATAGACCAGGCCGGCGATCACTGGCGACACCGAGAACGGCAGGTCGATCAGGGTCACCAGCATGCTCTTGCCACGGAATGAATATTTGCTCACGCACCACGCGGCGCTGACACCGAACACCAGATTCAACGGCACCGAGATCAGCACGGCTATCACCGTGAGCTTCAACGCCGACAGCGCGTCGGGCTCGAAGATTGCGGTAAAGAACGCCCCCAGGCCGAGTTTCAGGCCCTGGGACACCACGATGAACAGCGGTAGCAGCAGGAACAGCGCAAAAATCAGCCAGCCGAGGCCGATCAGGACGCCCCGCGAAGTTGCACTGCCACGGCGAGCGGCGTTGGTGGAGGCCGCGGAAATAGACGATTGGGACATGTTCGCGCCTCCTTATGGGGTTTCGATGCGCCGTTGCAACAGGTTGATCAGCAGCAACAGGACGAAGGACACCACCAGCATCAGCACGCCAATGGAGGTGGCGCCGGTGTAGTCGTATTGGTCGAGCTTGACCATGATCAGCAGCGGCAGGATCTCGGTTTTCATCGGCATGTTGCCGGCGATGAAAATCACCGAGCCGTACTCGCCCACACCACGGGCAAACGCCAGGGCGAAGCCGGTCAACCAGGCCGGCAACAGCGCCGGCACAAGGATGTGGCGGAACACCTGCCACGGCTTGGCGCCGAGGCAAGCGGCGGCCTCTTCGACTTCACGGGGAATATCGGCCAGCACCGGCTGCACCGTGCGCACCACGAAGGGTAGCGTCACGAAGGTCAACGCCAAGGTAATACCCAGCGGTGTATAGGCGATCTTGAATCCCAGGTCGGTGGCGAACTGGCCGACCAGGCCGGTCGGCGCATACAACGCCGTCAGCGCAATACCGGCCACGGCGGTGGGCAGGGCAAACGGCAGGTCGATCATCGCGTCGATGATCTTGCGACCGGGGAAGGTGTAGCGCACCAGCACCCAGGCCAACAGCGTACCGATCACGCCATTGATGATCGCGGCGTACAGCGCGGTGCCGAAACTGAGCTTCAAGGCAGCCAGCACCCGCGGCGCCGAGATGATCGCCCAGAACTGTTCCCAGGTGAGTTGAGCGGCATGCACGAACATCGCCGCCAGCGGTATGAGCACAATCAGACTGAGGTACACCAGGGTGTAGCCCAGCGTCAGCCCGAAGCCGGGTATGACGGGGGATATGCGACGCGACATAAAGGTCCTTGGTTGACTGTGGGAGCGAGCTTGCTCGCGATAGCGGTGCTTCAGTCAACATCAATGCAAACTGAACCGACGCCATCGCGAGCAAGCTCGCTCCCACAGGTTTGTGGCTTAACTGACTGGCCCGAAGACAAATCCCAGCTTACTGCGCCTGGTAGATCTGGTCGAACACGCCGCCATCATTGAAGAATTTCGGCTGGGCCGTTTTCCAGCCATCGAAGTCCTTGTCGATGGTTACCAGGTCCAGTTTCGGGAACTGCCGGGAGTACTTGGCGGCCACGTCTTTGTCACGTGGACGATAGAAGTTCTTCGCGGCGATTTCCTGGCCGGCCGGGCTGTACAGGTGCTTGAGGTAGGCTTGGGCGATCTCAAGGTTGCCCTTTTTCTCGGCATTCTTGTCCACCACCGCCACTGGCGGTTCGGCGAGGATCGACAGCGACGGCACGACAATGTCGAACTTGTCCGCGCCGCCGTCTTCTTTCAACGCCAGGAACGCTTCGTTTTCCCAGGCCAGCAACACATCACCCTGACCATTGTTGACGAAGGTAATGGTCGAACCACGGGCGCCGGTGTCGAGGACCGGCACATGCTTGAACAGCGCTTGCACATATTCCTTGGCCTTGGCTTCGTCACCACCGTTGGCCTTGAGGCCATAGGCCCACGCCGCGAGGAAGTTCCAGCGAGCACCGCCGGAGGTCTTCGGGTTCGGGGTGATGACCGACACGTCATTCTTGATCAGATCGCCCCAGTCCTTGATGCCCTTGGGATTGCCCTTACGCACCAGGAACACGATGGTCGAGGTGTACGGTGTGCTGGCGTCCGGCAGGCGTGTTTGCCAGTCCACCGGCAGGGACTTGCCCAGCTTGGCGATTTCGTCGATGTCACCGGCCAGGGCCAGGGTCACTACGTCGGCCCGCAGACCATCGATCACCGCCCGACCTTGTTTGCCCGAGCCGCCATGGGACTGTTGGATCTTCACGTTATCGTCCGGGTGCGCCTTCTTCCAGAAACTGGCGAATTCGGCGTTGTAATCCTGATACAGCTCGCGGGTCGGGTCGTAGGACACGTTGAGCAACTCGTAATCCTTGGCAACCGCGGAACCTGCAAAAACAGCACTGGCCAGGGCGGCCAAGGCATAACGGCGAATTGACGACATGGTGAAAGCTCCTGGAATTCTGGTTTTCTTATGGTTTCTGGAAATCGGGTGGCCGGTAAAAAGATCACAGCCTTCGGCAGCTCCTACGCCAAGCCCCCCTGTAGGAGCTGCCGAAGGCTGCGATCTTTCAGGTTTTTCAAGACGGCTTATGGCTCGGCTGCTGCAACCGGAATTTTTCCTTGCGTTCGATCTGGACCACTTGCGCGTTGTGCACAGTGATTTCCACCGCGCCAAAACGCAGATCGCGCAATGCGCTCTGGATCTCGCGCAAGATGGTTGCTTCGTCCTGGCCGTCAACGCTACGTAGGGATGCGCTCATGCTGCTGCTCCTTGAATGAATGCCTGGCAGTGGGCGGCACTGCTTGCGGCGTGGGAGCAATATTAGATAAGCGCAGATATTCTTAAAAAGACTATTTAAGAATTTTTATATAACCAAAACAACATAAAGTAGCAAACGCCCTCAAAGCGACCACAAATCCCGCGTTCAAGCGCAGGAAGAAAAAAGCTCGATGACGCCGCCACCCGCGCCCTCGACTACTACCTCAACCCCAAGCCCGCCTCACCACCCGAACCCGACAAAAACCAACTCTTCATCGTCTCACCCCACATCGACACCGAAACCCTGCTCGCCAACGCCTCCGAAGACCTCCATCAGCACCATCGCCGCCGACCTGGCTGACGACGTGGACGACTCACGCCGCTGCGTCGCTCTGGCGATCAGTCGCATGGCCGATGGGGTGCAGTTGTTGGTTGAGCGGGCGTTGGATCATTTGGAAACCAAGGAGATGGCGGCCCACAGCGCCAAGGGATAGCGGTTACATTGAGGCAAGCTGAGCCGACGCTATCGCGAGCAAGCTCGCTCCCACAGTTGGATTGAGGCACGGCCGGAGAGACAGGTCGGCTGTCAGGCCGCCTCGCGGTGGACGTTGGTCTCGGGGCCCCATTAACCACGATGGCCGAACGCAGGCATTGTGGAGTGGGCATCCCGGCATGAATGCCGGGATAGCCGCGCTGGGCCATGGAGGGCCCTTCGCGGCGGGCCCACGGACGATCAAGCAATGAGCGGCGCCCGATCCCAATCCAACTGCGCCGCCGCGACGGGCCGGCCAAACCAGTAGCCCTGCCCCAGCTCACACGCCTGTCCAAGCAGGAAGGCCGCTTGCTCGCGCTGCTCGATGCCCTCGGCCTGCACCTGCATACCCATGCTATGGGCCAGGGCGACGATCACCCGGACGATCGCCGCGTCATCCTCATCCCACGGCAGCCCCGCGACAAAACCCTGATCGATCTTGAGCTTCTGCACCGGCAAGCGCTTGAGCCGCAGCAAGGACGAATAACCCGTGCCGAAATCGTCGATCGCCAGCCGCACGCCCAACTCCCGCAGGCGATGCATCTGTTCCAGCGCCACCTCCGGGTCTTCCATCACCGCGCTTTCGGTCACTTCCAGCTCCAGGCAAGCCGGGTCCAGGCCTGTGTCGTGCAGCACTCGGGCGACTTGCTCATACAACTCGCGATGGGCGAACAGCCGGCTGGAGACGTTGACCGCGACAAACGACAGCATCACGCCGGCCTGCTGCCACTGGCACATCTGCCGACAGGCCTGGTCCATGACCCAGGCATCGATCTGGGCAATCAGCCCGGTGCGCTCGGCAATAGGAATGAACTCGGCTGGCGAAACCAACCCGCGCTTGGGATGCTCCCAACGCACCAACGCCTCCACACCAATCAGCCGGCTGGTCGCCAGGTCGTGCACCGGCTGGTAATGAACCCGCAGTTCCTGATGCTGAAGGGCCCGGCGCAGTTCGGAGGCAATCTCGACCCGTTGCTGAGCGTGGGCGGTGAGTTCTTCGGTGTACAAGGCATAGCCGTCGCGCCCGGCGCTCTTGGCCTTGAACAGCGCCGAATCAGCATTGCGCAGCAATTGTCCGGCGCTGAGGGCATCGCCGGGAAACAGACTGATGCCAATGCTGGCGTTGATGAACAGGGTCTGGTGGTCAAGCCGCAATGGCTCCTTGAGGGCGTCGAGGATGCGCCGCGCCAACACAGCTGCCTGCCCGGGCTGCGAACAGTTTTCCACCAGCACGGCAAATTCGTCCCCCCCAAACGGGCCAGGGTCACACCCGGCGCGAAGAGGCCACGAAACCGCTCGGCCACGCCTTTGAGCAGTTCATCGCCGACGTTGTGCCCCAGGCTGTCGTTGATGTTTTTAAAGTGATCCAGGTCCACCAGCAGCAGAGCGCAGCCACGCTTGTGAAGCTGCGCCGACGCCAGGGCCTGTTCCGTGCGATCGGAAAACAGCAAGCGGTTGGGCAGGCCGGTCAACGGATCGTGGTGGGCCAGGTGCGCCAGCTCGTGCTCGGAATCCTTGATTGCGCTGATATCCGAAAACACCGCGACGTAATGGCTGATCTGGTCGTTGTCGTCGCGAATGACACGAATCGTCTGCCACTGAGGGTAGATCTCGCCGCTTTTACGCCGGTTCCAGATCTCGCCGCTCCACTCGCCCAGGCTGTCCAGGGCGGCAAACATGTCACGATAGAAATCCGGCCCATGACGACCGGACTTGAACAGATTGGGTCGCTGGCCCAGCACTTCGTCCCGTCCGTAACCGGTAATTGCAATGAAGGCACGGTTAACGTGCACGATCAGGCCGTTGCGGTCCGTCACCAGCACTCCTTCGCGGGTGCAATCGAAGACGGCGGCGGCCTGGCGCAGGCGCTCACGATCGGCGCTGTGCTCGCCCGGCCCGAAAAACCGGGACATCCGTACTCGGACCAGGAAGATCAACGCGGCGCTGACCAGCACCCAGGCATAACCGTTGATCAGCAACCAGCGAAGTCGATCGGCGGATTGATCGAAGAAACTGCTCAATAAATAACCAACCAGTTGCAGCCAGACGACTGACAGCAAGAGATAAACCAGCGCTGTGCGCAGAGCGATGCGGCGGTAGACAGTCATTCGGCCATCCATGTCCCTATAAAGAGGCGGGAATTATAGAGGAAGAAACATCCTGCCACTCTTATCTGAAAGGCCGACTGGTTTTATCTGTCGGGCCGGTGATAATGCAACGGCAGTTTCTATCTTTATCGAGGGCCCTACAGCCTATGTGGTACGAAGGTTTTCTTGGCTTGTCGCCTTGGTCACTGGTGGCAGTCACCCTGCTGATGACCCATGTCACGATCATCGGCGTCACGGTGTACTTGCACCGTTATTCGGCCCATCGCTCCCTTGAGCTCAATGCCGGCCTCAAACACTTCTTCCGCTTCTGGCTGTGGCTGACCACGGCACAGAACACCCGTGAGTGGACTGCCATCCACCGCAAGCACCACGCCAAATGCGAAACCATTGACGACCCCCACAGCCCGGTCATCAAGGGCTTGTCCACTGTGCTGCGCAAAGGCGCCGAGTTGTATCGCGCCGAGGCGGAAAATCCGGAAACCTTGCGCATCTACGGCAAGAACTGCCCTGAGGATTGGATCGAGCGCAACCTCTACAGCCGCTTCCCACTGTTGGGCGTGGCGATCATGGGGGGCATCGACCTGCTGCTGTTCGGCACCATCGGCATCACCATCTGGGCCATCCAGATGATGTGGATTCCAGTCTGGGCCGCCGGCGTGGTCAATGGCCTGGGCCATGCCGTGGGCTACCGCAACTTCGAATGCCGCGACGCGGCGACCAACCTGGTGCCCTGGGGCATCCTGATCGGTGGCGAAGAACTGCACAATAACCACCACACCTACCCCAACTCGGCCAAGCTGTCGGTACGCAAATGGGAGTTTGACCTGGGCTGGGCCTGGATCAAGGTGTTCAGTTTCCTGCGCCTGGCCAAGGTCCAGCGGGTCGCGCCAATCGCACACCGAGTCGAAGGCAAGGGTCACCTGGACATGGACACCGCCATGGCGATCCTCAATAACCGTTTCCAGATCATGGCCCAGTACCGCCGGCTGGTCATCGCGCCGCTGGTCAAACAGGAACTGGAGAAGGTCGATCACTCGGTGCGCCATCAGTTCCACCGAGCCAAACGCCTGCTGTCGCGGGAGACCAGCCTGCTGGATGACCGTCACCACGTTCGCATCCAGAACATGCTGGAACACAGCCAGGCGCTGAAGGTGATCTACGAAAAACGCCTGGCGTTGCAGCAGATCTGGGTCAAGACCAGCAGCAACGGCCATGACATGCTCGCCGCCATCAAGGAATGGGTCCACGAAGCCGAGGCCAGTGGCATCCAGTCCCTGCGGGACTTCGCCGACCAGCTCAAGACCTACTCGCTGCGACCGGCTACAGCCTGATAATCAAAACCCCGCCTCCGGCGGGGTTTTTCTTTGCTGCGCGGCCCCGCCCTTCGTCGCCTGAAAAGGAACTTCGCCTCAAATCCCCTATCTCAATGAGCACTTCGCCATCCAGGCGGGCTTTGGAGTGAGCGCGTGCAAATCCACAGCAGTGCACGTTCTTTGAGATTTGTGCCGATGGTCGACAAGAACCTACAGGATTCATCCCAACCTCATTGGCCCGAAGCGGCCCAGACCCTCATGGCGCTGATGCACGCCCAGGGCGAAGTAGCGCGCCTGAGCGAGCGTGAGCAACTGTTCAGCTCATTGCTGGTCAGCGTCAATGCGGTGCTTTGGGCATTCAACTGGGAAACCCGGCAAGTGCTGTACGTCAGCCCCGCCTACGAACGGATCTTCGGCCGTCCTGCCGGCCTGGTCATGGCCGATTTCAACGAATGGCGCGACGCAATCTACCCCGATGACCAGGACTACGCCGAACGCAGTCTGGCTGAAGTGCTGGTCAAAGGTGCCGTCGAAGATCGCGAATACCGCATCATCGCCGCCGATGGCCAGATCCGCTGGCTGAGCGACAAATGCTTCATCAACCGCAAGGCTGAGCCAGGGCAACCGGTGATTGTGGTGGGCATTGCCGAAGACATCACCGAAAAGAAGCTGCTGGAAAGCGAACTGCAGCGGCTGGCAACCACCGATGTGCTGACCCAGAGCAGCAATCGTCGACACTTCTTCGAGTGCGCCCACCGTGAATTCGAGCAGGCACGGCTACAAGGGATGCCCATGGCGTTCCTGTTGCTGGACATCGATGACTTCAAGGTAATCAACGACACTTACGGCCATCAGGAAGGCGATACCGTGCTGCAGAAAATCGCCGAAAGCGGACGTTCCGTGCTCAGGCGCGGTGATCTGTTTGGGCGGATCGGCGGCGAAGAGTTCGCCGCCGTGTTCCCCGGTTGTGCCCCGGACATGGCGCTGCAAGTGGCCGAGCGCCTGCAACGGGAGATCCAGCGCTTGAATTTTCGCTGTGGCGAGCAGAACTTCGGCATTACCGTGAGCCAGGGCCTGACCAGCATCACCGCCGAAGACCAGTCCCTCGACAACCTGTTCGCCCGGGCCGACGCGGCCATGTACGAAGCCAAGCGCCAGGGGAAGAATCGCATCATTGCGGCTTGAGCAATCTCGTCGCCAAGGAGTCAGCAAAACTCCAGTCATACCCAAATTCCTGTGGGAGCGAGCCTGCTCGCGATAGCGGCCTGACAGTCACCACGCAATTGGATGTCAGGCCCTCATCGCGAGCAGGCTCGCTCCCACAAAGAGTCGCTTTATTTTCTGCGCAATCGCATCAACTCCGGCAATCCGATCTTCAGCAAACGCGCTGTACGCCCCCGGGCCAGCTCTTCAAGCCCTTCATGCTCGGTCAGGTGGGCCATCTGCGCCGCCATGTTCATCACCAGTGCCTCGCGGGAATAAACCCCACCACCCAGGCTATAGGCTGCCGCGATCAGCTCACGCAGCTCCAGCGGCAGGCGCCAACGGGTGCGCAGCGCCGAGCCGAAACTGGCGCCGTATTGATCGAGGGAATTCCCTACTTCCTCCCACTCATCCAGCTCGCCCCCCGCCTGCGTCCATTCCTCCAGGCAACGCAGCAGCGCCAGGTCGCCCAGGCGGTGTAACAGCCCGGCGCAATAACAGCGTTCCGGTTCCAGATCCAACAGCCGCGCCAGGATCCGAGCGTACTCGGCGGTGTGCAGCGACAATTCCCAATAGCGCTTGGCATAGTCGGCCAGGCACGGGACGCTGAGCCGGGCGCAGCGCTTGAGGGTCAGGCCGAGGATCAGGTTCATGCTCTGCCCCGTGCCGAGCTGGTGCAGCGCCTGGGCCACGGTCTGCACCGGCGCGCCGCCCTGATGCTGGGCAGCACTGTTGGCCGCCGCAATCAGCACCCCGGTGATTTGCGGGTCGGTTCGGATCTCTTCTTCCAGCAGCTTCAGATCCAGGCCCGTGGGGTTGAGGCAGCGCTTGACCGCCACCTGCACATCGGTCATCAGCGGCGCGCCTTCGGACAGCTCGCGCCGACGCTCCAGAAAAGCTATCAGGGTCAGCCCCGGCCCCGGGACCGGTACGTCGCTGGAGGTCTCTTCAGCGCCACTCAACAGCAACCCCTGCAAACGCTGGGTCAGGCTTTCGCGGTTCAAGGGTTTGGTCAAATACGCCATCGGCGCCAGTGGCACGACCTCCCGCACACTGGCGCTGTCGTTACGCCGACTCATCAGAATGAACGGCAACGGCACAGTTCGATGCTGTTGGCGAAGGCCGCGCAGGATAGTCAGGCCATCGACACCCGGCAGCTCCCAGTCGGCGATGACCAGGTCGTACGAGTTATGCGCCAGCAAATCCAGGGCCTGGTGTCCCTCGCCGCAGGTGTCCACTCGGGCATCGCAGCGCACGCCCGACAATACTTGCTCAAGCAGCTCCCGGGACGCCGGGTCGGCCTCGGCGATCAGCACACGGGGTACAGCGGGTAAAACCACAGCAGTCATGCAGCATCGCTCCCTTGCCATACATGCACCTTAGTCAATGAAGGCCGATGCAGACAGTTCAAAACCTGAGGGATGTGTTCCCGAATATGAAAAAACCCGCCGAAGCGGGTTTTTTTGTGAATCAGTGCACAGTCAGGGCTCGTAACATCAGAGCTCGGAGAAGCACTCTTCGAGAATTGCCAAGCCTTTGTCCAACTGCTCGTCTGGCGCAGTCAGCGGTACCAGCACACGCAGAACGTTACCGTAGGTGCCGCAGGACAGCAGGATCAAGCCCTTGTCACGCGCCTTGGCCACGATCTGAGCCACGGCTGCGGCGTTCGGCTTGTGGGAGTCGCCATTTTCGAACAGCTCCACCGCAATCATCGCACCCAGAGCGCGGACTTCGCCGATTACCGGGTACTTCTTCTGAATGGCCTTGAGGCCAGTGACCAAGCGCTCGCCCACGGCCTTGCAGCGGTCCAGCAGGTGCTCTTCCTCGAAGACTTCCATCACCGCCAGCGCAGCCGCGCAAGCGATCGGGCTACCGGCGTAGGTGCCGCCCAGGCCACCCGGAGCGATGGCATCCATGTACTCGGCCTTGCCGCAAACACCGGCCAACGGAAAACCGCCAGCGATGGATTTGGCGAAGGTGGTCAGGTCGGCGGCAACGCCCATCTGCTCCATGGCAAAGAAGGTGCCGGTACGGCCGGCGCCAGTCTGTACTTCGTCAGCGATCAGCAGGATACCGTGCTGGTCGCACAGGGCGCGCAGACGCTTCATGAACTCCTTCGGCGCCACATAGAAACCACCCTCGCCCTGCACTGGCTCGATGATGATTGCCGCGATGTCACGGGGCTCTGCGTCGTTCTTGAAAATGCGCTCGATGCTGGCGATGGAATCGTCGATGCTCACGCCGTGCAGTTCGTTCGGGTACAGCGCGCGGAAGATGCCACCGGGCATCAGCCCCATGCCGGCCGAGTACGGCACGACTTTACCGGTCAGGCCCAGGGTCATCATGGTGCGACCGTGGTAAGCGCCGGTGAAGGCGATTACACCGGCACGGCCCGTGGCGGCACGGGCGATTTTCACGGCGTTTTCCACCGCTTCGGAACCGGTGGTCACCAGCAGGGTTTTCTTGGCGAAGTCACCTGGGACCTTGGCGTTGATTTTTTCGCACAGCTCCACGTAGGGCTCGTAGGCCAGGACCTGGAAGCAGGTGTGGGTCAGTTTGTTCAACTGCTCGGTCACGGCGGCGATGATTTTCGGGTGCACATGGCCGGTGTTCAGCACGGCGATACCGCCGGCGAAGTCGATGAATTCACGGCCTTCGACGTCGGTTACCGTGGCGTTCTTCGCCGATTCAGCGAAGATCGGGTGAATCTGGCCGACACCACGTGGAACAGCAGCGGTACGGCGGGCCATCAAGTCAGCGTTAGTCTTGCTCATTACAGTCCTCATTCGCCGCTCATCGGTCGGCGTGGTTCAAGGAATACATGGCCGGGAGGCAACTGCGACAGCATGCGATGATCGACTGCCACAGCGTTCCGGCCACAAGAAACAGAACAGGTGAAACACGCAAAGGGACAGCGCTCTCGTGCCCTTTGCGCTTGAAGCGGATCAGATACCCAGGCAGAGGTATTTGATTTCCAGGTAGTCCTCGATGCCGTACTTGGAGCCTTCACGGCCCAGGCCCGAGGCCTTGATGCCGCCAAACGGCGCGACTTCGTTGGAGATCAAACCGGTGTTGACGCCGACCATGCCGTATTCCAGGGCTTCGGCCACACGGAACACACGGCCCAGGTCGCGGGCATAGAAGTACGAGGCCAGGCCGAACTCGGTGTCGTTGGACATCGCGATCACTTCGGCTTCGTCTTTGAAGCGGAACAGCGGCGCCAGCGGACCGAAGGTTTCTTCCTTCGCCACGGCGGCATTCTTCGGTACGTTGGTCAGGATGGTGGGTTCGAAGAAGTTGCCTTCCATCGCCTTGCCACCCGCCAGTACGGTCGCGCCTTTGCTGACTGCATCGGCAATGTGCTCTTGCACCTTGGCAACCGCTTTGCCGTCGATCAACGGACCGGTGGTGGTGCCGTCTTCCAGACCGTTGCCAATCTTGAGCTTGGCTACCGCCACTTTCAGTTTCTCAGCGAAAGCGTCGTACACCGAGTCCTGAATGTACAGGCGGTTGGCGCAGACGCAGGTCTGGCCGTTGTTGCGGTACTTGGAAATGATCGCGCCTTCGACAGCTTTATCCAGGTCGGCGTCGTCGAACACGATGAACGGCGCGTTGCCGCCCAGTTCCAGGGAGACTTTCTTGATGTCCTTGGCACATTCGGCCATCAACTGACGACCGATCTCGGTCGAGCCGGTGAACGACAGCTTGCGCACGATTGGGTTGCTGGTCAGCTCGCCGCCGATGTCGCCGGCACTGCCAGTGACCACGCTCAGCACGCCTTGCGGGATGCCGGCACGGTGAGCCAGCTCAACCAGGGCCAGGGCCGAGAACGGCGTCTGCGAAGCCGGTTTGATGACCATGGTGCAACCAGCGGCCAGGGCAGGGCCGGCCTTGCGGGTGATCATCGCGGCCGGGAAGTTCCACGGGGTAATGGCAGCGGTCACGCCGATTGGCTGCTTGATCACGATCAGGCGTTTGTCCGGTTGGTGGCCGGGAATCACATCACCGTAGATACGCTTGGCTTCTTCGGCGAACCATTCGATGAAGGAGGCTGCGTAGACGATTTCGCCCTTGGCCTCAGCCAGCGGCTTGCCTTGTTCCAGGGTCATCAGGCGACCGAGGTCGTCCTGGTTTTCGATCAGTAATTCGTACCAGCGGCGCAGCTTGTTGGCGCGCTCCTTGGCCGTCAGCGCACGCCAGGCCGGCAGCGCCTTGTCGGCGGCTTCAATCGCCCGACGGGTTTCGGCGGCACCCATTTTCGGCACAGTGCCCAGCACTTCGCCCGTTGCCGGGTTGGTGACCTTGATTGTCTGACCATTGTCCGCATCGACCCAAGCGCCATCGATAAAGGCTTGTTGGCGGAACAACTGGGTGTCTTTAAGCTGCATGTCGGCTTTCCTTAACAGCACCGCGCGCACGCGGAGCGAATTAGATTTGTAGAAAGGCGCCTCAGGGGCTGCCGTCAGGGAAATCATCCACCGGGCTGAAGCACAGAAATAACGCACATAAGCACAGACGTGCGGTTCAGCACCCAGACAAGAGCGTTTGAAATCTCAAACGAATCCTAGGGCCGATGGGGGTGAAGGACAATAGGCTGTTCGAAAAAAAGAACGAAAAATCCGGATTTGCCCGCTTTTTCTGATCAGCGTAGCCGATGCCCGCCCAGGCTTATGAAAACACCGGCAAATCAGCAGCATGGACGCCCGCGATGCATATGAGTATCATGGCGCCCGCGTCGCACCAGTAGCTCAGCTGGATAGAGTACTGCCCTCCGAAGGCAGGGGTCGTGGGTTCGAATCCCGCCTGGTGCACCATTTACAGAATCAAAAGCCCCTGGTCGCAAGACCTGGGGCTTTTTTTGTGGGCGCGGAGCTCAGTCAACGCTTTTGCAGCGCCTCCAACCGCGCCGGCAAGTCTTCCTTGGGAAAGCGCTTGTGCAGCGCCAGCAGCTTCTCATCGGCAGCCTTGGCATCACCGGCCTGGCGCAAACGCAGGATTTCCAGCAGTTCCTGCTCCAACGATGGCAGGGCAACGGGCGCGCTTTTGCTCATTTTCGCCGCAGGCTTTTCCGCGAAGGCCTGATCAGCGCTTGCCGGGGCCTGGGCGAGTTCGCCCTGGGGGGCTGCCATCCGGGCTATAGGGGCGGGAGCGGGCATGGCCGGCGGCGGTGCAGCGGCAACGGCGGGTTCTTGCCGATCGGCGGAAAACTCCATCGAGGCGGGCGAGGCCCGTTCGTCGTGGGGCACGGGCGAACGCACTACCAGACCAATCATCAGCGCCACACCGGCGACCGTGGCGAATGCCATTTGCCAACGCGGCCGTTGGCAGGCTTGCAGCCAGCGCGTCCACAAGCTTGGGGCGGGCGTTGGCGCTTCGCGATGGGCGGCAGCCAGGATGAAAGCGTCCAGGGACGCGGGCGGTTCGCCGCTGGCGTGTTGGCGGAAATGCTTGATGAGCATTTCGTCGTCGGGATCCGGGGTGTGTTTGCTATCAATCATGCGGGTACCTCCTCGGCCAGCAGGCGATGCAACTTCTGCTGGGCGTAACGCAAGCGGCTTTTGACCGTTTCCAACGGGACGCCGGTCAAGGCAGCGATCTGCGGCAGCTCCAGGTCGCCGTGCAGGCGCAGCAGGAAGACCTCCCGCTGATCCTCGGGCAAGGCCTGCAACGCGGCGTCGAGACGAGCCTGGTCGCGGCTAAGGCTCAACTGTTGCTCAGGGCTGCCGGTGTCGTCGGGCTGGACGTGAAGCTGCTCGTCGTAACTGTCGTGCAACGGGTTGTGGACCCCGTGTTTGCGCCAGTGATCGATCAAGCGGTTGCGGGCGATCTGGAACAGCCAGGTACGAAAACTCGCCCGGCCTTGTGGCTGGGTAGCGCTGCGAATCAGGCTGAGCCAGGTCTCCTGGAAGACTTCCTCGGCCAGTTCGGCTTTGTTGCTCAAGGACACGAGGAAACGGTAAAGCCCTAGCCGATGGCGGGCGTAGAGGACTTCAAAAGAAGCCTTGTCGCCGTTGCGGTAGCGGGCCAGCAGCGATTCGTCGCTGGGAGGATCAAGCGCAGCGGGCATGTGGGTGGCGAACTCCTTTCCGGTCATTGCAACACAGTCCTGGCAGATAACAAGGGAACACTGTGGGAGCGAGCTTGCTCGCGATGGCGTCGGATCAGTCAATGATGAGAATGATCGGTCCACCGCTATCGCGAGCAAGCTCGCTCCCACAGTTGATCCTCGTTGTGGTCAGGATCAATGCTTGGCCGCAGGCTCGAGGCTCTGCGCCAGCTCGACCAATTGCACAAATTCGGCGCGCAAACCAAACGGGTCATCACCTCGAGCGGAGCGTGCCAGTTGCGCGGTGTCCTTCAAGCTCATGTTCCCAGTGTAACGTCCATCGCCCTTGAGCTGTTGGGCGAAGGCCGCCACGGCGGCCGAGAAACGCAAGTCATCGCTGGCCTTGGCATCGTTTGGCGCGCTGTCGATAGGATGCTCGATCAATCGGCTACTGCCACCCTCGGCGGGTTTGTAGCGTACGCGCAACATCGCCAGCTCTCCTGACTTGCCGTCCAGCTTGGGCGTGTTGGCATAACGCAGCGGCTCCAACCAGCCTTGCTCGCCTTTCGGGACAATTTCATACAACGCCGTCACCGTATGCCCGGCACCAATCTCACCCGCATCGACCTTATCGTTGTTGAAATCCTCACGCTTGAGCGCGCGGTTCTCATAACCCAGCAGGCGATATTCGCTGACCTGGGCAGGGTTGAACTCCACCTGCAGCTTCACATCCCGCGCCACCACCGCCAGGGTTGAGCTGAGCTGGTCCACCAGCACCTTGCGCGCTTCGAGCAGGTTGTCGATGTAGGCGTAGTTGCCGTCGCCGGCGTCAGCCAGTTGCTCCATCAGGTGTTCATTGTAGTTATCCACACCGAAGCCCAGCGTCGTCAGGGAGACGCCGCTTTTGCGTTGGTCCACCGCCATTTGCTTGAGGCTGTCGAAATCACTGACACCGACGTTGAAGTCGCCATCGGTGGCCAGCAGGATGCGATTGATGCCCTTGTCGATAAAGCTCTCCCGAGCCATTTGATAAGCCAGCTCGATACCCGACGCCCCTGCGGTAGAACCTCCGGCATCGAGTTGATCAATGGCGTTGCGGATCTTCACCTTGTCGCGGCCCGAAGTGGGCTTGAGCACCACCCGGGATTCGCCGGCATACACCACCAGGGATACCCGGTCCTGGTCACGCAATTGATCCACCAGCAGTTTCAGGGTGCTCTTGACCAGCGGCAGGCCTTCGCGGCGGTCCATGGAGCCGGACACGTCCACCAGGAATACCAGGTTGGCCGGCGCCAGGTCCGCCACGGCGCGGTCGCTGGCCTTGATGCCGACGCGCAGCAAGCGAGTGTGGGGGTTCCACGGCGTTGGGGCCACCTCGGTGGTCACGCCAAAGGGCGAACCATCGGTAGGCAGCGCGTAGTGGTAAGGGAAGTAGTTGACCATTTCCTCCAGTCGCACGGCACCTTCGGGCGGCAGGCTGCCTTGGTTGAGGAAACGTCGCACATTGGCATAGCTGCCGGTATCGACATCCACGCTGAAGGTCGAGACCGGCGTTTCGGCCACGCTATGGATGGGGTTGTCCGGCAGTTTTTCGTACTGTTCGCGCGGTTCGGAGCGGTAGTCCCCGGCAATGGCATCGTTCGCCACACTTGGGGCGGGCATCGATGCCGGGGCGGCCATGCGCTTGCTCATGGGCTCGCGCACGTAGGCGATCTCGCCTAGCGGTACAACGCTGGGCGCCACGGCTACCGGTTCGGTCGGCTTGGCAGCCTCGCGGGACGAAGACAACCCACAACCGGCCAACGCCACCAGCAAAGTCACGGCGAAGCCCTGGGCAGCAGGACGTATAAAGGGGAGTGGACGGGACATGGGCTGAACCTCGTGAATGAATGATCCGTTCACAGGGTCAGACGCAAGGCACATGCGGTTCGGGTTAACGACCAAGAAGTTTTTTTGCTGCGCTGAAAAGACAGACCTGGCCACCCCAAAGTGGCCAGGCTATTACCGCCGTTGCAGCAGGCATTGCTAACGAGACGGAATGCCCTGCAGGTCATCGGCGATGAAGCGGCTCAACTGGCCGGTGTAATAGTCTTCGACATCGGAGTTGCCTCTGTTCGTCAGGGCGCCCGCCATGCCTCTCATGACCTCGAGTTGCCCGATCGCCCCACCCGGCATCAGCCCCTGGCGGGCCTGGGCGAAGTGCAATACCTCGTCACCGGCCTTCTTCACCTTGACCTGATAACTGAAATCGACACTGGCCAGGTACGTACCGTCGGCGACAATCTTGTTCATGAAGCCACCTTGGGTGTCTTGAATCCGGCGCGCATAAACGGCGTTGACGTCCAGCAGATAGTCAGCGGTTTCCTTGCTGGAGGCATAGCGATTGCCGTCGAGCAGGCGGACGATCAGGTCGGTGTGCAGCCGGTCACGGACTTTTTCGTCGGGCAGAAAGCGTTCGTTTTTGCCTACGACTTCGACGTTGAACGTGTCGATCCAATAGGTGGCGGTCTCGGGGATCGCCACCGGTGCAGGGGAAATGTAGTAATCGGGCTTGGAAGCGCAACCGGCCATGAGGCAGAGGGTAAGCAAGAGGGTAAAAACTCGCATGTTTGAATTCGTCCTTGAGATGCAGCGGCATAATGGCGGCTGCATTCTACGGGGTTTGAACGCGCGCTCAAGTTGTTTGGCCTTACACAGAGCGGTCCCGTCTTACTCAACCCCAATGTCCACCACCGTTTTCCCCGCCCCGCGTCCCTCGGCTACCTGGGCAAACGCCTCATTGACTTTCCCAAGGCCGTACCGGCGCTGATCCACGTTGATCCGCAGTTGCCCTGACTCAACCAGAGCGGCGCCCTCCCGCAAGATCTGGCCATGATGCTCGCGCCCCTTGCCGGTCAGCAGCGGCATCAAGGTGAATACCCCGGAATAACTCGCTCCGCGAAACGACAATGGCGCCAAACTGTGTTGCCCCCAGCCGAGGCAACTGAGGACATGGCCGGTGTAGGTTTTCACCGCATTGAACGACGCATCCAGCGTGGGGCCGCCTACGGTGTCGTAGACGATATCGAAGCCCTCGCCGTCGGTGTGCAGGCGCACGTAGCTGTCGGCATCCTGCCTCTGGTAGTCGATCGGTGTCGCGCCCAGGCTGCGGATGAAATCCAGGCGAGTGGCCGAGCCGGTGGCATAGACCTCGGCACCTCGGGCCTTGGCAATTTGCACGGCCATTTGGCCGACACCGCCTGCACCACCGTGGATCAGCACCTGCTGGCCGGCCCGGACGTTAGCGCGGTCAACCAACCCTTCCCACGCGGTAATGAACACCAGCGGCAACGCGGCGGCTTCACGCATGCTCAATGAGCGAGGCTTGAGCGCAACCAAGCGGGCATCGACGGCGATGTATTCGGCCAGGGCACCCTGGGCACCGCCGATCCCGCCGGCCATGCCTGTGAGTTTCGGTCGGTTGTGCATTGCGCCGTTGGTGGGCGAGTTTTTGGCACGCCATCCACAGGTTCGGATCGACCTGCGGCTGAGCGATCAAAACGAAGATGTGCTGAAGGAAAACATCGACGTCGCCATTCGCATTGGCGTGGTGAAAAACGAGGGGCTGGTAGCGGTCTCCCTCGGCGCCAGCCCCCGCCGGGTGTACGCCTCCCCGGCGTACAGCACGGCACGCCGCTCGAGCCCGCGGACTTAGCCGGCCATAACTGCCTGGGTTTCACACTGCTGGAACACTACGACGTCTGGCGATTCGACCAGGAGGGCAAGCAACACTGCGTGACGATAAAGGGCAACGTCACCAGCAACAGCAGCGAAGCGATCCGGGAGATGGTGCTGTCCGGGCTGGGCGTTTCGCTTTCCCCGCAATGGTTGTTTGCGGAGGATGTTCGCCAGGGAACCGTGTCGGCCCTGCTCGACGATTACCAACCGACGGCGCTGCCCATCAGCGCCGTGTTCAGCCAAGACCGGCGCCGCTCGGCAAGGACTCGTGCCTTTGTGGAGTTTTTTCGTGAACGTCTTTGAAGGGCCGGATCAGGATTCACACGCCAACGAAGGCTGCGAGGCCTTCGTATGCCGTCCTGGAAAATAAACCGCCGCCCCCACACCCACCGCCCCCATCACCACGCAATACCCCACGCACACCCACGGGCTCCACGGCACCAGCGCAATCAGCATCAACGGCGTCATGCTCGCCCACAACGCATAGGCGATGTTGTAGGTGAACGAGATGCCGGACACGCGGATTTTCGGCGGGAACAGGCTGACCATTACCGAAGGCACGGCGCCGACCACCCCGCACCCCAGGCCGGCCACCACGTAGGCCAGCCCCAGCCAGGCGCCGCCACTGATCAGGCTGGCGTAGAGCACGGCGATGCCCACGGGCAACAGCAGGCTGTAGAGCATGACGGTGCGCCAGGCACCGATGCGGTCGACGATGAGGCCGGCCAGGACGCAGCCGATATTCAGGAAGACGATACCCAGGCTGCTCAGGGCGAAGGTGTGGCTGGGGGTCATGCCGAAGCTTTTTTGCATCACGGTCGGGGTGATGACGACGAACACCACCACCGCGGAGGTCAGCACGCAGGTGAGGATGGCGGCGGGCAGCAAGGCGTGCCGATGCTCGCGTAGGACCGTGCGCAGCGGCAGTTCCGTGGCCTCTTCGCGGTTGGCTTGCAGGGCCATGAAGATCGGCGTTTCGCTCAGCCAACGGCGCAGCCAGACACCAATCACACCGAAGACTCCGCCCAGCAGGAATGGCAAGCGCCAGGCGTAATCGAGAATCTCCGTCGGCGTGTAGATCCGCGCCAACGCCGTGGCGGTCAAGGCGCCCAGCAAGTAGCCGAAGGTCAGGCCGGCCTGCAGGAAGCCGAGGGCGTAGCCGCGATGATGCAGCGGCGCATGCTCGGCCACGAACACCCAGGCGCTGGGCACCTCCCCGCCCACCGCCGCGCCCTGCAGGATGCGCAATGCCAGCAACAGCAACGGTGCGAAATAGCCGATTTGCGCGTAGGTCGGCATCACACCAATGAGCAGGCAAGGCAAGGCCATCATCAGGATGCTCAGGCTGAACACCCGCTTGCGTCCCAGGCGATCGGCAAAATGCGCCATGAGAATGCCGCCCAAGGGCCGAGCCAGGTAGCCGGTGGCGAAGATCCCGAAGCTTTGCAGCAAGCGCAGCCAATCGGGCATTTCCGGCGGGAAGAACAACTGGCTGAGGGTCAGGGCGAAGAAGACGAAGATGATGAAATCGTAAATCTCCAGCGCGCCTCCCAAGGCCGCGAGGCCCAGGGTTTTGTAATCGGAGCGACTGAATCGGTCGCCTGGCAGATGGGTTGTGGCAGTCATAGGCAGATTTGAAAAGTGGGATTGAGAGAGGGCGACAGCTCAGTCGTCGCGACCGTTGTCCACGGGCTCAGCCGGTGGTTGGCCTGGCTCGGCGTCTTCGGCCTCGTCAGCAGGCAGGAAATCCTTGCGGCTCTGGGCGATAGCCCGGCGCATCTCATCGCCCTTGGTGGGGCAGTTCAGCAAGCGGGCGATGCCGTCGGGTTTCTGCGTCATCGCCATCCTCCGGCATGAGTGAACAGGGGCTCGATAGTGCTCGCTTTTGGCGCGTGATGCCAATTTTGTGGTTGGAGGGTTGCTGCGCAACCCAACGGGAGCAAGCTCCCTCGCCACAGGGTGTAGACCATATCCCCAAGTCCAAACAGGTGTTTTTGGTGCCTGGGCTAGCGGTGGTAGCGCCGCACGACGCTGCTGTTGCGCAGCACGTGGCCGTTGATTTTTTCCATCAATTGGGCGCGCGTAAGGCCAGCGGGCAGGGCTTCCGGGGGCAGGTCCAGGGCGAAGAGCTGAATCAGGTAATGATGCGCGCTGTCGCCAATGGGCGGGCAAGGGCCGATATAGCCACGCGTGTTCTTGCTGTTGATACCGCTCATGCCTTCCAGCGCCGGCTTGGTACCCGCGCCCGCCGGAATCTGCCGTGTGGTGGCCTTGATACCGTAGTGGACCCAGTGGTCGACACCCTGCCCTCTTTGGCCGTCCGGGTCCAACATGACTATGGCATAGCTCAGGGTGCCGGGTGGGCCGGCGTTCCAGCTCAGCGCCGGGGAAATGTTCTTGCCACCACACGTGTTGGCGTCACTGGCCGCCGCAGCGGTGAAGAGGCGGTCGTCCGACACGCCGGGAATGCTGAGGGTGAAACGCTCCTCGGCCTGGACAGCCCCTTGCGCGCACAGCACCAGGGCGACGGCCGCCAGCCAAGGGGAGAGAGAGTTCAATCGGGTCATACCGGGCACCTTATGCGTATCAGGCCATGGACGGCCTGCGAACTATAGCCGCAGCGCCCATCCGGTTGCAGTGACAATTATGATGAACTTCGCCGCACTTTCCCCGACAGCCCCACATGTGCCCCCCCAATTTGTCCAACAACCCCAATCCACTGTAGGAGCGAGCTTACTCGCGATGGCGTCGGTTCAACCGGCATCTATGCTGGCTGACACTCCGCCATCGCGAGCAAGCTCGCTCCCACGATCGGCCGGCAGGTGAATCACCCGGGGGCGCTCCAGTGGAGCGAGAGGCAGCGGTTGCAACTCCGGGCTCAGCAGATGGAAATGCGCCACGACGTGGCTGATGTCGCCATCCTGGTTGTTGTGGATGATCTTCGAGCCAGGCTGGCGCAACGTGTCCAGGCGTTCGTCGGTCAATTTGAAACTGTCGCTCAAACCTTGATCGTCCACCACCGGCGCCGGCAGCCGCCGCTGGGCGAAACTGCGGCTTTTACGCTGCTGATAACGCGCCCAAGTAATCAAGAGCACCGCGTTGACCAATGCGATCCAACCGTAGACCTGCAAGGTCCCCAGGGTGTCGAACAGCGATCCACCCAGGCGCGGGCCTGCCTGGCTGTCGAACAGCGGCCAGAGCCCATTGACCAGCAGATACACCAACCCGACCCACGCCAGCACAGTGAAGAGAACGTCAATGACCATCAGAAAAGGTCTTTGCCGGGTCCTGATAATTTTCATCGGATCACTTCCTCTTCTTCATCATCGAACGGTTTGATACCGCGATCCGGGCTGACCCAGCGCGCACGCTGCTGATGCTGTCCGAACAACACTTTTGGAAAGCTCACCAGGGTGGTGAACAGGCTGATCAACCAGAACACCAACGGGTACCAGACCACCCAGAACATGATGTGCCACAGGCCTTTTTCGTAGCGGCGATCGATCAGGATGCTCACCGCGAACTGCAACAGGCACACCACTGCCAGCAACAACCCGGTGAAGGCCGGCGGCATGAGGTGGTCGACGGCGATGGCCGGCGGCATTTCCACGAATTTGCCGGCGCCCCAGAAAATCACCGACAGCAGGAACGTGAATGCCCAACCGGTGGACAGGCAATATTCGAACAGCAGCGGCCACAGGTAACGATGGCGGTATTGCCAGATGCCACGGATGTTCTTGAACAACACCTCGGCGCCGCCTTGGGCCCAGCGCAGACGTTGCCGCCACAGGCCGCGCAGGGTTTCGGGCATGAGGATCCAGCACAGTGCGCGGGGTTCGTAAAAGATGCTCCAGTGGTCCAGTTGCAGCTTCCAACTGATGTCGATGTCTTCGGTGATCATGTCCGGGCTCCAGTAGCCGACCCGGTGCAGGGCGGTACGACGGAACGCGACGATCACCCCGGAAACGGTGAAGATCCGTCCGAAGACCCGCTGGGTACGCTTGATCAGGCCGATGATCGAGGAGAACTCGCCGACCTGGACTCGGCCCACCAGGGTAGAACGGGTACGAATACGCGGGTTGCCGGTTACCGCGCCGAGGCGGGCGTTATCGAGCATCGGCGCTACCAGGTAGGCGCAGGTGTTGGGCGCCAGCAGCGCGTCACCGTCGATACACACCAGGTATTCACTGCGCGCCGCGATGGCGCCCATGCGCAAGGCCACGGCCTTGCCCTGGTTTTCCGCCAGGTGCAGCACGCGCAGGCGTGGGTCTTCAGCCGCCAATTGGTCGAGCATCTGGGCGGTGTTGTCTTTGGAGCCGTCGTTGATGGCGATGACTTCGATGTTCGGATAATGCTGGCCCAGCGCCGCGTGAATGGTGTCGGCGACGTTGTCGCCCTCGTTGAAGCACGGAATCAGGATGCTGATCAGCGGCTCGCCAGCCAAGGGCGGCGGCAACGTATCGTCCTTCCACGGCCAGTGGCGCTCCCAATGCAGCCAGAAATACAGGCCGCCGGCGATCCACAGCCCAGACATGAACAACGGGTAAAAGAACACGAAGTCCATCAGGAATTGCCCAGTGACCAGGAAGATCAGGCCCAGGGGCACGCCAAGGACAATCGCCAGCACCAGCAGGGCGAGCAGTCTGTCGAACATGTCAAGGATTCCACTTGTTGGAGAGCGCCGGCCGCACGGTTTTCACGGAGGGCTGGTCTTCGATGAAGTTGTCCGGGTAGTAGCCGAAACTGGTCACGCCCTGGCGCTTGAGACGCCCCATCCAGTCAGCCAATTGTTTGCCGTCGATGTCACGGGCCGGTTGGCTGTGCCAATCACGGGCCTGCAATTCGAACACCGTGCGCTTGAGGGCACCGGGGCGAGCCTTGACCGTGGCGACCAGGCGCTCAAGCCAGGGACCGGATTGCTCGAGGGTCTGGTTTTCCATCAACGGCATGGCCATCGGTGCCGTCCAATCGTAGGCGCCGAGGAAGTCATCGAGATTCTGGGCGAACCAGGCTTCGCTTTCAGGATTGAGCATCGGCTCGGCAAAGATATTGCGCGCCGTTTGCACTTGCGGACCGCGAATCGCCCGGACCTTGGCGGTGAGCTCACGAGTGAAGTCGATCAGGTAGCGGCTCTTGAAGCGAGTCCAGCGTTGCATTACTGCCGGATCGTCGCGCAAGGCGGCGGTGGACGTCGGCAAGCCGTTGGCGGCATAGACTTTCAACGCGGCGGGGCCGGCATCTTCGAAGTCGGAGAACACCGCATCGTCATGGTACAGGACGCCGTCAATCGAACTCATCCGCGCCAGGTCTTCATAAACTTCACCGACAATCCGCCGCACGTTCGGGTCGAAGGGCGACAGGCGCACATATTGATCAGGGGCGACACCAGTCTTGCCGGTTTCCGGATCCCAGCGCTGTACGCGTGGCAGCTTCGAATCGAGGGCAAAACTGAGCACGGGCATCCAGGCGAAAACCTTGGCGTTGGCCCGGGTTTTCAACTGCCACGCGACCCGGTCGAACAGATCGGCCCGTACCGGCAGGTGACGGTTGGGGAAGTACAGCGAGCGTACCAGGCCGTCGCCTTTCGGGTCGGCGAACGCCTGCAGGAACACGGTGTTGGCGCCCAGGTCGTAGATGCGCTGGACCAGCTTGCCGACGTTGGCTTCTTGTTGCACTGGGTCCGGGTCGTAGACGTAATCCAGGTCGACATGCACCACGCGCATCGGCTCAAGCGCCTGCACGGAGACCACGCTTTCGGCGAAGTGAGCACCGTCCGGATCGGAGGCCACCAGAAAGCGTGGGCCGCTCATCAAGTTATCGAGGCTGTCGAGGCCGTCCTCCAGGGTCAGGGCCATTTGATAGCCTTCACTGCCGATCACCTGCAGCGCTGTGCCATCGGCTTCCCCGTAAGGCCAGACCCACACGCGCGGGCTGTAACCGGCGACCTTGCGGATTTTCTCGGAAATAGCCGCCACGTCCTTGCGCAGGCGCGCCTGGAAATCCGCCTCGGTTTCATAGCGCCCGGTAGCGGGATCGTAGCGTCGGGTGGTCGCCGCCGGTTGCTGGTTGCCTTGCGGGTTGGCGAGGATGCCTTTGTGATTGGCGTCGGTGTGGGCGGCAATTTCCACCAGACCCGATTTGGCAACCTCGCGAATCTGCTCCCAGGTCAAGAACTCGGAACGCTTGCGTGGCACCCCGGCGAAATCCACCGTTTGGTTCAACGGCGTATCGACCCAGCTGCCCACCGGAGCCAATATCGCCGGCCAGTTATAGGCGCGCAGAATCGGCATGACGCGGGTGTAGAAGCTTGAGTAACCGTCGTCGAAACTCAGCAATACCGCACGCGGCGGCAGTTCCGGGCCGCCGTTGCGAGCGCTGATGATCTGGTCCACGGTGACCGGCTGGTAATTGTTTTCCCGCAGCCACGCCAGTTGCTCGATCAAACGCTCGGTACGCACGGCCACCAGCGCCTGGTCCGGGTCACGGTCCTCGACGTCGTGGTAGGCAATGCCAAGCACATGGTTCTTCGGCCAAGGGGCGTCGTTGGCCGCCAGCGGTCTTTGCGAAGGCGGTGTGAACGCCGGGGCTTGCTGGGCACAAGCGCTGATCAGCAAGACCCCCAGCAGGAGGATGAATCGCGAAATGACAGGCATCTTCAAACTCTTCTAGAAGCGGTAGGTGAGGTCGACAAGCAGGCGCAGATCGCTTTCGCGGTCGCCGTCGTAAGGGCGGTTGAGCCAGCTCAGTGCGGCGCCTGCCTCCAGCACGTCGTTCCAGATGAAACGCTGGCCGTAGCCGAGCAACCCCATGGCGCCGGTACTGTGATCGCGCTGGCTGTAAGTACCGGCGCCCACTTGGAACTGCTGGCTCCAGGTGGTTTCGTAGCGGCGGTACAGCACGTGGTTGGCGCTCACGGTCGGCATGAAGGTGAAGTCGGCTTTGGGGTTGAAGTACGGCACTTCATTCGAACCACTGTTGCGACTGGCCGCGACCTCCAGGCCCATTTCCACTTGCAGCCGCGGTGCGCTGTAGAGGCCTTCACGACCGGTAAGCACAGTCTCGAGGCGGTTATTGCCATCGCTGAAATGGGACGGGCTGACAGCCAGTCGCCACTCTCGACTTTCATTGGCGCGCCAGCGAACAAAGCCGCTGCCGCCATTGGCACGGATGCCGCTGTTGAGCGCCCGCAACGGGGTTTCGGCTGAGAGGTAATCCAGGCTACCGCCGTATTGCCAGTGGTCATTGATGTCTCGGGCCACGGCCAGGCGCGCGCCCTGTTTGTCACCGGAACCATACGAGTGGTTGGAGACCTCGGCTTCCAGAGTCATGTCTCGGGTACGGCGCTCTACGCCAAGGCGCTGCCAGCGGTGATGGCCAGTGCCTTCCTCGAAATCACCGGTGGCGTAACCGGCACCGCCGAACAGCCGCCAGTCTTCGTCGATGGGTGGGCTGTAGAGCAGCGTTTCGATACCAAAATCCCGACTGCCGGTGACCGCACCAGCGTCGCCGCTGCCGCCGCCATAGCTCTTGCCGGTGTAGGCCTCGATGCGCAACTCCGCCATGTCATGCACTTCACGCTGGCGTTGCAGGCGTTTGACATGGGCGTTTTCCGGGTAGCGGGCGACCACGTCATCGACCAGCGCATCCATCTGCCGCCACTCCTGCAAATCCATGGCGGCACGGGCCTGGGCGACTTCCAGTCCACGGTCGCGCGGCGTCGTCGTCTCGACCTCCTTGAGCAGGCTTTCCGAACGACGCGGCCAGTCACGGGCCTGGTACAGATCGGCCTGGGCCAAGCGCAGGCCGATGTTACCGGGGCCTTGATTGACCAGGGTTTCCAGACGCGCTTCGGCAGAGGGCAGGTCGGCGCCGTATGTGCCGGCCTGGGCGGCCAGTTGCTGAGCGTCCATCCAGTCGTCATTGGGGTTGCCGATCGGCAAGCCCTTGAGCTCGACACGCGAAGGCTCGGATTTCGCCAAGTCCTCGGCCAGCATACGGGCGTCTTCGGACTTTTCACTTTCCAGCAGCGCGTAATAGAGCGCGGTACTGTCCTCGAAACGGTCCGCAGGGTCGGCATCAGGCGCGCTCAATACCCGGCGGTACAGATCGACGGCGATCTCCGGCTCGCGCTGCTCCAGATAGGAAGAAGCCACCCAGCGCAGGGCATAAGTCGGAATGCTCACGCCCTCGGCGATCAGCTTTTGGTATTCGGCTATCACTTCAGCCCGACGGGCGCGAGCGTTGAGGGCACCCAAGCGATCGATGCGCCAACGGAGCACGTCGTCATGGGCCTCGGCCACCGGGCTCCAGGTCGCCAGTAGTTTGTCGTAATCGGCCAAGGCGCGGTCTGCAATGATGAAGCGTTCCGTTTCGCTGCGACTCGCCATATCCGTCAGGCGTACCCGTTCGGCCGCCACATCACCTTCGAGCCGCCGTTGCATGCCACGGTCGATCAGACCTGGCTGTAGACGGGCCAGGCGCAGGGCCGGCTCCGGCAGTTGAGCGCGTTGCAGGGCGTTGATGTATTCCCGGGCGACCTCCGGCTTGTTGCCGGCGCGGGTAAAGGCTTGGTCGTACTCGAACAGTGCTTCATGGGGATTGTTCGCACGGGTCAGGGCATAGCCCAGGGCCAGTCGGCGCATTGGATCTTCAGGTTTGGCAGCGACCAAGGCCCTGGCACGGCTGACCGCTTCGTCGGGCTTGCCGGCATCGGCTTGGGTCAAGGCCAGGCCGAGTTGCAGGTCGGGGTTGCGCGGGTCGATTGCCAACGCCTGGCGATACAGCTCGGCAGCCGCATCCCAGCGCTTGAGGTTGCGATAAGCGCGAGCCGTTGCGGTCAGCGCCTGAACCGGCAAGTCACGATAGCGGCCCTGGCTTTCATAGACCTGCACCACCTCGGCGTCGAAACCGGCCCAACTGGCGATCTGCAGATGGTCGCTGATCTGCGCGGCACTGGCCTGACTGGCCGGCACTTGGCGCAAGGCGGTCAAAGCGGGCGTGTAATGGCCGGCACGAGCGTCGAGCACCATTTGGTCATAGGCAGTGTCGGCAAACGCCAACATCGGCCAGCACAATTGGCTGCACAGTGCGACGCGAAACAACGGGCGCAAACCACGTTGAATAAAAGGACCCACAGTACGCGGCATTCGTCAGCATCCTTACATGGCCAGCCGGGTCGCAGTGCCCCCTTGCCCATCAAACAGGAAGCCGGATCAAAGGAATCCAGCCAAGCTCTAATGGGCCTAGTTTTGCACTCCCGAACGGGTCATTTTTCAGAACGCCACAATTCTTCAGAATCGATGAATATTTCGGTGGTGGATTGTCGATAGGCAAAAAAAAGCCCGGCCCGTGCGCAATGCACGGGTCGGGCTTCAGCTGGTACTTGAGCGGTTACTGGATGGCGACGCCGCCGCCCAGCTTACTCATGACGAAGGCGGTGAATTGCTCAACGGTCATTTTCTTGCCGTTGAAATCGACCTGATTGTTGGCGTAGTGCAGCTTAGTGACCACATCACTGCCTTCAAGCGTCGCCAGTTCTGTACCGACGGCCATGGCGCTGAACATATCGCTGGTGGCGGTGGCTTGGTCGGCGATCAGTTTGGCGTCAGTTTGACCTTCCATCTGCGCCTGCACGGTCATCAGATCCACCAGCATCGGCTTGGATACTTTCAGGTTGAATTCCAACAGCGCGAGCAACTGACGGCCCAACTCATCGGGTGGCAGGTCCATCGATTGCGGCTTGGCCAGATCGACGACCAGGCTCGCACGGCTTTCCCCGTTGGCGGTATTGAACGACAGGTTTTCCAGCGCCACTTGTGGGCCGCCAGCCAGGAGTTTTTCCAGATCGGCTTTGACCTGCGCTTCTTCAGCCTCGGTCAGGTTCAACTCTGGAGCCGGTTCGCCAGCTGCAGCGGCCTCGGCAGCAGCTTTTTCGTAGGGCTGCAATTTGGTCTGATAGACCTGCATCAGCGACATCGTGGCGGGAATGTCCAGGTTCTTCAGGCTGACCGCCATTTGTGCCGAGCCGATGGTCTTATCGTTGAACGACAATTCTCCGATCTTGTAATCCGCACGCCCCGATGCACTGGTCCCGCTCTCGGTGCTGTTGTTCTTCATCTCGAAGTTCTTCAGGCCAAACACCGATTTCGGCTCACCAAAAGTGCTCCTGACGCTGCTCAGCAGCAGGGTGTTATCACCCATGTAGTAGCCGTAGGAGCTTTTGCTCAGGTTACTGGCCAACGTAAGACCGTTCACCTCGACCTGCACTGGAGTCTGGTCCTCTGCGACGGTGGTCAGCTTGAAGCTATCCATGTAACCGTCGGCCTTGATCTTCTGTGCCTGGGCGCTGGCGGCCAAATCGATCTTCAGACCGGAGAAGGTGAGCTGCGATTGCTCATCCAGCTTGGTATCCAATGGCAGCAACTCGTAGCTGCCATTGATGGACTTGTCATAGCCCAGGTTGAGCACACCTTTGAGCGGTGACTGGTCCTTGGCGGCGGCGAACCACTTTTCAGTCAATGGATTACGCTCAAGCTCGCTGTGGCTGGTCGCCATGACCGGCAGCCACTTGAGCGTCACCAGACGCGAGAATGGCAGGGGGCCGTGTTCGATCTTGTCGACGAAGAGCAGCTCGATCGGCTCTGCGCCAAATATCTCGCCTTCGCCCTTGAGACGATAGTGGGCGGTGCTGCTGAACGTCCCACGGTCGAGGGAAACCAACTCGATCGAAGAGGTGCTATTGGACCCGGCCAAAGCCGTTTGCATTTGTTTATTACTATCGGCAATAGCGGTTTGCAGCACTCCTTCAAGCTTCGTACCGGTGTACCAGGCGCCACCTGCACTGACAGCCCCGATAACCACAACGATTCCAAGAAGTACGCTTGCTGATTTATTCATGTGTGACCTGATCGATATCCATAGTTGAAGAAAGTCGTCTTCCCTGACCCGTAAGGGGTGTGGCTCGACGCCGTAAAGTGGAGGGAGATTACCATCAGGCACCCCAGCGGGCCCAATGTTTAAAGGGGGAAAAGAATATTCTTGCGAGGTGGTCTACGAATATTGGACTTCAATCTCATCGAGTTGATGGTCGAAAGTCTTCAACCGTGCCGTCCAGGTGTACACCAGCACTTCAAAATCGCGGTTGATCACCGCCGCGCCTGATGACTCTGCCCGCGAATCGCAGAAGTCCAGTTGGTAGCGTTCTCGAGCCATGGCGTTAGCGACGTCGCACAGCTCACGGGCGTTATTGAGCCAATGCCAACCGTCCTGGGTAACTTGCTTGTCCAAGGCAGCGCATTGGGCCTTGAGGGCTTCTAGGCTTTTTTCCAACGGCGTACCGGTGAGCTCCCCCATGACTTCCTGGAACGTGCGACCAGGCTGCCAGTAACTGCCCCAGAAATAACGATCAAACACCGTTTCGACACGCCGCAGCGCCACCTTGGTGTCCCAGATCAGCACCAGTGTCTTGCCTTGCTCAAGGTGTTTTTTCTTGATGCGTTGGCCCTGAAGCGAAGCCCAAGCCACGATTGCGATAGAGATCACGCCGATCAACGCAGCCGCGCTATCCAGGAACAGCAGCGCCTTGTCGATCTGGTGAGTGAGCATGACGCCGTAGAAATAAGTGGCCGACAGCAGCGTCAACGCCGCAATAGCGCACCAGAAGCCGGGAGCATAAGGGTTTTTCATTATTGGAATCCCCATGACCAGTGACGTCGCGGGCCCTTTTCGCCAGTGCCCGACTATCACAGCATAGCAACGGCCTCGGGGTTTGCCGGGCGTCGACAGCAATCAGAGGCGCCGATCCGATTACCGGCCCAAAACGACAAAACCCCTGTCTGCAGCAGCAGACAGGGGTTTTGGGAATTCAATCTTGACGATGACCTACTCTCACATGGGGAAACCCCACACTACCATCGGCGATGCATCGTTTCACTGCTGAGTTCGGGATGGGATCAGGTGGTTCCAATGCTCTATGGTCGTCAAGAAATTCTGTGACCAGCCCGTTCAACGACAACGAGCCAGTGAAAATCTATAACTTCTACTTAAAACAAAACCCCTACCCGCATCAGCAGATAGGGGTTTCGGAATTTAATCTTGACGATGACCTACTCTCACATGGGGAAACCCCACACTACCATCGGCGATGCATCGTTTCACTGCTGAGTTCGGGATGGGATCAGGTGGTTCCAATGCTCTATGGTCGTCAAGAAATTCGGTAGCCAGCGCGTGCCTTGCGGTCACGTTCCAGCGAATGGGCATGCGATAGTTTGTGTGTTTGCTGCGAACCTTCGGTTCATGTCGTCTTCACACACCGCAATCTGGTGCCCTTTCGGGTCAGCAAATTGCTTGGGTGTTATATGGTCAAGCCTCACGGGCAATTAGTACAGGTTAGCTCAACGCCTCACAGCGCTTACACACCCTGCCTATCAACGTCGTAGTCTTCGACGGCCCTTCAGGGGACTCAAGGTCCCAGTGAGATCTCATCTTGAGGCAAGTTTCCCGCTTAGATGCTTTCAGCGGTTATCTTTCCCGAACATAGCTACCCGGCAATGCCACTGGCGTGACAACCGGAACACCAGAGGTTCGTCCACTCCGGTCCTCTCGTACTAGGAGCAGCCCCTCTCAAATCTCAAACGTCCACGGCAGATAGGGACCGAACTGTCTCACGACGTTCTAAACCCAGCTCGCGTACCACTTTAAATGGCGAACAGCCATACCCTTGGGACCGGCTTCAGCCCCAGGATGTGATGAGCCGACATCGAGGTGCCAAACACCGCCGTCGATATGAACTCTTGGGCGGTATCAGCCTGTTATCCCCGGAGTACCTTTTATCCGTTGAGCGATGGCCCTTCCATACAGAACCACCGGATCACTAAGACCTACTTTCGTACCTGCTCGACGTGTCTGTCTCGCAGTCAAGCGCGCTTTTGCCTTTATACTCTACGACCGATTTCCGACCGGTCTGAGCGCACCTTCGTACTCCTCCGTTACTCTTTAGGAGGAGACCGCCCCAGTCAAACTACCCACCATACACTGTCCTCGATCCGGATAACGGACCTGAGTTAGAACCTCAAAGTTGCCAGGGTGGTATTTCAAGGATGGCTCCACGCGAACTGGCGTCCACGCTTCAAAGCCTCCCACCTATCCTACACAAGCAAATTCAAAGTCCAGTGCAAAGCTATAGTAAAGGTTCACGGGGTCTTTCCGTCTAGCCGCGGATACACTGCATCTTCACAGCGATTTCAATTTCACTGAGTCTCGGGTGGAGACAGCGCCGCCATCGTTACGCCATTCGTGCAGGTCGGAACTTACCCGACAAGGAATTTCGCTACCTTAGGACCGTTATAGTTACGGCCGCCGTTTACCGGGGCTTCGATCAAGAGCTTCGCGTTAGCTAACCCCATCAATTAACCTTCCGGCACCGGGCAGGCGTCACACCCTATACGTCCACTTTCGTGTTTGCAGAGTGCTGTGTTTTTAATAAACAGTCGCAGCGGCCTGGTATCTTCGACCGGCGTGGGCTTACGCAGTAAATGCTTCACCCTCACCGGCGCACCTTCTCCCGAAGTTACGGTGCCATTTTGCCTAGTTCCTTCACCCGAGTTCTCTCAAGCGCCTTGGTATTCTCTACCCAACCACCTGTGTCGGTTTGGGGTACGGTTCCTGGTTACCTGAAGCTTAGAAGCTTTTCTTGGAAGCATGGCATCAACCACTTCGTCACCCAAAGGGTAACTCGTCATCAGCTCTCGGCCTTAAGATCCCGGATTTACCTAAGATCTCAGCCTACCACCTTAAACTTGGACAACCAACGCCAAGCTGGCCTAGCCTTCTCCGTCCCTCCATCGCAATAACCAGAAGTACAGGAATATTAACCTGTTTTCCATCGACTACGCTTTTCAGCCTCGCCTTAGGGACCGACTAACCCTGCGTCGATTAACGTTGCGCAGGAAACCTTGGTCTTTCGGCGTGGGTGTTTTTCACACCCATTGTCGTTACTCATGTCAGCATTCGCACTTCTGATACCTCCAGCAAGCTTCTCAACTCACCTTCACAGGCTTACAGAACGCTCCTCTACCGCATCACTTGCGTGATACCCGTAGCTTCGGTGTATGGTTTGAGCCCCGTTACATCTTCCGCGCAGGCCGACTCGACTAGTGAGCTATTACGCTTTCTTTAAAGGGTGGCTGCTTCTAAGCCAACCTCCTAGCTGTCTAAGCCTTCCCACATCGTTTCCCACTTAACCATAACTTTGGGACCTTAGCTGACGGTCTGGGTTGTTTCCCTTTTCACGACGGACGTTAGCACCCGCCGTGTGTCTCCCATGCTCGGCACTTGTAGGTATTCGGAGTTTGCATCGGTTTGGTAAGTCGGGATGACCCCCTAGCCGAAACAGTGCTCTACCCCCTACAGTGATACATGAGGCGCTACCTAAATAGCTTTCGAGGAGAACCAGCTATCTCCGAGCTTGATTAGCCTTTCACTCCGATCCACAGGTCATCCGCTAACTTTTCAACGGTAGTCGGTTCGGTCCTCCAGTTAGTGTTACCCAACCTTCAACCTGCCCATGGATAGATCGCCCGGTTTCGGGTCTATTCCCAGCGACTAGACGCCCTATTAAGACTCGCTTTCGCTACGCCTCCCCTATTCGGTTAAGCTCGCCACTGAAAATAAGTCGCTGACCCATTATACAAAAGGTACGCAGTCACCCAACAAAGTGGGCTCCCACTGCTTGTACGCATACGGTTTCAGGATCTATTTCACTCCCCTCTCCGGGGTTCTTTTCGCCTTTCCCTCACGGTACTAGTTCACTATCGGTCAGTCAGTAGTATTTAGCCTTGGAGGATGGTCCCCCCATATTCAGACAAAGTTTCTCGTGCTCCGTCCTACTCGATTTCACTTCTAAGATCCTTTCGCGTACAGGGCTATCACCCACTATGGCCGCACTTTCCAGAGCGTTCCGCTAAAATCAAAGAAGCTTAAGGGCTAGTCCCCGTTCGCTCGCCACTACTAAGGGAATCTCGGTTGATTTCTTTTCCTCAGGGTACTTAGATGTTTCAGTTCCCCTGGTTCGCCTCTTGCACCTATGTATTCAGTACAAGATAACCATCTTATGATGGCTGGGTTCCCCCATTCAGACATCTCCGGATCAAAGTCTGTTTGCCGACTCCCCGAAGCTTTTCGCAGGCTACCACGTCTTTCATCGCCTCTGACTGCCAAGGCATCCACCGTATGCGCTTCTTCACTTGACCATATAACCCCAAGCAATCTGGTTATACTGTGAAGACGACATTCGCCGAAAATTCGCATGCATGCTCAAAGAGCAACTCACAAATTTTACCTTAGCCTGATCCGTTACCAGTGAAAGTAACGTTCAGTCTATCTTTCTATCACATACCCAAATTTTTAAAGAACGAACTAGTCAAAGACTAGAAATCAACATTCACCATCACCTTGATGGAATGCTCATTTCTAAGCTTTACACAATCGAAGCAGTAGTGGTGGAGCCAAGCGGGATCGAACCGCTGACCTCCTGCGTGCAAGGCAGGCGCTCTCCCAGCTGAGCTATGGCCCCGTATTTCTACAGGCGTTTCCCACACAAAATTGGTGGGTCTGGGCAGATTCGAACTGCCGACCTCACCCTTATCAGGGGTGCGCTCTAACCAACTGAGCTACAGACCCAATTTCGGGCTGCTTCTTTCGTCTTCTTCAATGAATCAAGCAATTCGTGTGGGAGCTCATGAAGCAGCTGCGGTCGTCGATTAAGGAGGTGATCCAGCCGCAGGTTCCCCTACGGCTACCTTGTTACGACTTCACCCCAGTCATGAATCACACCGTGGTAACCGTCCCCCCGAAGGTTAGACTAGCTACTTCTGGTGCAACCCACTCCCATGGTGTGACGGGCGGTGTGTACAAGGCCCGGGAACGTATTCACCGCGACATTCTGATTCGCGATTACTAGCGATTCCGACTTCACGCAGTCGAGTTGCAGACTGCGATCCGGACTACGATCGGTTTTGTGGGATTAGCTCCACCTCGCGGCTTGGCAACCCTCTGTACCGACCATTGTAGCACGTGTGTAGCCCAGGCCGTAAGGGCCATGATGACTTGACGTCATCCCCACCTTCCTCCGGTTTGTCACCGGCAGTCTCCTTAGAGTGCCCACCATAACGTGCTGGTAACTAAGGACAAGGGTTGCGCTCGTTACGGGACTTAACCCAACATCTCACGACACGAGCTGACGACAGCCATGCAGCACCTGTCTCAATGTTCCCGAAGGCACCAATCCATCTCTGGAAAGTTCATTGGATGTCAAGGCCTGGTAAGGTTCTTCGCGTTGCTTCGAATTAAACCACATGCTCCACCGCTTGTGCGGGCCCCCGTCAATTCATTTGAGTTTTAACCTTGCGGCCGTACTCCCCAGGCGGTCAACTTAATGCGTTAGCTGCGCCACTAAGAGCTCAAGGCTCCCAACGGCTAGTTGACATCGTTTACGGCGTGGACTACCAGGGTATCTAATCCTGTTTGCTCCCCACGCTTTCGCACCTCAGTGTCAGTATCAGTCCAGGTGGTCGCCTTCGCCACTGGTGTTCCTTCCTATATCTACGCATTTCACCGCTACACAGGAAATTCCACCACCCTCTACCATACTCTAGCTCGACAGTTTTGAATGCAGTTCCCAGGTTGAGCCCGGGGATTTCACATCCAACTTAACGAACCACCTACGCGCGCTTTACGCCCAGTAATTCCGATTAACGCTTGCACCCTCTGTATTACCGCGGCTGCTGGCACAGAGTTAGCCGGTGCTTATTCTGTCGGTAACGTCAAGACAATCACGTATTAAGTAACTGCCCTTCCTCCCAACTTAAAGTGCTTTACAATCCGAAGACCTTCTTCACACACGCGGCATGGCTGGATCAGGCTTTCGCCCATTGTCCAATATTCCCCACTGCTGCCTCCCGTAGGAGTCTGGACCGTGTCTCAGTTCCAGTGTGACTGATCATCCTCTCAGACCAGTTACGGATCGTCGCCTTGGTGAGCCATTACCCCACCAACTAGCTAATCCGACCTAGGCTCATCTGATAGCGCAAGGCCCGAAGGTCCCCTGCTTTCTCCCGTAGGACGTATGCGGTATTAGCGTCCGTTTCCGAGCGTTATCCCCCACTACCAGGCAGATTCCTAGGCATTACTCACCCGTCCGCCGCTCTCAAGAGGTGCAAGCACCTCTCTACCGCTCGACTTGCATGTGTTAGGCCTGCCGCCAGCGTTCAATCTGAGCCATGATCAAACTCTTCAGTTCAAACATCTTTGGGTTTTGAGAAAACCCTAAACTTGGCTCAGCAATCGTTGGTTACATCTTTGATTTCTCGCGGAGTAACTTGTGATGCTGATAATCTGTTGACTAGCAGTCTGACTCCACAAGCACCCACACGAATTGCTTGATTCAGTTGTTAAAGAGCGGTTGGTTAAGAGCTTTCGTCTCAACCGAGGCGCGCATTCTACAGCGCCCGATGTATCTGTCAAGCGGTTATTTTAAGAAGTTTTCAAAGTTTCGCTTGGGAAACATCAACAACTTCAACCACTTGCGCCTCCGATCTCTCGTTAGCGGGAGGCGAATTCTACAGCGTTACTCGCTGCTGTCAACACCTCTTTTTCTCCGCTTTCGACCGAGAAGATCGAATCGCTGACAAGGCCAAACAAACACTGCCTTATCAACTGCTTCCTGGCTTCGATGAACTGAAGCCCGGCACCTTCAAAACATGGTTAACTCATTGAAACTCAAGGAGTTTTCCGTTTCGACTGCGCCGGAAGTGGGGCGAATTATAGACGTCCAGAATTTGCCGTCAACCCTTAATTACGCTTTTCTATCAATAAGTTGCGAGAACACCAGAAAACCGCCCCCCCCACCTTCTAAACGACTTCATCTATATAGAAGGAAGACTCAAAGGACCCCGGCCTCCCTCAAAGCCTTCACCGTGGCCTCATCCACCCCTAATACCCGCTGCAGCACCTCCAGCGTGTGCTCTCCTAATAAAGGAGGCGCGCTACGATACTCCACCGGCGTCTCGGACAAACGAATCGGGCTGGCCACCTGCGGTACTTTACCCGCCAGCGCGTGAGGCAATTCCATCGCCAACCCGCGAGCCTGCACCTGGGGGTCAGCAAACACCTGCGCCAGATCATTGATTGGTCCACAAGGCACACCGGCCTGCTCTAACTGAGCCACCCATTCAGCAGTAGTCTTGAAGACCGTCGCCTGACGAATCAACGGAATCAGGATCGCCCGATTCGCCACCCGCAGTTTGTTTGTCGCGAAACGAGGATCATCAGCCCACTGCGGCTGACCGGCCACCTCGGCAAACTTTCGGAACTGACCGTCATTCCCCACAGTAAGGATGAAGTCACCGTCAGCCGTAGGAAAGTCCTGGTAGGGCACGATGTTCGGATGAGCGTTACCGAGTCGTTTCGGCGCAGCACCTGTGGCCAGGTAGTTCATTGCCTGGTTGGCCAGGCAAGCCACCTGAACATCCAGCAAGGCCATATCGATATGCTGCCCACCGCCTGCGTGCTCGCGGTGAGCCAGCGCCGCCAGAATGGCAACAGTCGAATAAACACCTGTCAGAATATCCGTGAGCGCGACCCCGACTTTCACCGGCCCCGCCCCCTCATCTCCTTCAGGGCGCCCCGTAAGGCTCATCAGGCCTCCCAACCCCTGAATCATAAAGTCATACCCGGCGCGCTTGGCATAAGGACCAGTCTGGCCGAACCCGGTAATCGAGCAATAGATCAATTGCGGGTTGGCCGCCTTCAGCGAGTCGTAGTCCAGACCATAAGCCGCCAACCCGCCCACCTTGAAGTTCTCGATCAGGATGTCGGACTTGGCCGCCAGTTCCCGCACCAGCTTCTGCCCCTCGGGACGAGTGAAATCGATAGTCACCGATTGCTTGTTGCGATTGGCCGACAAGTAATACGCCGCCTCGGTCGTATTCTCGCCATAGGCATCCTTCAGGAAAGGCGGCCCCCAGGCGCGCGTATCGTCACCGCTGCCAGGACGCTCGACCTTGATAACCTCGGCCCCCAGGTCAGCCAGGATCTGTCCGGCCCAAGGCCCAGCCAGCACCCTCGATAAATCCAATACCCGCAGATGCGAAAGCGCGCCCATGCCGTCCTCCTATTAATAGAACGCCTGGATGCCGGTTTGCGCACGCCCAAGAATCAGCGCATGAACGTCGTGCGTGCCTTCGTAGGTATTCACTACTTCAAGGTTCACTAGATGGCGGGCGATGCCGAACTCATCGGATATACCGTTGCCGCCCAACATGTCCCGCGCCATGCGAGCAATATCCAGAGACTTGCCGCAGGAGTTGCGCTTCATGATCGAAGTGATTTCAACCGCAGCCGTACCCTCATCTTTCATGCGCCCCAGACGCAGACATCCTTGCAGGGCGAGGGTGATTTCGGTCTGCATGTCAGCCAGCTTCTTCTGGATCAACTGATTGGCGGCCAGAGGACGACCAAACTGCTGCCGGTCCAGCGTGTATTGGCGAGCGGTATGCCAGCAGAATTCAGCAGCACCCAAGGCCCCCCAGGAGATGCCGTAGCGCGCCGAATTCAGACAGGTGAACGGCCCCTTCAGGCCACGGACATCCGGGAAGATGTTTTCTTCCGGAACGAACACGTTATCCATGACGATCTCACCAGTGATCGAAGCTCGCAGGCCGACCTTGCCATGAATGGCCGGCGCACTCAGGCCTTTCCAACCCTTCTCGAGCACGAAGCCACGGATATCCCCCGCATCGTCCTTGCCCCAGACAACAAATACGTCGGCAATAGGACTGTTGGTGATCCACATCTTGCTACCCGTCAGGCTGTAACCGCCTTCGACCTTGCGCGCACGAGTAATCATCGCGCCCGGGTCGGACCCATGGTTTGGCTCGGTCAGGCCGAAGCAACCGATCCATTCACCGGAGGCCAGCTTCGGCAGATACTTTTGCTTTTGGGCCTCAGTGCCGAATTCATTGATCGGCACCATGACCAGCGAGGACTGCACGCTCATCATCGAGCGATAGCCTGAATCGACGCGCTCCACTTCTCGGGCGATCAGGCCATAGCTGACGTAGTTCAGCCCACTGCCACCGTATTGCTCGGGAATGGTAGCGCCCAGCAGCCCCACTTCACCCATTTCACGGAAGATGGCCGGGTCGGTTTTTTCATGACGGAACGCTTCCAGCACTCGCGGGGCCAGCTTCTGTTGGGCGAACTGCTCAGCAGTGTCGCGAATCATGCGCTCCTCTTCAGTGAGCTGCTGGTCCAGCAACAATGGATCGATCCAGTTGAAGCTCGCTTTACCGGCCATGAAAAGAGTCCTCGCCAATTAAATGAAAAAACGTGGATTGATCCTAGGCGTGCTTTCCTACAAGGGCAAACGAGGATTCCGCATAGTGTTGTGCTAATTTCTCACTCCGTAAACGTCGTAAACCCCGTTTATGCCAATATTGAGTGAGGCTTTCGTACATGCGTCGTAAAATCCCTAGCACCACCGCCCTGATCAGTTTTGAGGCTGCCGCACGTCACGAGAGCTTCACCAAGGCCGCGCAAGAGCTTTCTCTTACACAAGGAGCCATTTGCCGACAGATTGCCAGCCTGGAAGAGTTCCTCAGCGTGGAACTGTTCCGACGTTCACGACGCGGGGTCAAACTGACCGAAGCAGGTCTTTCCTACAGCCGCCGGGTTGCCACCCAACTGGACGCCGTGGAGCGCGATACCCTTTCGGTAATGGGACACACCGGCGCGAACGTCATCGAGCTGGCGGTGGTACCAACGTTCGGCACCCAATGGCTACTACCGCGCCTCAAGGATTTCCAGCAACAGCACCCAGAAGTCACCGTCAATCTGACCAACCGTACGCGCCCCTTCCTCTTTGCGGACACAGAGTTTGACGCCGCCATCTATTTTGGCGATGCGGACTGGTCCGGCACCCAATCCCACAAGCTGATGGGCGAAAATCCGATGCCGGTATGCAGTCCCACCTTACTAGGCGACCGGAAGAGTCTGACACCAGAGGCTATCGCCGAATTACCCTTGCTCCAGCAGACCACTCGCCCGTATGCATGGCGCCAGTGGTTCAACTCACAGAACTTGAACATTGCGCGAGACCTGACAGGCCCGCGTTATGAACTATTCTCCATGCTTGCTCAGGCGGCCATGCACGACATGGGGATCGCGTTGATCCCTCCCTTTTTGATTCAGCGCGAGCTGGCAGAGAAACGATTGGTCGTTGCCAACCGTAACGCGCTGTCGAGTATCAAGGCCTACTACTTGATGATTCCTGAGCGAAAGGTCGAATCTGCGTCTCTTCAGGCCTTTCGCGATTGGCTTGTACGACAGGCTATTAGCTATCAGCTTGATTAATAAGGAAAAATATATACCCGACTTAGGTAGTCAACTAACAAAAAACGCTACAGATATAAGTTTATGTCGCATTCAGTCAATCTGTTATGAAGTTAGTACCGTAGTCTCTAAAGCGTTTAAATGCATGGCTTTGAGCCATATCGCGCAGCGCATCAGGGCTTATTCATCTGGCCGATGGGAAGATGGGTCAATTCAGGCCTTAATCCTTGAAAAGCACGGCCTACAAGGGGTTCTAACCAACAATTGCGACATTCGGTCACAGGGTGACTTGTAGTTAATTTTCCGTCACCAGTCATAATCCCTTGAAGGGCTGAATTTTCGCCTGCAAAATGCCGCGCCCCGCCTGATTCGGCGGGATCGTGCTGATCGGCCGCCCCAGCCGCACCATCCGAAGTGCCTGGGTTTACTCAATAAGATCACGCAGGAGATTTGACGTGCACATTGGTGTTCCCCTCGAAACCCAAACGGGCGAAACACGGGTTGCTGCAACCCCGGAAACCATCAAGAAGCTGATCGGCCAAGGCCATAAAGTCACTGTTCAAAGCGGTGCCGGCATCAAGGCAAGCGTTGTTGACAGTGCCTATGAAGCTGCAGGTGCGACCATTGGCAGCGCCAATGACGCGTTTGGGGCCGAGCTGATCCTCAAGGTGGTCGCCCCCAGCGACAGCGAACTGGCGTTGATCAAGAGCGGCACCGTTCTGGTGGGCATGCTCAACCCGTTCAACAACGAAACCATCGCCAAGCTGGCCGAACGTGGCATAACCGCTTTCGCCCTTGAGGCCGCGCCCCGCACCTCCCGCGCCCAGAGCCTGGATGTGCTGTCTTCTCAAGCGAACATTGCCGGCTACAAAGCCGTGCTACTCGCCGCTCACTACTATCCACGCTTCATGCCGATGCTGATGACCGCTGCGGGCACCGTAAAAGCGGCGCGCGTGCTGATTCTCGGTGCCGGTGTGGCCGGGCTGCAGGCGATTGCTACGGCCAAGCGCCTGGGTGCAGTGATCGAGGCTTCGGACGTACGCCCGGCGGTGAAGGAACAAATCGAATCCCTCGGCGCCAAGTTCGTCGACGTGCCTTACGAAACCGACGAAGAGCGTGAATGCGCCGTCGGTGTCGGGGGTTACGCCCGGCCCATGCCTGCCAGCTGGATGCAGCGCCAGGCCCAAGCTGTGCACGAGCGCGCCAAGCAGGCTGACATCGTCATCACCACCGCGTTGATTCCGGGCCGCAAGGCCCCGACCTTGCTGAGTGCCGAAACCGTCGCGCAGATGAAACCCGGCTCGGTGGTCATCGACCTCGCGGCGGCCCAGGGCGGTAACTGCCCACTGACGGTAGCCGATCAGGTCGTGGTCGCGAATGGTGTGACCATTTGCGGTCCGACCAACCTGGCCGGCGAAGTCGCGGCCGATGCTTCGGCGCTGTACGCCCGCAACCTGCTGGACTTCCTGAAGCTGGTCTTCACCAAGGAAGGTCAGTTCGACGTGAACCTGGAAGACGACATCGTCGCCGCGTGCCTGATGTGCCGCGACGGCCAAGTCATCCGCAAAAACGCCTAAGCAGGGATTCAGACAATGGAAGAGCTTATCTCCCCCGGTATCTACAACCTGATCATCTTCGTGCTGGCGATTTATGTCGGTTACCACGTGGTCTGGAACGTCACACCCGCACTGCACACACCGTTGATGGCGGTGACCAACGCTATTTCGGCAATCGTGATCGTCGGCGCCATGCTCGCCGCCGCGCTGACCGTGACGCCGCTGGGCAAGACCATGGGCACCCTCGCCGTGGCCCTGGCCGCGGTGAACGTGTTCGGTGGCTTCCTCGTGACGCGCCGCATGCTTGAGATGTTCAAGAAAAAAGCCCCGAAAGCCGTAAAAGAAGAGGCGCCCAAGTAATGAGCATGAACCTGGTAACGACGCTCTACCTGATCGCGTCGATCTGCTTCATCCAGGCCCTCAAAGGCCTGTCGCATCCCACTACGTCCCGCCGAGGCAACCTGTTCGGCATGCTCGGCATGGCGCTGGCGGTGCTTACCACCGTGGGCCTCATTTATAAGCTAGGGGCTGAGCTGGCCACTGCCGGCATTGGCTATGTCATCGTCGGTCTGTTGGTCGGCGGCACCGCCGGTTCGATCATGGCCAAGCGTGTCGAGATGACCAAGATGCCGGAATTGGTTGCGTTCATGCACAGCATGATCGGCCTGGCCGCGGTGTTTATCGCGATTGCCGCCGTGGTCGAGCCGCAGTCCCTGGGCATCGTCAAGCAGTTGGGCGATTCGATTCCGGCCGGTAACCGTCTGGAGCTGTTCCTCGGCGCAGCTATCGGTGCTATCACCTTCTCCGGCTCAGTGATCGCCTTCGGCAAGCTGTCGGGCAAGTACAAGTTCCGCCTGTTCCAAGGCGCACCGGTACAGTTTGGCGGTCAGCACAAGCTCAACCTGATCCTTGGCCTTGCAACACTGGGCCTGGGCCTTACCTTCATGTTCACCGGTAATCTCGGCGCGTTCGCCTTGATGCTGGCCCTGGCGTTCGTACTGGGCGTGTTGATCATCATCCCGATCGGCGGCGCGGACATGCCGGTGGTGGTGTCGATGCTCAACAGTTATTCCGGTTGGGCCGCAGCGGGTATCGGCTTCTCACTGAACAACTCGATGCTGATCATTGCCGGTTCGCTGGTGGGTTCGAGCGGTGCGATCCTGTCGTACATCATGTGCAAGGCGATGAATCGTTCGTTCTTCAACGTGTTGCTCGGCGGCTTCGGCAACACCGCGGACGCCGCAGGCCCGGCAGGCTCCAAAGAAGCCCGTCCGGTGAAATCCGGTTCGGCTGATGACGCGACCTTCCTGCTGACCAACGCCGACACAGTGATCATCGTGCCGGGCTACGGCTTGGCGGTGGCGCGGGCGCAGCACGCGCTCAAGGAGTTGACCGAGAAGCTGACCCACCGCGGCGTCACCGTGAAGTACGCGATCCACCCGGTAGCGGGCCGCATGCCCGGCCATATGAACGTGCTGCTCGCCGAGGCCGAAGTACCTTACGACCAAGTGTTCGAAATGGAAGACATCAACTCCGAGTTCGGCCAGGCCGACGTGGTGCTGGTGCTCGGCGCCAACGACGTGGTCAACCCGGCGGCGAAGAACGATCCGAAATCGCCGATTGCCGGCATGCCGATCCTCGAAGCGTTCAAGGCCAAGACCATCATCGTCAACAAGCGCTCGATGGCCAGCGGTTATGCCGGCCTGGACAACGAGCTGTTCTATCTCGACAAGACCATGATGGTGTTCGGTGACGCCAAGAAGGTCATCGAAGACATGGTCAAAGCGGTGGAATAACGTTCACCGCTTCACCACTAGCGCCCCGACTTGTCGGGGCGTTTTGATTTGTATCAAGGCCGAACGTTACCGATCCGGTAATAATGTTTTGCCTGAAACGCCCGTAATAGACGCCCAAAATGCGACTTTTGTAGCGGGTCGGGCACGGCGCGAATTCAATAGACTGCGCATCTTGCTTCCAGCCCGAGATAATCCCCCATGTACCGTGATCGCATCCGCTTGCCCTCTTTGTTGAATAAAGTGATGAGTGCTGCCGAAGCAGCCTTGTTGATTCAGGACGGCATGACCGTCGGCATGAGTGGTTTTACCCGCGCCGGTGAAGCAAAAGCGGTACCCCACGCCTTGGCCGAGCGTGCCAAGATCACCCCGCTGAAAATCAGCCTGATGACCGGCGCGAGCCTGGGTAACGACCTGGACAAAGAGCTCACCGAAGCCGGTGTGCTGGCGCGACGCATGCCCTTCCAGGTCGACAGCACGCTGCGCAAGGCGATCAATGCAGGCGAGGTGATGTTCATTGACCAGCACCTCTCGGAAACCGTCGAACAAATGCGCAACGCCCAGCTCAAGCTGCCGGACATTGCAGTAATCGAAGCGGTGGCCATCACCGAACAGGGTCATATCGTGCCGACCACTTCTGTGGGTAATTCGGCCAGCTTTGCTATCTTCGCCAGGCAGGTGATCGTAGAAATCAACATGGCGCATAACCCTAACCTGGAAGGGTTGCACGACATCTATATCCCGACCTATCGCCCGACTCGTACGCCGATTCCCCTGGTAAAGGTCGATGACCGTATTGGCAGTTCCGCGATCCCGATCCCACCGGAAAAAATTGCCGCTATCGTCATCACCAACCAAGCCGATTCGCCTTCGACAGTTTTGCCACCGGATAGCGATACCCAGGCTATTGCTGATCATTTAATCGATTTCTTCAAGCAGGAAGTCGCGGCCGGGCGCATGACCAACAAACTCGGACCGTTGCAGGCCGGTATCGGCAATATCGCCAACGCCGTGATGTGCGGGCTGATCGAATCTCCGTTCGAAGACCTGACCATGTACTCCGAGGTACTGCAGGATTCCACGTTCGATCTGATCGACGCTGGCAAACTGAGCTTTGCCTCGGGCAGTTCCATCACGTTATCAGCTCGACGCAATGCCGATGTCTTCGGCAATCTGGAACGGTATAAGGATAAATTGGTCCTGCGTCCGCAGGAGATTTCCAACCATCCGGAGGTGGTACGCCGCCTGGGCATCATTGCCATCAATACAGCGTTGGAGTTCGACCTGTACGGCAACGTCAACTCCACCCATGTCTGCGGCACGCGGATGATGAACGGCATCGGCGGCTCGGGGGATTTCGCCCGTAATGCGCACCTGGCGATTTTTGTCACCAAGTCGATCGCCAAGGGCGGCGCAATTTCCAGTGTGGTGCCGATGGTCAGCCATGTGGACCATACCGAGCACGATGTCGACATCCTGGTGACCGAAATCGGTTTGGCCGACCTGCGAGGCCTAGCGCCACGGGAGCGGGCCCGAGTGGTCATCGATAACTGCGTGCATCCGTCTTACCGCCAGGCCTTGAGTGAGTATTTTGAAGCAGCGTGTGCCCTGGGCGGGCATACCCCGCACATCTTGCGCGATGCACTGAGTTGGCACCTTAACCTGGAGGAAACCGGGCGCATGTTGGCCGTCTGATACAGCTGGTTCACCGCTATGGCAAATACAGTTTTAGTTACCCTCTGCAATCTGACTCGGATGTGACAAAAACTGTACTGCTGTACCGGTGTTTTCTTACAGTCTTTTCTCACAAAATATGAATTATTACTCAAAAATGCACCATTATAGTGCCAATAGGTACAGTTGCCTCAATATCGACCAGTACACTGCTCTTTAACAGTTAACTGGTCTCTCACAATACAAGTGAACTGTATCTAGAGAGACTGGCCAAACGAGAGGAACATGGGCACCAGTAAACCACTACCTAATCCCGCCATAAGCGGAAGGATGTCAACCATGGAACGTACACTCAGTTCCGAGCTGTTTTTCGAAGACAAAGCTGAAAAAAACCAGGCTTCCCTGCCTCTTCGCGTTATTGCTAACCTGATGTTGTGGCAGCGCCGCATTGCCAGCCGCCATCAACTGGCTCGTCTGGATTCGCGTCTGCTGGCTGACGCCGGTATCAGCGAAGCACAACGCTACGAAGAGCTGAGCAAGCCGTTCTGGCGCTAACTCAGCGTCGCTGGCCCTGACCCACCGGGTCCACCGCCAGCACCGAATTGAACAAACAAGACCCGTCGTGGGAAACCACGACGGGTCTTGTCGTTTCCGGGTTTGATTCTCATATCAACAGCAAGAAAAAACAGTTTTACAAAAAATAAAAACCAACAGGTACAGTTGGCCTGCGCCGCGATAAAATCGCCTGCGGGGTATTGCAAGTGCTGCCAGCCGATTGCGTTCTGACCTAATATCGAACCCAACGTGGCGAAGCCAGTCGAGCATACGTCTTCTCTTCCAGTTACACGCCCCAGCCTCCCTCTCTATTCAAGGAGCTTCATCATGATCCGTCTTCGTTTGCTCAGCGCTGTCGCCCTACTGGCCGTAGCCGCCCATTCCAATGCCAGCAGCTTTATCGTCACCACCGACTCCATCGTGGGTGCGCTCAAGGCAACGTCCGACGCCACCTCGGACGCAACCTCGTCGTTGCGCGATAACAAAATCGTTCAGGCCGCCCGTGATGACGCTGCGAGCTTCGTCGCCAGCGAAGGCACCATCCGTGGTGTGAAGCTGGAAAGCGCCCTGGAGTACATCCGCCAACAAGCGCCGCAGCTCAACGCCACCGATGCGCAGCTGGCCCAAGCCATCCTGGTGATCTGATCCGAACATGAAACATCGGGTCGCCAATCGTGTTCCGATGTTTCAACACTGGCTCTGGGCCGGGAGTTTGCGCTAGCCTTCGGACTCGCCATCAACCGTCGAGTCTTATGCGTTTTTACTCAGATCTGTTCATCGCATTTTTCTTTAGCGCTGTTTGCTGGTCCATTCCGGCCCACGCCTTCGATGTGTCCACTCAACAAGTGGTGGTTAGCGGCTATGCCTCAAGCATGGTGACCTCCGCGCCCTTCGACCATAAACTGATCGTCGCCGCTCACGATGACGCTGCGGCATTCATCGCCAGTGACGGACAATTACGGGGGGCACAACTGGAGTCGGCCCTGGACTACCTGCGCCGGACCCAGCCAAAACTTCACGTCAACGACCTTGAACTGGCACAAGCAATTCTCGTCCAATAGTTATCTTTATTCTCCGGAGTCGTTCCATGCGTAGCCCGCTGATTGCTGCCACCTTAGGCCTGCTGTTGTTGGCCGATGTGGCCCAGGCACATACCCTGGTAGCCACCAGTAACATCATCGTTCGCGCTTCCCAGCGCACAATCGATTTCACGTCCGACACCACCACGTCCATCCGTGACTCGAAAATCGTCCGTGAAGCCCATGACGATGCGGCCAGTTTTGTCGCCAGCAACGGTGAGATTCGTGGCGCTCATCTTGAGGCCGCCTTCGACACCTTGCGCACCCGCGTGCCCGAAGCGCGCGATGCCAGTGACCAGGTTCTCGCCGAAGCCATCCTCGCACTGTGAGGCGGCTCGCCGCCTGGCTGGCGGCCGGGTTGGTGCTGCTCATGGGCGGCACCGCCCAGGCCGGCCTGCAACTGCACCTCAACGGCGACGGCTTGAGCCCGGCGCAGCAGCAGGCCAGCCAGGCACTGCTCGATGAAGCCATGCAGGCCCTGCCGCCACGCTTCATCGAGCGACTGGACCGGCGCATCGATGTCGGCTGGACTGACCAGATGCCTGCCAACGCCTACGGCCAGGCTTCATTGGTGTCGCAGCTGGACCTCAATAGCAACCTGCTCGACAGCCTCACCGATGGCAGCGCCGCCACGCAAAAGACCCACCGCCCCCATGGCACTGTGCGACGGGAAATGCTCGCCACGGTCCTGCATGAACTGACCCACATCTATGACCGTTCGCGCCTATGGCCAGACGCCGAGCGCGCGCTGATCCAGCGTTGCACCCGGCGCAACAGCAGCGCTGGGCTCATCGGTCTGCCGGATGAGTGCCGAGGCCAGAACGACCGCCGGTTCACCCTTAGCGATGACCCACGTTTGCTGGACCTCGCCGGTTGGCCGCAATACGTCGGCCGTCGCGGAGAGCGGGAACAGCATAACCGCCAGGTCGCCCGCAGCCCGGATCTCTACGAGACGAGCAGCCCCAAGGAGTTCGTCGCGGTCAACATGGAGTACTTTCTCCTCGACCCGAGCTACGCCTGCCGACGCCCCGCCCTGTATCGCTATTACCAGGAACACTTCGGCTGGGCACCTGCCGCCAAGGACACGTGTGCCAAGTCGTTCGCCTTCCTCAACGCCGGTAACGATTTCGCCAAGACGCCACTGGGCAAGGTTGACCCAGAACGGGTGTATGCCATCGATTACCTGCTAGCCGAAGCCAATCAGAACTGGGTCAGCCGCTGGGGCCACAGCATGCTCCGGCTGGTGATCTGCGCACCAGGTCGCCCGCGAGGACCAGACTGTCGGCTGGATCTGGATCAACACCTGGTGCTGTCGTATCGCGCCTTCGTGGGCGATGTGCAGTTGTCGAGCTGGGACGGACTGGTGGGCAAATACCCGTCACGCCTGTTCGTACTGCCGCTGGCCCAAGTGATCGACGAATACACCAAGACCGAGCTGCGCAGCCTGGCGTCGGTGCCACTGAATTTGTCGCGTACCGAGATCGAGGAAACCGTCGAGCACGCCGCCGAAATGCACTGGAGCTACGACGGCAACTATTACTTCCTATCCAACAACTGCGCGGTGGAAAGCTTGAAACTGCTGCGCAGCGGCAGCAATAACCAGCAACTCAAGGGCCTGGACAGCATCATGCCCAACGGCTTGCTGGAGGTACTCAAGGGTCGGGGCATGGCCGACACCAGCGTTCTGGATGATCCCAAGGAAGCCTTGCGGCTGGGCTACCGCTTCGACTCCTTCCGCGAGCGGTATCAGGCCATGTTCAATGTGCTGAAGAAGTACCTGCCCATCAAGCAACAAACAGTAGAAGACTGGCTGGCCCTGGACGCTGCCGAACGCCGCGTCTGGTTCGAACAAGCCGACCTGCGCACCAGCGCGGCATTGTTGCTGTTGGAACAAGCCAGCTATCGCCGGCAACTGCTGCTGGCTCAGGACGAGGTCAAACAGCGCTACCTCGGTGCCCGTGAATTGCAGAACGGCGGCATGGAAAGAGCCAACGCAACGCTGCAGCAGATCCTCGCCAACAGTGGTTTCCTCAGCCGCCCCGCCGAGTTGCTGGGCAGCAGCGGCTACGGGTTGCCACAACCTAGCGAGTGGCAACGACTGGAATCGGAAAGCAGCTCACGTCAGAAACAGCTGCAAACGCTGACTGGCGATCTGGATAAGGAAGTCCGGGCTTTGCTTGAGCCGAGCCGCGCCGCTGAGATTGCCGCCAGTGAGGCCAATGTCAAAGAGATCGGCGAGCATTTGCGCAAGCTGCACAAGGCCAGTGGAGGATTGGAGTTGCCTTGATGGCTCCTCTGACCTGTGTGTGGCGAGGGAGCCGCTCTTCGAGCACTTTGCACGCAACAAAAAGGGGTTCAGAACCAAGTTCTGAACCCCTTTTTGCAAGCCAGATGCAGATCAGCTGACACGTGCCTTGCGCACACCATCAGCCAGGGCGGCACACAAGCTCAACACGCCATCAATCGCCTGTTCCGACGTATCGGCATTGGCGATATGGTCGATCAGCGCCGAGCCCACCACCACGCCGTCGGCCAACCGGGCTATGGCAGCGGCCTGCTCCGGCGTACGAATGCCGAAACCGATACTGATCGGCAAATCGGTGTGACGACGCAGACGCGCCACGGCTTCTTCCACATGTTCCAGCGTCGCGGCGCCAGCGCCGGTGACACCCGCCACCGACACGTAATACACAAAGCCCGAACTGCCGTTGAGCACAGTCGGCAAACGCACGTCATCGGTGGTTGGCGTGGTCAGGCGGATGAAGTCCAGGCCGGCGGCCTGGGCCGGTTCACACAGTTCGCTGTTGTGCTCGGGCGGCATGTCCACAACGATCAGGCCATCCACACCAGAGTCCAGTGCCTCGCCAATGAATCGCTGCACGCCGTAGCGGTGGATTGGGTTGAAGTAGCCCATCAACACCAGCGGCGTCTCGGTATTGCCTTCACGGAACTGGCGAACCATCTGCAAGGTTTTCGCCAGGTTCTGCTGGGCACCCAGGGCGCGAATGTTCGCTAACTGGATTGCTGGGCCATCGGCCATCGGATCGGTGAACGGCATGCCCAACTCGATCACGTCGGCACCAGCCGCCGGCAGCCCCTTGAGGATTGCCAGCGAAGTGTCGTAGTCCGGGTCGCCAGCCGTGACGAAAGTCACCAGGGCGGCGCGGTTCTGTTCCTTGAGTTCGGCAAAACGGGTTTGCAGGCGGCTCATCAGTGTTTCTCCTGCTGGGACTGTTCCATGTGGTGCATCACGGTTTGCATGTCTTTGTCGCCGCGACCGGACAGGTTGACCACCATCAGGTGATCTTTGGGCAGGTTCGGTGCGCGCTTGAATACTTCAGCCAAGGCATGGGCGCTTTCCAGTGCAGGAATAATCCCTTCCAGGCGACAGCATTTGTGAAAGGCTTCCAGGGCTTCGGCGTCGGTGACCGAGGTGTATTGGACGCGGCCAATGTCGTGCAACCAGGCGTGTTCCGGGCCGATACCCGGGTAATCGAGGCCCGCGGAGATCGAATGGGCATCGATGATCTGACCATCTTCGTCCTGCAACAGGAAAGTGCGGTTGCCGTGCAGTACACCCGGGACCCCGCCGTTCAGGCTCGCCGCGTGTTTACCGGTCTCGATGCCATAACCTGCGGCTTCGACGCCGATGATTTCAACGCTCTTGTCGTCCAGGAATGGATGGAACAGGCCCATGGCGTTGGAGCCGCCACCGATGCATGCCACCAGGCTATCGGGCAGGCGACCTTCCTGGGCTTGCAGTTGAGTGCGGGTTTCCTTGCCGATCACGGCCTGGAAGTCGCGAACCATCGCCGGGTAAGGGTGCGGGCCAGCCACGGTGCCGATCAGGTAGAACGTGCTGTCGACGTTGGTGACCCAGTCACGCAAGGCCTCGTTCATTGCATCCTTCAGCGTGCCGGTGCCGGCGACCACCGGGATTACTTCGGCACCCAGCAGTTTCATGCGGAACACGTTGGCCTGCTGGCGCTCGATGTCGGTGGTGCCCATATAGATCACGCAATCCAGACCGAAACGTGCGGCCACGGTGGCGGTCGCCACGCCGTGCATGCCGGCCCCGGTCTCGGCGATGATGCGTTTTTTGCCCATGCGCCGCGCCAACAGGATCTGGCCGATGCAGTTGTTGATCTTGTGCGCGCCGGTGTGGTTGAGCTCTTCACGCTTGAGATAGATCTTGGCGCCGCCGCAGTATTCGGTCAGGCGCTCGGCGAAGTAGAGTGGGCTCGGACGTCCGACGTAGTCACGCTGGAAGTAGGCCAATTCTTCGAGGAACGCCGGATCTTCCTTCGCCACTTCGTATTCGCGGGCCAGGTCGAGGATCAGCGGCATGAGGGTTTCGGCCACATAGCGGCCACCGAACGCACCGAACAGGCCGTTCGCGTCGGGACCACTGCGCAGGTTGAAGGGGGTCGTAGACTGGGTCATCGGGCGCTCCAAGCGAATGCGTAGAAAGACAATGAGGGTCACTCTACCCCTGACATCCCGCGCTGAAAACCGATAAGATCGCCACAACCTGTCAGGAAAACTCACAGATCTCATGAGTCACGACCTTCCCCCGCTCAACGCCTTGCGCGCCTTCGAGGCCACCGCCCGCCTGAACAGCGTAAGTCAGGCGGCTGAACAGCTACACGTTACCCATGGTGCCGTCAGTCGACAATTGAAGGTGCTGGAAGAGCATCTGGGCGTTAGCCTGTTCATCAAGGAAGGTCGCGGCCTGAAACTCACAGATGCGGGCATGCGTTTGCGCGACGCCAGCGCCGACGCATTCGAACGCTTACGCTCCGTTTGCGCAGAACTGACGCAAAGCACGGCGGATGCTCCGTTCGTCCTGGGCTGCTCGGGCAGCCTGCTGGCGCGATGGTTCATTCCCCGCCTGGGCAGGCTCAATGCCGACCTGCCGGATTTGCGCTTGCACCTGTCTGCCGGCGAAGGCGACCTGGACCCTAGGCGACCTGGCCTGGATGCCTTGCTGCTGTTCGCCGAACCGCCCTGGCCGGCAGACATGCAAGTGTATGAACTGGTCAGCGAGCGGATCGGCCCGGTGATGAGCCCGCGCTACGCTGGGTTCGAGCGTCTGCAAAGCGCACCGGCCAGCGCAATCTTGGGCGAGGTGTTGCTACATACCGCGTCTCGCCCCCAGGCCTGGCCGACCTGGGCACGACAAAACGCCCTTGATCCCCAGGCACTGAAGTTCGGGCAGGGGTTCGAGCATTTGTATTATTTGCTGGAGGCGGCGGTTGCCGGGCTGGGCGTGGCCATCGCCCCCGAGCCGCTGGTGGCAGAAGATCTGCGGGCCGGTCGCCTGGTCGCGCCATGGGGTTTCGACGAAACCCCGGCGCGACTGGCGTTGTGGCTACCCAAGCGCGCCGCAGACGGTCGCGCCCGGCAATTGGCGCAATGGCTCAAGCATGAGCTGAGCCGATCAGCTCAGTCGCCGCGTTTGCACAACAAATAAGCGGCCAACAGACCCAGCGCCCCGACCGCGACACCGGCCGTGGTCCAAGGGTGTTCCTGAGCGTAGTCGCGCGTGGCGATCCCGGTTTCACGGGTTTTCACCTTGACCTCTTCATAGGCATCGCTCAGCAGATGACGAGAATGTTTCAGCGCGTTTTCAGCATTTGCCTTGAGCGACTTGAGGGTCTTACGCGACTCGTCCGACGCATCGTCCTTCAGGCTTTCCAACGACTTGAGCAGACTCTCGATCTCCGCTTCCATGCTTTGCAACGAGGCTTTACGTAACGAATTGCTGGCCATGGTGGCTCTCTCCTGCAGTGGTTGAGTGGCGTGTGTGAATTGGGACTGCGGTCGTTTCCGAAAGTGCAGTAAATCTGAACTTCAAAGCGCAAACGGCGCCACACGTAAGGCGAAAAATCGCTGCTAGGCTGTTAAAGACAACCAAGGAGAACCTCATGAGTGATCATCACACGTACAAAAAAGTAGAGCTGGTCGGCTCGTCTCCCACCAGCATCGAAGACGCCATCAACAACGCCCTGGCCGAAGCCAGCAAAAGCCTCAAGCACCTGGAATGGTTCGAAGTCACGGAAACCCGCGGACACATCGAAAACGGCCGGGCCGCGCACTTCCAGGTCACCCTCAAGGTCGGGTTCCGGATTGTGAATAGCTGAGGGACAGTGAACTTGCACGCTGGCGGAGTGCCATAGGGAATGGCTATGCGCTATGGTATGCGCATCATGCCTTTGCTATACCTGCCCTATTTGATCCGACCAAGGAGTGCGAGCGATGAAAAAGTTGATGGTGGCCCTGGGTTTGCTGAGCCTTGCGGGTGGTGCATTTGCGGCCGGTAAGCCCTGTGAGGAGCTGAAAAGCGAAATCGCAGCGAAGCTCGATGCCAAGGGCGTGTCAGGTTATTCGCTGGAAATTGTCGATAAAGGCGCAGCGACTGACGGAAAAGTCGTCGGTACCTGTGAGAGCGGTACGAAGGAAATCGTCTACAAGCGCGGCTGATCTGCGCGTACGTCAAAGCCGACGCAACGCGTCGGCTTTTTTATGCACGTCGTTCAGCCTTTCATGACCTGCGCCAAAAACTCATAAGAGTGCAAGCGATCGGCATGCTCATACAGGTCGCTGGTGAAAATGAGCTCGTCCGCCTGGGTTTGCTCGATCAGCACCTCCAGCTTGGCGCGGATCTTCTGCGGACCACCGACCATGGCCAAGCCAAGGAAATCGCCAACCGCTTCTTTCTCATGGGGCAGCCAGAGACCGTTCATGGATTCGACCGGCGGACGTTGCACCAGGCTCTGGCCGCGCATCAGTGCCAGGATCCGCTGATACACCGACGTCGCCAGGTAATCGGCCTGTTCATCGGTGTCCGCCGCTACCAGCGGCACGCCGAGCATCACATAAGGCTTGTCGAGCACCGCCGACGGCTTGAAGTGGTTGCGGTAAATGCGGATCGCCTCGTGCATATAGCGCGGTGCGAAATGCGAGGCGAAGGCGTAGGGCAAGCCACGTTCACCGGCCAATTGCGCACTGAACAGGCTAGAACCCAGTAGCCATACCGGCACGTTGGTGCCGGTGCCAGGCATGGCGATGATGCGTTGATCCGGGGTGCGCGGACCGAGATAGCGCATCAGCTCAGCCACGTCCTCGGGGAAATCGTCAGCACTGCCGGAGCGTTCGCGACGCAACGCCCGGGCCGTCATCTGGTCGGAGCCGGGTGCACGGCCCAGCCCCAGGTCGATTCGGCCGGGGTAAAGGCTTTCCAGAGTGCCGAACTGTTCGGCGATGATCAACGGCGCATGGTTGGGCAGCATCACCCCGCCGGAGCCGACGCGAATCGTCGAAGTGCCTCCCGCCAGATAGCCCAGCAGCACGGCGGTCGCGGAGCTGGCGATGCCATCCATGTTGTGGTGCTCGGCCACCCAGAAGCGGGTGTAGCCGTACTTTTCCACGTGCTGTGCCAGGTCCAGAGAATTACGCAAGGACTGGGCGGCGTTGCCGTCGGCGCGCACAGGCACCAGATCGAGGGTTGAGAATTTCACTTCGGACAGCTGTTTCATGGGCCGGGATCTCCAACGGCGTTCCGGGCTTTTCCTACGGGCAAAAGCCTGCCGTTTCTATAGGTGTGTTCCATGCAATGTGGGCATATACCCGAGTTTCAATAGCAGCAGCGAATTTTCCTACTAAATCGGTCGGCTAATCGACAGGATGAACTTTATTGGGCGGTCTATCCTCACAACCCTGACAACGAAAAACACCCAGGCGCGAACCTCGCGCCGGATATTGAGGAGGCAGACATGGCTATCATCAAGAAAGCATCGGCTCACTGGGAAGGCGACCTGAAAACCGGCATCGGTTCCATCTCCACGGAAACCGGCGTGTTGCGCGAAGCACCCTATGGTTTCAAGGCCCGCTTCGAGGGTGGCAAGGGGACCAACCCTGAAGAACTGATCGGCGCGGCCCATGCCGGCTGCTTTTCCATGGCATTTTCAATGATCCTCGGCGATGCCGGGCTCAAGGCCGACAGTATCGACACCAACGCCGAAGTGACTCTGGATCAGGTCGATGGCGGTTTTGCGATTACGGCGGTGAAGCTGGTACTGAAGGCGAAAATCCCTGGCGCCACCCAGGCACAATTCGACGCGCTGAGCACAAAGGCCAAGGAAGGTTGCCCGGTTTCCAAGGTGCTGAATGCAAGGATCACATTGGATGCGACACTGGTGAGCTGAGGCGTTGAAGGGATCGCAGCCTTTGCAGGCATTGCTGAAGGCTGCGATTTTTCCGAGGATGGGCGATCTGTTTCCACTGACGCAATTGTGGTCGAATGCACACCTGCAGTTTCAGCGCATAGGCAGTGCGCGCTGCAATGAGGAATTCGTACATGAAACGATTTGCCCTGGTAGTCATCGGTTGTGCATTCGCTACATCAGCCCTTGCGGCGCCCAAATCCTGTGAGGAACTGAAAGCGGAAATCGAAGCGAAGATTCAGGCAAATAACGTGTCGTCCTACACGCTGGAAATCGTCACCAACGACGAGGTCCACGACCAGAACATGGTGGTGGGCAGTTGCGAGAACGGTACGAAGAAAATCATTTACCAGAAGAACGATGGTTAAGAAACGCTACGGAATGCAGTGGTCTTGACGATCTTCGGCAACAATTTCTCGCTTGGCATTATAGAGCCGGGCACTGGGGGTGAACGCCAGGTTGCGCGCCTCCAGGCGATAGCGCTGGCCGGCCTCGAAATGATCGTATCGCACGGTCAGGTAGCACAGTCGTTCTTGAGGCTCGCTTAGCATTCCCAGCCCCCCACCGCCAAAAACCTCGAAGTCAAAACGCACTTCCAATTCATGACTGCCCGGCGAAACCTGGAAGAAGCGTCCGTCCCGCAATCGTTGGCCATCCAGTTTTTCAGCCATTAACACCTTGCCGCCCGGCGCAGGTGTCGCGAAATCGACCCAGGCCATGTTCGGATCGACCGAGGGTAGCGGGCTCGATGCGCAACCGCCCATAGAGACGAGAGCCAGTAACAGCATGTGTAGGCGCATGGTGTGCTTCCTGAAATTCAGGCCATGAGCATAACGCCGATCAGCTTTGCTGGCAGCCCGCCGGTGTACCTTGCCCGACCACTTTGCGCTGTTGATCGTATAGCTTGGCCCATGGCCGGAACCCGATGCTGCCGGCCTGCAACTGGTAGCGCTGGCCGGCGTTAAAGTCCTTGAACTTCACGTTCAACCGGCAATCGCGCCAAAGCGGCTCGGCATCCGGGCCAATGTTGCCGGGGTCGACGGCAAACTGATAGCGCACCGTGAGCTCATGGCTGCCGGGCTGCACTTCAAAATAACGTCGGTCCACGGATGTTTTGTCATCGACTTCCAGCGCTTGCAGGGCGGTGTCCTGATGGTTTCCCAGGTCGATCCAAGCTTGGGATGGATCAGGGTCAGGCAAACCGGCACAACCGGTCAGCAGCAACAGGCCACTCGTCAGCATCAACACGCGCATAGCGAAGCTCCAGGCAGGCGAGATAGTCTTGTGGGCAGACTTTCCCAGGGTGATTCCAATTGATCAGGCCACGTTCAAGCCATCGGTTACTCGACCGTGTTTTCCGGATTTTGTTTCCAGGCCTCCTGCTTTTGTCACTCAACGGTTGTGCAAGCGTCGGTTACTACAGTCAGCTCGCTAGCGGGCAACTGCGACTGTTGCAGGCCCGCGAGCCGATTGACCAAGTGATTGCCGACCCCGCCCGCGATCCCAAATTGCGCGCTCATCTGGCCCAGGCCCGCAAAGCCCGAACATTCGCCAGTGCGCACCTGCACCTGCCGGACAATAGAAGCTACCGCCTGTATGCGGACATTGGCCGCCCCTTCGTCGTCTGGAATGTCTTCGCCACGCCAGAGTTTTCCCTGGCACCGCAAAACCACTGCTTCCCGATTGCCGGTTGCGTGGCGTATCGCGGCTACTACAGCCAGGGCGCCGCCCGTGGCGAGGCCGCGTTGCAGCGCTTGCAGGGCATGGATGTGTCGATAGGCGGCGTAGAGGCTTATTCGACGCTGGGCTGGTTCAACGACCCGATCCTGAGTTCGATGATGCATTGGGGCGACGAACGCCTGGCGACGCTGATCTTTCATGAACTGGCGCACCAGCGGTTCTATGTAAAGGACGACACTGAATTCAACGAATCCTTCGCCACCTTCGTCGAACAGGAGGGCACCCGGCAATGGCGCGCCAGCCGCGGGCTAGCGCCGGATAACGGCAAACAGCTGCGCCAGCGTGACCAGTTCATCCAACTGATCCTCGACACCCGCCAGCGCCTGGAAAAGCTCTACACCCTGCCCCTGCCGGCCGAACAGATGCGCCAACGCAAAGCAGAGGAATTCGACCGCCTGCGCGCCGACTATCAGCAACTGCGCGACAGCCAGTGGGCAGGCGACAAGCGCTATGACGCCTGGGTCTATGCGCCACTGAACAATGCACGGTTATTACCGTTTGGTTTGTATGACCAGTGGGTGCCGGCGTTTGCGGCGCTGTTCCAGCAAGAGCGCAAGGACTGGACTGCGTTTTATGCCGCTGTGGAAAAGCTAGGCAAGTTGCCTGCTGATGAGCGCAAAGCGGCATTGAAGGCGCTGGCAGAATCGAAGACGTCCGTTGACTGAACCGGCCTCATCGCGAGCAGGCTCGCTCCCACAATAGACCTCAGTGACATACCCCCTTGTGGGAGCAAGGCTTGCCTGCGATAGCAATGTGACTAACCCCGCAAAAACGCCTGATGCAACTCATCCAACGTCTGGAAGTGATACGCCGGGCGCTCGGCACTCAGCTCCTCATGACTGCCAAACCCATACCCCACCGCTGCCGCATCCAAGCCATTGCTGCGAGCTCCAATCAAGTCGTGTTTGCGGTCGCCGATCATCAACGTGCTGGTCGGTTCGAGCTCCTCTTCAGCCATCAGGTGGGCGATCAGCTCGACCTTGTTGGTGCGGGTGCCGTCCAGTTCACTGCCATAGATCACCTTGAAGTGCCGGGCGAAGTCGAAGTGCCGGGCGATTTCCCGGGCGAAAACCCAGGGCTTGGAGGTGGCGATGTACAGTTGCCGCCCTTGGTCGCCCAAGGTTTCCAGCAGAGGCATCACGCCATCGAAGACCCGGTTTTCGTACAGCCCGGTGACCTTGAACCGCTCGCGATAGAAATTCACCGCCTCCCAGGCTTTCGCTTCGTCGAAATCGTAGAACTGCATGAAGGCCTGCAACAGCGGCGGCCCGATGAAGTGTTCGAGGCGGGTCAGGTCGGGTTCGTCGATGCCCAGTTTGCTCAAGGCGAATTGGATCGAACGGGTGATGCCCTCGCGAGGGTCGGTGAGGGTGCCGTCGAGGTCGAACAGTACGGTCTGGTAATGCATGGCAGTTCCTGGGACGGTATCGCGACGTTGTGGGTGCCTCGCACTGGAGCGCCAGCCCGGTCAAGCGGGAGCAAGCTCCCTCGCCACGATGAATCAGACAAGTAGGGGGCGGTGACCAACGATTCAGGGCTGGTCGTAGCCTTCGGCCAGGTGCAGGTCCTTGAGCTTCACGTAGTTCGCCGCGCTGTAGGTGAAGAAGGCGCGTTCCTTGTCGGTCAGTGGCCGGGCCTGTTTCACCGGGCTGCCCACGTACAGGAAGCCGCTTTCCAGGCGTTTGCCCGGCGGTACGAGGCTGCCGGCGCCGATGATCACATCATCTTCGACCACCGCGCCGTCCATGACGATGCTGCCCATGCCGATCAGGATGCGGCTGCCCACGGTGCAGCCATGGAGCATGACTTTGTGGGCGATGGTCACGTCGTCGCCGATCAACAGCGGGAAGCCATCGGGATTGAAGGGGCCGGCGTGGGTGATGTGCAGCACGCAACCATCCTGGACGCTGGTGCGGGCACCGATGCGGATGCGGTGCATGTCGCCGCGAATGACCGTCAGCGGCCAGACGGAGCTGTCTTCGCCGATTTCGACGTCGCCGATCACCACCGCGGTGCTGTCGACAAAAGCGCCGCGGGCAAGCCGTGGGCGGTGATTCTGGTACGTGCGAAGGGTCACGATAGGCTCTCTCTCTTCTGGCAATAGCGGCTGCTAGCTGCGGTGAACGTCGATTGTAATTAAGATGGGCCCATGTTTCTTCCAGCCAAGGTGTCAACCGTGAGCGTGAACAACCCTCTTTTGCAGTCCTACGACCTGCCGCCATTCTCGACGATCCGTGCCGAGCACGTGCAGCCGGCCATCGAGCAGATCCTGGCTGACAACCGTGCCGCCATCGCCGAGATCCTCAAGAACCAGGGCACGCAGCCGACCTGGGCCGGCCTGGTGCTGGCGATGGACGAGCTCAATGATCGCCTGGGCGCCGCCTGGAGTCCGGTGAGCCATTTGAATGCCGTGCGCAACAGCCCCGAACTGCGTGAAGCCTACGAGGCCTGCTTACCAGCACTGAGTGCCTATTCCACCGAACTGGGCCAGAACCGCGAGTTGTTCCAGGCGTTCGAAGCCCTGGCGAGCAGCCCTGAAGCCGCCGGTTTCGACGTCGCGCAAAAAACCATCCTCGAGCATTCCCTGCGAGACTTCCGCCTGTCGGGCATCGACCTGCCACCCGAGCAGCAGAAGCGCTACGCCGAGGTGCAGAGCAAACTGTCCGAACTGGGCAGCCGTTTCTCCAACCAACTGCTGGACGCAACCCAGGCCTGGACCAAGCACGTCACCGACGAAGCCACCCTCGCCGGCCTGACCGATTCGGCCAAGGCGCAAATGGCCGCGGCCGCCCAGGCCAAAGAGCTGGACGGCTGGCTGATCAACCTGGAATTCCCCAGCTACTACGCAGTGATGACCTACGCCGAAGACCGCGCCCTGCGTGAAGAAGTCTACGCAGCGTACTGCACCCGCGCCTCCGACCAAGGCCCGAATGCCGGCCAGAACGACAACGGCCCGATGATGGAGCAGATCCTCGACCTGCGCCAGGAACTGGCCCAACTGCTGGGTTTCGCCAACTTCGCCGAATTGAGCCTGGCGACCAAAATGGCTGAATCCAGCGACCAGGTGCTCAGTTTCCTGCGGGACCTGGCCAAGCGCAGCAAACCGTTTGCCGCCCTGGACCTGGAACAACTGAAGGCCTTCGCCGCCGAACAGGGCTGCCCCGACCTGCAAAGCTGGGACAGCGGTTTCTACGGTGAAAAACTGCGCCAGCAGCGTTACAGCGTGGCCCAGGAAGCCCTGCGTGCGTATTTCCCGATCGATAAGGTGCTGGGCGGTCTGTTCGCCATCGTGCAACGCCTTTACGGCATCGAGATCACTGAACTCAAAGGCTTCGACACCTGGCATCCAGACGTGCGGCTGTTCGAAATCAAGGAAAACGGCCAGCACGTCGGGCGTTTCTTCTTCGACCTCTACGCCCGCGCCAACAAGCGTGGCGGCGCCTGGATGGACGGCGCCCGCGACCGTCGCCGAACGATCGATGGCGTGTTGCAAAGCCCTGTGGCGAACCTGGTGTGCAACTTCACCCCGGCCGACAGCGGCAAACCGGCGCTGCTGACCCACGACGAAGTCACCACCCTGTTCCACGAGTTCGGCCATGGCCTGCACCACTTGCTGACCCGCGTCGAGCACGCTGGCGTGTCCGGCATCAACGGCGTGGCCTGGGATGCCGTGGAGCTGCCGAGCCAGTTCATGGAGAACTGGTGCTGGGAGCCTGAAGGCCTGGCGCTGATTTCCGGCCACTACGAAACCGGTGAGCCGCTGCCCCAGGACCTGCTGGAAAAAATGCTCGCGGCGAAAAACTTCCAGTCCGGCCTGATGATGGTCCGCCAGTTGGAGTTCTCTCTGTTCGACTTCGAACTGCACGCTACCCACGGCGACGGTCGCAGCGTGGCGCAAGTGCTTGAAGGGGTGCGCGATGAGGTGTCGGTCATGCGTCCGCCGGCCTACAACCGCTTTCCCAACAGCTTCGCGCACATTTTCGCGGGCGGGTACGCGGCGGGTTATTACAGCTACAAATGGGCAGAAGTGTTGTCGGCCGATGCGTTCTCCAAGTTCGAAGAGGACGGCGTGCTCAACGCCGACACCGGTCGTGCCTTCCGTGAGGCAATCCTGGCCCGTGGTGGCTCCCAGGAGCCGATGGTGCTGTTCGTCGACTTCCGTGGCCGTGAGCCGTCGATTGACGCACTCTTGCGCCACAGCGGCCTGACCGAGGACGCGGCAGCATGAGCGAGGGGCCTGTGATTACCAAGAGACGCTTTATCGCCGGGGCGGTCTGCCCGGCGTGCAGTGAGCCGGACAAGTTGATGATGTGGAGTGAAGACGGCGTGCCGCACCGCGAATGTGTGGCCTGCGGTTATTCCGACACGCTCAACGAACAAGGTCTGTCGGTGCCCAAGGAATTGGGCACCCGGGTCAATACGTCGGCGCTTAAGGTGCCGGATGCCAAGGTTCAGGCGGTACAGTTTTTCCCCAACCCCAAGTTGAAGAAAAAACCCGACTGAAATCTTCGGCATCACCTTCCGGGCCGCCTGGCCCGGAAGCGATACATATATACCGCCGCGCTTGCGGCCTTCCTGCCCAGACTTGTTCATCAAGTCCACAGACAGGAAGGCTTCCATGCCCCACGCTGACAACCCGCTGTTGCAGGCCTATGACCTGCCGCCTTTTGCCCGGATCCAAGCCAGGCATTTCTCACCGGCCCTCGACCGGATCCTTGCCGAAAGCCGCGTCCAGGCGGCCCATATCATCAAGACCCAGGCAGCGTTTCCCACCTGGGACGACCTGGTGCTGGCCATGGATGAAATCCACACGCGGCTGGAAGGTTTCGACGCGCTGCTGGATCTTCTGGCCTCGACCAGGACGGGAGACGAATGGGCACAGGCCTCACTGGACTGCACAGAGCGGCTGCATGATTTCCAGCGCTGGCTGAGACAGCATCCGCAACTGTTCCAGCTTTATCAGCGCCTGGCAGACAGCCAGATTGCCCGGCATTTCGAACCGGCACGTAAACGCGTCCTGGAAAAAATCCTGCGACAGTTTCGCCAGAATTTTCTGGCCCCCACTGCTCAGGCCGACCTGGTCGCCTTGAAGCGTCGCATCCAAGGGGCTCAACAGCTGTTTCTGGAAAACCTGCACAAAGCCAATAACGCCTGGAGTAAAACCTTCGACGATGAGGCCCAATTGAGTGGCCTGCCCAGCGCTTTCAAGCAGCAAATGGCCCGCCAGGCGCGCGAAGCCGGACGCACGGGATGGTTGCTGACGCTCAACGACGAGTCATTTGGCATCGTCACGGCCTATGCCGACAATCGCCTTTTGCGCCAAGAGCTGTATGTGGCCTACAGCACCCGCGCATCGGACCAGGGCCCCCAGGCCGGCCAGTTCGACAACGGCAAGGTACTCAAGCAATTGCTGGAGGACCGTCACCGCTACGCGACCTCACTCGGCTACGGGAATTTCGCTCAGATGGCTGTCGAACCAGAGCAAGCCGAGTCCGCCGAACAGGTCACGACATTCCTGCGAGGGCAGCTGGCCCTGCACCAAGGCGCTTTTGCCAACGACGCAGAACAGCTCAAGGCATTTGCCCGCCAGCAGGGTTTCAGTGAGCTCCAGCCCTGGGATTGTCCGTACCTGGCGGAAAAGCTTCGCCAGCAGGTGACGGGAACCTCCCGGCATGCCCTCAGCGCCTGGTTTCCCCTGGAGTCGACGTTTGCCCAGCTACTGCTGATCGCCAAGGAGCTGTTCGGGGTGGATTTCATCGAGCGTCAGGATGTAACAACCTGGCATCCCGAGGTGCGTCTTTTCGAAGTCCGCGAGTGGGAGCTGGTCATTGGCTACCTGTATTTCGATCCGTTCGGCGATGCGACCCGCAACGGTTATCCCAATACCACCACCCTGCGAAACCGCTACGTCACCGCCGAGGGACGCCCTCGGCACCCTATCGCCATCCTGCATGGCTGGCTGCCACGCGGCTCAGGCGACCAGCCGGCCGTGCTCGACCACCTGCAGTTGCGCATTCTGTTCCATGAGTTCGGCCATTGCCTGCAGCATGTACTGACCCGGGCAGAGTACCGCGACGTTTCCGGCATCACCGACCTGTCCCGCGATACGTCCGAGTTTGCCGGCATGTTGTTCGAACAGTGGTGCTTCTCCAAGCAATGCCTGGTCCGCGTGTCGAAGCACTACCAGACGGGTGCGGCGATGCCTGACAAGATCGCTGATCAATTGTTGACCTTCGCCAACACCCAGGCCAGTTGGGAAACCGCCCTGCTGCTGCGCAACGCACTGTTCGATATGGAACTGCACCAGAGCCATGGCGATGGGCGCACCGTCCAGCAGGTGTTCGATCAGATCAACGCGCACTTCGGGCATTTGCCCGTGTCCGCGAACGAACGCTGGCCCAATGGCCTGGATTACATGGTGACCGGCTATGCGGCCAGGATTTACGCCTATGCCTGGTCGAAGGAATTAGCGCTCACCGTGTTCCAGCGATTCAAGCGCGACGGGGTGTTCAACGCGGCAACCGGTCAGGCTTTGCGCGAAACAATCTTCGGGCCGGGCGATTCACGACCGCTGTCCGAATCCATCGCGGCCTTTTCAGGCACGCCGCCAATCATTGCTCGGGAAGGCTCATCTGGGGGTCAAGGTGACGGGCCGTCGTGGTCGAATTGACCCAGCTTTTCAGCGAGCAAAGTGCAAAGACGCTGGTGCTGCAATCGCCGTTGGCCAATGCAGCACGAAGTTTTTCGACGTCGGCCTGCACCACGTAGCGAACCCCATCCTTGAAGTGATGGCTGTCACCGAAGCCGCCTTCCGTCATTTCGTTCAAGGCGTCCTCTTTGCTCCAACCCTGCACGACCACCCGGTACATGGCTGCCACCAGCCCGGTGCGGTCTGACCCGTGCTTGCAGTGCATCAGCACCGGCCCCTTGGCTTCGGCCGCCTGAACGGCGCGCAGGGCCTTGAGTATGTCGCTGTCGTCGACATGATTGGTGCGATAAGGCAACTGCACTTGCTGGATACCGGGGACGGATAACCAGCTTGCATCCGAATCCGGCAAAAACGTGATGACCGTACCGATCTTGAGTTTCGTCAGCAGGGGCAAGGCACCACCGTCCGGCAAGGAGCTGCGATAAAGCGTCGGCGACATCTGGTAAAGGTTGTAATGCTTTTCCACCGGCTGGGCCCAGTCAGCAGGTCTGGACTCTGCGAAGTCAGCCGCCTGGACCACAGAGTCAGCAAACAGGATGAGTAACGTCAGGCAGAGCAGTGAACGGAAAGGACGCTTGGGCATGTGTGGACCGGAAACGAAAAAATCGAAGCGTTCAGTTTCGTCTCGCCCCGGTTAAAAGCCTGTGAGGAGAACGTCAAAGCGTTGTGAACGCTCAGCCAGGGCTTATTGCAGCGCAGGCCAGGCCGCTGAATGGCACTGGCCTTAATCGAATACAACGAATACTGTATGCACATACAGCAATTCGGAGTATGCCCATGACAGCCTCCCTTCCACCCCGCGGCCGCGGCACCGCGACCAACCCGCATAACCGCTTTGCCCCGAATCGCTCGGTGGCCGAAGATGACGGCTGGTATCAGGAAGTCCCGCCTACCCAAGGCACCGAAGTGCGCATTGAGCTGGCCAAGACCATCATCACCCGCAACACCTCGCCGGATATTCCTTTCGATCGCTCCATCAATCCCTACCGTGGCTGTGAACACGGCTGCATCTACTGCTATGCGCGGCCCAGCCATGCTTACTGGGACATGTCGCCCGGGCTGGATTTCGAAACGAAGCTGATCGCCAAGACCAACGCCGCCGATGTGCTGGAGCAACAGCTGTCCAAGCGCGGCTATCAATGTGCGCCGATCAACCTGGGCTCCAATACCGACCCTTACCAGCCCATCGAACGCGAACAGCGAATCACCCGCAGAATCCTGGAGGTGCTGCTGCGCTACCGTCATCCGGTGACTATCGTGACCAAGGGCTCGCTGATCCTGCGCGACCTGGACCTGCTGACCGAACTGGCGCAGCAGCGCCTGGTGGCGGTGATGATCAGCCTTACCACCCTGGACGATGAACTCAAGCGCATTCTCGAACCCCGTGCGGCGACACCCAAGGCGCGGCTGCGGGCGATCAAGGTCATGCGCGAGGCGGGTATTGCTGTGGGCGTGCTGTGTTCGCCGATGATCCCGATGATCAATGACAGCGAGATCGAAAGCCTGCTGGCCGAGGCCCATGCCGCTGGCGCACAGAGTGCCGCCTACATCATGTTGCGCCTGCCGTTGGAAGTGGCGCCGCTGTTCGAACAATGGTTGCAAGCGCACTACCCGCAGCGCGCCGCCCATGTGCTGAGCCTGGTCCGCCAGAGCCGTGGCGGCGAGCTCTACGACAGCCAGTTCGGTACTCGAATGCGCGGTGAAGGCCCTTTCGCCGACCTCCTGGCCCAGCGCTTCAGCAAAGCGATCAAGCGCCTGGGGCTCGATCGTCGCGAAGGCTACAATCTCGATTGCCAGGCCTTTTGTCCGCCGGGCCGACAGATGTCCTTGATTTAAATACAGTTGACCGTAAATTGGGTTTCGAACACCGAGCGTTCAGGCGCTTCACGTGCATTGTTCATACCTCGGAAGATACGTCCTAGAGCCTTCGATTCAGTTTGAGTTAAGTTTCGGCCGCTACCTTGTTCATCGAGTGACTGACAGGTCGGGGATTTCGACCTGGACGTTTTTTAACCAGCCACTGGCGTCTCAAAGAGGATGAATCATGAGTGACAAGGATAAACAGCCGTTGGCTGCGTCGGCTTCAGCCCAACCGGAGGCGGAAACCGCCGATGCAGCGCTGCAGCATATTGTTGACGGCTTTTTGCATTTCCATCACGAGATCTTTCCGCAACAGGAAGAACTCTTCAAGAAACTCGCCACCGCCCAAAAACCCCGGGCGATGTTCATCACCTGCGCCGATTCGCGCATCGTGCCCGAATTGATCACCCATAGCTCCCCAGGCGACCTGTTCGTGACCCGCAACGTCGGCAACGTCGTTCCGCCTTACGGGCAGATGAACGGTGGTGTTTCCACCGCCATCGAATACGCCGTGCTGGCCCTCGGTGTGCAGCACATCATTGTATGTGGCCATTCCGATTGCGGCGCCATGCGTGCAGTGCTCAACCCCGACACCCTGGAAAAAATGCCCACGGTAAAAGCCTGGCTGCGCCACGCCGAAGTGGCCAAGACCATGGTCCACGACAACTGCCCGTGCGGTGATGAAAAGCAGACTATGCCCATCCTCACCGAAGAGAACGTGATCGCGCAGTTGCAACACTTGCGAACCCACCCTTCGGTGGCCTCGCGCATGGCTAACGGTCAGTTGTTCATCCACGGCTGGGTGTACAACATCGAAACCAGCGAGATCAAAGCCTACGACGCGGACCAGGGACGTTTCCTGCCGCTCGATGGCAGCCATCCGATACCGGTGGCGACGCCCAAAGCGCGCTTCTAACCACTCCTAAACATCCTTGTGTGGTTCAAGCCTTGCCGCTGTTTGAGCGGTAGGGCCTTGCCATGCCTGAAGAAAACTGCAGGAGAGTCGCCATGCGTGCTGCTCAATTAAAAGCTGTTCTGCCACGGGAGCTGTTGGCTTCGGTGGTGGTGTTTCTGGTGGCGCTGCCCTTGTGCATGGGCATCGCCATTGCGTCCGGCCTGCCGCCGGCCAAAGGCCTGATCACCGGCATCATCGGTGGCCTGGTAGTGGGTTTTCTGGCCGGCTCAAAGCTGCAAGTCAGTGGCCCGGCCGCCGGCTTGGCGGTGCTGGTCTTCGAGCTGGTGCGCCAGCATGGCGTGGCGATGCTCGGGCCGATCCTGCTGTTGGCGGGGCTTCTGCAACTGCTGGCCGGGCGCTTTCGCCTGGGCTGCTGGTTCCGGGTGACCGCGCCTGCGGTGGTGTACGGGATGCTGGCGGGTATCGGCGTGCTGATCGTATTGTCCCAGGTCCATGTGATGCTCGACGCGGCGCCCAAACCTTCAGGGCTGGATAACCTGACGGCGTTCCCGGCGGCAGTGGCTCAGGCGTTGCCGTCCTTCGGCTGGCAGGCCGGGCTGCTCGGTCTGTCGACGATTGCGGTGATGTGGTTGTGGGAAAAGTTTCGCCCCCACAGCCTGCGCTTCATCCCCGGCGCGCTGCTCGGTGTAGGCTTGGCGACCATCGCCAGCCTGATGCTGGCCTTGCAGGTCAAGCGTGTGGAAGTCCCGGAAAATCTCGCCGAAGCCATTGATTGGCTGCGCCCGGCGGACCTGCTGAACCTGGCCGATCCCACGTTGCTGATCGCCGCGTTCGCCGTGGCCTTCATTGCCAGCGCCGAAACCCTGTTGTCGGCCGCTGCCGTGGACCGCATGCACAGCGGTGAACGTGCGGACTTTGACCGCGAACTGTCGGCCCAGGGTATCGGTAATATGCTTTGCGGCCTGCTCGGCGCCTTGCCGATGACCGGGGTGATCGTGCGCAGCTCGGCCAACGTCCAGGCCGGGGCCACCACTCGGATGTCGACGATTTTCCACGGCCTTTGGTTGTTGCTCTTCGTGCTATTGCTGTCCAGCGTGCTGCAGAGCATTCCAGTGGCAAGCCTGGCGGGTGTTTTGGTGTACACCGGTTTCAAACTGGTGGACCTCAAGGCATTTCGCAGCCTGGGCCGCTATGGCCGAATGCCGATGTTCACTTATGCCGCGACGGCCCTGGCAATCATCTTTACCGACCTGCTGACTGGCGTGCTGATCGGTTTCGGCCTGACCCTGGCAAAACTGGCCTGGAAAGCCTCGCGCCTGAAAATCAGCCTGATCGACCTCCCCAAGGACGGTGAGATGGAGCTGCGGCTGGTAGGCGCGGCGACCTTCCTCAAGGTCCCGGCACTGACCCAGGTGCTGGGCACCATACCGACAGGCGCGACCGTGCATGTGCCGCTCAATAACCTGAGCTACATCGACCATTCATGCCTGGAATTGTTGGAAGAGTGGGGCCGGGCGAATGCCAGCAAGGGCTCGAAGCTGCTGATCGAATCCCGTGGGCTCAAGCGCAGGTTGGAAGGGCGGTTGCGTACCACGGTAGGGGTTGGCGCAGCCTCTGCCTGACACTCAAGTCCAAATGTGGGAGCGAGCTTGCTCGCGATAGCGGTGTATCAGCCAACTTCGATGTTGCTGGTCCAATGCAATCGCGAGCAAGCTCGCTCCCACAGGGTTTTTCGGTGAACACAATTATTGTGAACACCCACAGGGGTCTGTGTTTCTGCGGAATCAAGCCGCTGGCTGATCCAGCTCCAGCCCAACGCCCAACTGGCGCGACAGGCAAGGCCAGCGCTTCCAGGCAGCGCCGGTGTCCGGGCTGCCCAGCTTGTCACGGTAAGTCTCCACCGACTCCAGCGCAAAGCTGTCTTCGTCGAGCATTTCATCCACCGCGTGGTGCACGGCTTCATCCAACTGGTTGGCGAACGGTTCGCCGATCAAATGGTGAGCGATCAGGTTGGCGACCGTCATGTCCAGCGGGATCAGCGGTTGGCTGAAATGCTTGATGTACAAATCGTTGACCTCCTCCACCAGCCGGTGAGCCAGGTAGGCCTCATCCAACAGGCCGTCCAGGCCGACGTGGCCTTCCATCAACTTGGGCGGCTGGAGGAAAAACTGCTCGGCGATTTTCAGCACCGGCTTGATCTGCGATTCGATGCCGGCCTCGCGAGCCACCTCGTTGGCGGCATCCAGCAGGTCCGGCACCTGCTCGATATAAGCGGTGACAAAGCGAGTCATGACGCCCTTGGCATCAATGTCCGGCAGTTGAATGGCGGCGTGCAGGTTCGGCAACTGGGCTTCCAGCTGACGGGTCAATTGGCCGGTCTCGGCTTCGTGTTGTTGGGCTTTTTCGATCTGCTCGCGCAATGCGGCGGTGTTCATGAAAACTCCAGGAAACAAGGCAATGAAATAGGGAAGACATAACTTAGCTGGCGCAAAAACACTCCTAAGACCTATTTTTCATAACCGTCTCATCCTTGATACATCATAAGTTATATCGGTTTGCCATCACTCAGGTTCGCATCCTTCTCCATTCGCGGGCTCTAGCGCAAGCCCTGTCTGTTTCAAACGATTTACGCCATCGCGTTGCGAGGTTGCAGTCGCTGTCTATACTCGGGTTGGAATGGAGTTAGCTGATGACACCCGATGCATATGCAGCAAGGCACGGCGGTCGAGTTCGCAGTCTGATGTAGCCGCTCTCCCTTGCCGCAGGCGTTAAGCCTACGGGATAACAAGAACGATAAGGGGAACCCGCAATGACGCGACATCCACACGTATGGATGGGCCTCCTGTTGTGGTCGATTTTCAGCCAGGCGCAAGCGGCCTGGACTGTGAATATGGCGCCTGGAGCGACACAGATCAGCAATGCAGTGTTCGACTTGCACATGACCATCTTCTGGATCTGTGTGGTCATCGGCATCATCGTCTTCGGCGCCATGTTCTGGTCGATGATGATGCACCGCCGCTCAACCGGCCAGAATGCCGCGCATTTCCACGAAAACACCCGCGTCGAAATCCTCTGGACCATCGTGCCCTTCCTGATCCTGGTAGCCATGGCGATTCCTGCCACGGCCACCCTGATCAAGATGTACGACTCCAGCGAGTCGGACATCGATATCCAGATCACCGGCTATCAATGGAAATGGCACTACAAATACCTGGGCCAGGACGTCGAGTTCTTCAGCAACCTGGCCACCCCCGCCGAACAAATCCATAACCAGAGCGCCAAGGGCGAGCATTACCTGCTGGAAGTCGACAAGCCGCTGGTGCTGCCGGTCGATGCCAAGGTGCGCTTTCTGGTGACCTCCGCCGACGTGATCCACTCTTGGTGGGTGCCGGCCTTCGCGGTCAAGCGCGATGCGATTCCCGGGTTCGTCAACGAAGCCTGGACCCGCGTCGACAAGCCCGGCCTGTATCGCGGCCAATGCGCCGAGCTGTGCGGCAAGGACCACGGTTTCATGCCGATCGTGGTGGAGGTCAAGAGCAAGCCCGACTACGAAAAGTGGCTGGGCGAACGCAAGGCCGAAGCTGCGCAGCTCAAAGAGCTGACCAGCAAGGAATGGACCCTGGACGAGCTCAAGGAACGCGGCGACAAGATCTACCACACCACCTGCGTGGCCTGTCACCAGGCTGAAGGCCAGGGCCTGCCGCCGATGTTCCCGGCGCTCAAGGGCTCGAAGATTGCCACCGGGCCCAAGGCTGATCACCTGAGCATCGTCTTCCACGGCAAACCCGGCACCGCCATGGCCGCATTCGGCAAGCAGTTGTCGGAAGTCGATATCGCTGCGGTCGTGACCTATGAACGTAACGCCTGGGGCAACAACAAGGGCGACATGGTTACGCCTAAAGAAGTGCTGGAACTCAAACAGGCGGAAAGCAAATGAGCCGGCCTGACGCTTGTTCCCGCAACCGGTCGGGGCTCAACGCCCCGCGCCGTCCAGCCCACTCGTTCGAAGGAGACAGGACATGAGTGCTGTGATCGATGACCACGGTCATGCCGGCGCCGACCACGCCCATGGCCCCGCCAAGGGCCTGATGCGCTGGGTGCTGACCACCAACCACAAGGATATCGGCACGCTGTACCTGTGGTTCGCGTTCTCCATGTTCCTGCTGGGCGGCTCGTTCGCCATGGTGATCCGCGCCGAACTGTTCCAGCCGGGCCTGCAGATCGTGGAGCCGGCGTTCTTCAACCAGATGACCACCATGCATGGCCTGGTGATGGTCTTCGGCGCGGTGATGCCGGCGTTCGTCGGCCTCGCCAACTGGATGATCCCGCTGATGATCGGCGCGCCGGACATGGCCTTGCCACGCATGAACAACTTCAGCTTCTGGCTGTTGCCGGCGGCGTTCCTGCTGCTGGTGTCGACGTTGTTCACACCCGGCGGCGGGCCGAACTTCGGCTGGACCTTCTACGCGCCGCTGTCCACCACCTATGCGCCGGAAAGCGTGACGTTCTTCATCTTCGCCATCCACCTGATGGGTATCAGTTCGATCATGGGCGCGATCAACGTGATCGCCACCATCCTCAACCTGCGCGCCCCCGGCATGACCCTGATGAAAATGCCGCTGTTCGTCTGGACCTGGCTGATCACCGCGTTCCTGCTGATCGCAGTGATGCCGGTGCTGGCCGGCTGCGTGACGATGATGCTGATGGACATCCACTTCGGTACCAGCTTCTTCAGTGCCGCCGGCGGCGGCGACCCGGTGCTGTTCCAGCACGTGTTCTGGTTCTTTGGCCACCCCGAGGTGTACATCATGATCCTGCCGGCCTTCGGCGCCGTCAGCTCGATCATCCCGGCCTTCTCGCGCAAGCCGTTGTTCGGTTACACCTCGATGGTCTATGCCACGGCAGCCATTGCGTTCCTGTCGTTCATCGTCTGGGCGCACCACATGTTCGTGGTGGGCATTCCGCTGGTGGGCGAGCTGTTCTTCATGTACGCCACCCTGCTGATCGCGGTGCCCACCGGGGTGAAGGTGTTCAACTGGGCCAGCACCATGTGGCAAGGCTCGCTGACCTTCGAGACGCCGATGCTGTTTGCCGTGGCGTTCGTGATCCTGTTTTCCATCGGCGGTTTCTCCGGGCTGATGCTGGCCATCGCCCCGGCGGACTTCCAGTACCAGGACACCTACTTCGTGGTCGCGCACTTCCACTATGTACTGGTGCCCGGCGCGATCTTCGGGATCTTCGCCTCGGCCTACTACTGGCTGCCGAAATGGACCGGCCACATGTATGACGAAACCCTTGGCAAGCTGCACTTCTGGCTGTCGTTCGTGGGGATGAACATGGCGTTCTTCCCGATGCACTTCGTCGGCCTGGCGGGCATGCCCCGGCGGATTCCCGACTACAACCTGCAGTTCGCCGACTTCAACATGGTTTCGTCCATCGGCGCATTCATGTTCGGCGCTACGCAGATCTTCTTCCTATTCATCGTGATCAAGACCATCCGCGGCGGCCCACCCGCACCGGCCAAACCGTGGGACGGGGCCGAAGGGTTGGAGTGGAGCGTACCGTCGCCGGCGCCGTATCACACCTTTACTACGCCGCCGGAAGTTAAATAGATGACACCGGGGCCTTGTGTGGGAGCGAGCTTGCTCGCGATGGCGGCGACTCGGTGTGTCAGACCCACCGCTATCGCGAGCAAGCTCGCTCCCACAGGGTTCTCGGTAAGGATTGGAAATCATGGCTGAGTCGATTTCGCTGAAGAAACTGGTCACCCGCCTGCTGCTGGTGGTGGTGGCCATGTTCGTCTTCGGCTTTGCCCTGGTGCCGATCTACGACGTGATGTGCAAGGCGTTTGGCATCAACGGCAAGACCGCCGGGCAGTATGAAGGCGAGCAAACCGTCGATGAGTCTCGGCAGGTTCGCGTGCAGTTCCTGTCGACCAATTCGGTGGACATGGTCTGGGACTTCTATCCCAAGGGCAATGAACTGGTGGTCCGGCCAGGGGCGGTGAACGAGATGGTCTTCGTCGCCCACAACCCCACCAACCGGCCGATGAGTGCCCAGGCGGTTCCGAGCATCGCGCCGAGCAACGCAGCGGCGTATTTCCACAAGACCGAGTGTTTTTGTTTTACCCAGCAAGTGCTGCAACCCGGCGAACGCATCGAAATGCCCATGCGCTTCATCGTTGACCGGGACATGCCCAAGGAAGTGAAGCACCTGACGCTGTCCTACACGCTGTTCGATATCACCGCTCGTCATCCACCGGTGGCTGTAAACACTGACCGATAGCGTGCCCGATAAGGAGAACAATAAATGGCAACTCACGAACACTATTACGTTCCGGCCCAGAGCAAATGGCCGATCATCGCCACGGTCGGGATGTTCGTCACGGTGTACGGCCTGGCGACCTGGTTCAACGACCTGAAAGCGGCACGGCCGGAGTCCCATGGCCCGCTGATCTTTTTCGTCGGCGGCCTGTTGGTGGCCTACATGCTGTTCGGCTGGTTCGGCGCGGTGGTCAAGGAAAGCCGCGCCGGGTTGTACAGCGCACAACTCGACCGCTCGTTCCGCTGGGGCATGAGCTGGTTCATCTTTTCCGAAGTGATGTTCTTCATCGCCTTCTTCGGTGCGCTGTTCTATGTGCGCAACATCTCGGCGCCCGGCCTGGCGGGCGAAGGCACCAAGGGCCTGTCACACATGCTCTGGCCGAGCTTCGAGTTCGCCTGGCCGCTGCTGAACAACCCCGACCCGAAACTCTTCCCGGCGCCCAAGGAGGTCATCAGCCCCTGGGGCTTGCCGCTGCTCAACACCGTGCTGCTGGTCAGTTCCAGTGTCACCGTCACCATCGCCCACCACGCCCTGAAAAAAGGCCATCGCGGCGCGCTGAAGCTCTGGCTGGCGATCACCGTGTTGCTGGGTTGCGCGTTCCTGGGCTTCCAGGCCGAGGAATACATTCACGCTTATAAGGAACTGGGCCTGACCCTGGGCTCCGGTGTCTACGGCGCAACGTTCTTCATGCTCACCGGGTTCCACGGCGCCCACGTCACCATCGGCACGATCATCCTGTTCGTCATGCTGATGCGGATCATGCGCGGGCATTTCGACAACGAGCACCAGTTCGGCTTCGAAGCGGCGAGTTGGTACTGGCACTTCGTCGACGTGGTGTGGATCGGCTTGTTCATCTTCGTCTACGTGCTCTGAAACCAGCCTTACCAGGGCGCGTGGGAGACCAACTGGCCGCTGAAAAAACCCCAGGCAATCAAGCCGACGGTGGCGGCGGCCAGGCTGACCCGAATCGCCAGGGCGATGACCAGGCGATTGGAACTGCTGTCGTCCTTGACCAGAAAAAACAGACCGCTGAACAGGCTGGCGATCGTGGCAATCAGCATCAGGACGATGGCTGCTTTTAGCATCAGGAACACTCCGGGGGGACGCGATGCACGTGAGTATAGCTATCCCGTTCGACGGCTTTCGGACGGTGCCATGAAACACTTCCGGCCGGGCATCGTGCCGTCGCTGGTGGTCGCCATTCTGGTGCCGGTCATGGTGTGCCTGGGGTTCTGGCAATTGAGCCGGGGCGAACAGAAGCGCGTGCTCATGGAAAATTATGCCGAGCGCCGCGTGGCGCCGCCGATGGACAGCACCGAGCTTGCGCACACCAGCGATCCGGCCTTTCGCCCGGTCACGCTGCAGGGCCAGTTCGACGCCGAGCACAGCATCCTGCTGGATAACCGCCAGCACGACGGCAAGGTCGGTGTCGAGTTGCTGCAACCGTTCCTCGACCACCGGACCGGGCTGTGGTTGCTGGTCAATCGCGGCTGGCTGCCCTGGCCGGACCGACGCACCCCGCCGGTCTTCAACACACCAGAAGCACCTATGAGCCTTCAAGCCTGGGTCTACGTTGCACCGGGCACCACGTTCCAACTGCACGCCGACCCGGCTGGCGCCGCATGGCCACGACTGGTCACCACCATCGAGCCGGACAAGCTCTGGGCCGAACTGGGCCGCAGCGGTTTCACCTATGAATTACGCCAACAAAGCGGCCCCGGCGCCTACCGGACCGATTGGCCCGTAGTGGCCATGGGGCCGGAAAAACACCTCGGTTATGCCGTGCAGTGGTTCGCCATGGCGGCGGCACTGTTCGGCCTTTTCCTTTATCTCGGATGGCACAACGCAGGGAGACACCATGGGAACCGCCATGAATCCAACCAACACGTCTGAGGCAACCACGGCGCAGAACCGTCGCAAGGGCCGGCTGCAACTGCTGCTGATTGTGCTCGGGGTGATCGGCCCGATGATCCTGGCCACCGGCATGTACAAATTCCAGTTCTGGGTGCCGCAAAGCCGCAGCTACCACGGCGAGATGATCGGCACCGGCCAGACCCGCGCAGAAATTGGCGTACAGGCCGATGAACAGCGCTGGCAGATCCTGGTCACGGCACCGCAGGAATGCTCGGTGGATTGCCGGCAACTGGTGTATCTGGCCCGCCAGGTACAGATCGGCCTCGGCCGCGACGCGTCCCGCGCCAGCCACGCCTTGGCCATCGCACAACCGCTGGACGCGGACTATGACGCGCAACTGCAGCGTGAATACCCGCAATTGCAACGCTATCCACTGGACCTGCCGACCTATCAGAAAGGTGCCCAGGGCTCTGGCGGCGCCCAGTTGTGGATCATCGATCCCCACAGCAACCTGGTGCTGCGCTACGACGCCCGGGTCAAGGGCAAGGACTTGCTCAACGATCTGCGCCACCTGTTGAAACTGTCGAACATCGGATGAGGGCATCGACATGGCCAAACCTGGATTTCGCCTCGCGCTGTTCGCCACGCTGCTGGCACTGATTGTCGTCCTGCTGGGCGCCTACACTCGGCTCACCCACGCCGGTCTCGGCTGCCCGGACTGGCCCGGTTGCTACGGTTTCATCAGCGTGCCCAAGAGCGAAGCCCAACTGGCCCATGCCGAGCTGCATTTTCCCGACGCCCCGGTGGAAGCCCATAAAGGCTGGAACGAGATGGTCCATCGCTACTTTGCCGGGACCCTGGGCTTGCTGATTACCGTGCTGGCCGCCCGGGCCTGGATGAACCGCCACCGCCCCGGCCAGCCGTTGAAGTTGCCACTGTTCCTGCTGGCCGTGGTCTTCGCGCAAGCGGCATTCGGCATGTGGACCGTGACCCTCAAGCTGTGGCCGCAGGTGGTGACCGGGCATTTGCTGGGCGGGTTCGCGACGTTGAGCCTGCTGTTTCTGCTCACATTGAGGTTGTCCGGCGTATTGCCGGCGCTGACCGTGCCCAAGCGCCTGCAACACTGGGCGACGGCCGGGCTGCTGCTGGTGATCGGCCAGATCGCCCTCGGCGGCTGGGTCAGCTCCAACTACGCGGCGGTGGCCTGCATCGATTTCCCCACCTGCCACGGCCAATGGCTGCCACCGGCCGATTTCGCCAACGGCTTCCACCTGACCCAGCACATCGGCCCCAACTACCTGGGCGGGCAACTGGACAGCGATGCCCGCACCGCCATCCACCTGACCCACCGCATTGGCGCATTGCTGGTGACCGTGGTGCTGCTGGGGCTGGCCTGGCAACTGAAAGCGGTCGGCATGACCCGCCTCGCCGGCCTGGTGCTGGCCGCACTGGCGGCGCAAATCACCCTGGGCATCAGCAACGTGCTGTTCCATCTGCCGTTGCCGGTGGCCGTTGCCCACAACGCTGGGGGCGCCGCACTGCTGCTGACCCTGGTGCTGGTCAATTATCACGCCCGCACCAGCCTGGTTCGGGTCAAGCATCAAGTCCCGCTGCGCTGGCGGTTCAACCCGCATAAACACAGCCCCAGCCCCATAACAATAAAAGGAGAGATGCCATGGCAACCTTGACCGGTGAACGCCACAGCCAAGCGATCTGGCGCGATTACCTGGAGCTGACCAAACCCAAAGTAGTGGTGTTGATGCTGATCACCTCGCTGGTCGGCATGTTCCTCGCCACCCGCGCCGGCGTGCCGTGGACGGTGCTGGTATTCGGTAACCTGGGCATCGCCCTGTGTGCTGGCGGCGCGGCGGCGGTCAACCATGTGGTGGACCGGCGCATCGACGCGGTGATGGCCCGCACCCACAAACGGCCATTGGCCGAAGGGCGCATCTCGCCGGCCGCGGCACTGACCTTCGCCCTGGCGCTGGCCGTGGCCGGCCAGGCCATGCTGCTGGCGTTCACCAACCCGCTGACGGCCTGGCTGACCCTGGCCTCGTTGCTCGGTTACGCGGTGGTCTACACCGGCTTCCTGAAACGGGCGACACCGCAGAACATCGTCATCGGCGGCCTGGCCGGCGCGGCGCCACCGCTGCTGGGCTGGGTAGCGGCGACCGGGCATGTCAGCGCCGAACCGCTGTTGCTGGTGCTGATCATCTTCGCCTGGACCCCACCGCATTTCTGGGCCCTGGCAATTCACCGCAAGGAGGAATACGCCAAGGCGGACATCCCGATGTTGCCGGTGACCCATGGCGAGCACTACACCAAGGTGCATATCCTGCTGTACACCCTGGTGCTGCTGGCGGTGAGCCTGATGCCGTTCGTGATCCAGATGAGCGGGATGCTGTACCTGATTTGCGCGCTGGTACTGGGTGCCAGGTTCCTGCAATGGGCCGTGGTGTTGTACCGTGGCAGTCGGCCGCACGCGGCGATCAACACCTTCAAGTACTCTATTTACTACTTGTTCCTGCTGTTCATCGCCCTGCTTGTAGATCATTACTTACTGTTGAGCCTATGACTCGAACCCAGAAAACCGTCTTCATTCTCGTGGCCGTGATCGCGCTGATCCTCGGCCTGACCATCAACAAGGTGCTGTCCGGCAAAGGCCAGGGCGACCCGACCGCGCTGATCGATGCCGGCATCATCCTGCTGCCCCAGAGCCGCAACCTGCCGGACGTGAAAATGACCGACCAGGACGGCCAGCCCGTGGCGATGGACGGCTTGAAAGACAAATGGAGCCTGCTGTTCTTCGGCTACACCTTCTGCCCGGACATCTGCCCTACCACCCTCGCCCAACTGCGCCAGATCAAAAGCGAACTGCCGCCCGAGGCTGTGGATAAGTTGCAGATCGTGCTGGTCAGCGTCGACCCGAACCGCGACACACCCAAGCAACTCAAGCAGTACCTGGGTTACTTCGATCCGCAGTTCAAAGGGCTGACCGCTTCATCGATTGAAGACCTGCAGAAACTGGCGAATGCGGTGAGCATTCCGTTCATTCCGGCGGACACCAGCAAACCCAACTACACCGTCGACCATAGCGGCAACCTCGCCGTGATTGGCCCGGACGGTACCCAGCGTGGGTTTATTCGGGCGCCGTTGAATAATCAGAAGTTGGTGGCGCAGTTGCCGGAGATGCTCAGGCGTAAATAACGCCACGACAAGAACGCTTGCTCCCACCGCCATTCTCCTGTGGGAGCGAGCCTGCTCGCGATGAAATCGTCCAGTTCCAAAGCCGAATACCCACCCGAATCCCCAAAAATCCTCCCTCCTACAGCCCCCACCTACACCCCTCTATCAAGCCACGCATCCTTGCGCCTTTGCCTACAACTACGCCAGAATCCGCCCGCTTGTGCGCCTTGTCCCCGGGTTCTATTGTCTTCCTGCCACTGCCCATCAGTGGTCGGGTTTAGTAGCCCGGTTCACACCTCGGTTGTACAAGTCTCATCAGTCAGGTACTTGCCTGTTCTTGATGGTGGCTGTGCGCATGGCGCCCTCGGGCGCGCCGGTTTTGGTGTGATTCGCCGGTCTACTAACTTGCGCACAGCCGCCACCCTTCCGTTTAGTAGCGAGATGGAGCGGCCCTCACGAGGATCACACCAATGTTCAAAGCTACTCCGAATCCCCCAGATACAGACCCCACTGCACAATCCGCAAAATCCAAAGCCAAGCAGCAAGACGAAACCACCAAACGCGTGCTCGATCACTACTTGCTACCGAAATCGGATAAATCCCAAGACAACCCCAAACCGGGGCAGCTATACACCGTCGTGAAAGGCCTCGATAACGAATGTTTGCTTGCCAACCTCAGTGAGACGTTGGCTTCGGCTGATGCCATGGTGAGTGATTTGGCGTTTGATCTTGAGGGATCGAGGCGTCATGTGGCGCAGGGGATTCAGCAGTTGATTGAGCTGAGTTCGTTGCTGGCGAATCGGGTGTTGGATAATGTGGAGCCGAGACAGCAGTAATTATTTTTAAGGAAAAAGCCCGGCGCCTGCGTCGGGCTTTGGGTCTCAAGTCTCTAGACTTAGATATCCCTATGATGATCACAAAAAATGTGATCCATATCATCCGCTTTAAAATGCCAAAGATTAACAATGGATTTTACTTCAGATTTATCAAGAATATTCGCGGCGGGAGAAAAGGTAGCGGCGTATAGATGAATGAAATGCGCCATTACATGAACGCTAATTTGGAGTCCCGCTTCGCTCATTTGTGCCTGTATAGAAAGCTCTTGCGCTTGGCCAATTTGCATTGCGCTAATGTAATTGCTATGCGAATAACCGCAGAGATAGCCATATACATTATCGAAATACCTCCGGTGAAAGCCCGCTCGCACAGCTTCTTCACCCCAAGACCAGCTTACGCGCCAGTTGCCTTTAAGAAGTTGAGCTTGCTCCTTGAGCGAGTACTTTTTGAAATGCTCGGACGACTGTATAAGTGGCAACAGTTCCGCTTGTTGTTCACGTGCAGAAGCCTGCTTCGCACGCCCCTCGGCAGTCGTTGCGGTGTGTTGCACCCTGTCATGTAGGCCTGCATATTGCCATATGCGATGCCGAAATCTTGATAGCTCCAGATTGCCACTAAATAACCAATGTAACGTGAGGAATGTTTCGATGGATGCTCGTGCAAGAATTGAAACTGACCCCTGATCAATAAACTCATAAGCCGAGCCGGTATTGCTTTGAAACAAGCAACCCGTCGAAATGACCTTGGTTGAACACAGCTGCCTAAAGAGCTTTATGGAAAGCGTCTGAATGTCGTTCAGAAACCCCATCTCTGGCTCGACCGGCATGTTTAACCGCGAATTGATGACAAGGATCATCAATTCCATCAACGAATCGAAATCCTTGCCGATATCTCTGGGAAACGCAGTCATCTCATCTCCTCTTCCTTGAGCAAAAGGAAATAGTTGGTACCAATCGTATGGCGTGGCCTATAAACATAAATTTCAAAACAGGGTAGGTTTATATTAAGTAATAAATCCATTCCCTTTGTCCCACAAGTGGGGATGCCACTCGCAGCAGAAACGTCTGCGCCAGTGAAAACGACAACATGGTCAGCGGCCCGTAGACAGTTCAAAACCGTCTCGAGCATCACTGACTATGTCCTTGAGAGGTGTCCTTTTTTCGTCTTCGTCTTCGTCTTCGTCGAAATCATCTCTCAGCGCTCCTGCTGAATGGATGTCACGACCTGCGAGCACTGCGCGGAGTCGGCGAACAGCGGCGGCCAACCATTCTGATTCTGGCATACGACTCTCTCGCAAAAGCGCATTGGCCTTTTTCAAAACAGTGTCTGCCTCAACCATCAGATCGAGTGTGCTATGTTCACAAATAATACCAGGTGGCATCATCAGCGCTGCGAATGAGGTTATTGCCTCCATGCTGTCCATCTGCGACGTAAAATTTTCCCTGAGCTTCGAATCCCAGTGACTGCCGTTCACCAGGCAGAAGATCACTTCCGTGTCAGGAAGCTTTTTCAGCGCTGTACCATTCGCAACAGCATTGCGGTAACGCGGCAACTCCAAATCGCGTAATGCTTTAGTCTCTGATTCTTCAAGAATGTAATCGCCTTTACGTTGACTACCAGTAAGTCCGTGAGCGAAGAGATGCTTTCTAAGTAACCAAGGGACGATCAGGAGGTCCCCCCCTTCGATCAATGCATTAACGATGTGCCTGAAACGCCTGGATCCCTCAGCACCGTCTCGTGCAATCCGCCAAAGAATGGCGCCAGCATCGTCCACCAGATTTCGCTCTACCTCTTCTTTCGTAATCCAATCATTTTCCCGGACGAGAACTCGACCAAGCGCTACCCAGAAGATGCAATCACTCGACTCAGGAAAGCTCGCTGAAAAATCTCCGATTCGATCCAACAAAGGCCCAATCTGTCCGGTTTTTTTCAGTGGCCTCAGTTGTGCGTCCAATTCACCCAAGGTCGTGAAAGCCCACAATTTTTCTATATCGACTCTCGAGAAATGCCCCGGAGGATTCCCGAGGTAAAGCAGCCGGATGAGATTTCGACGCTTGGCAAGCCGGTAGCCGTCAAACAATTCCGCAGAGCGTTGGCGCCCCGGGTTGAACCGGGTAAATAGCAACTGCAAGATTTCAAGATGGCTTGACGCAGAAGCCCCCAGAACATCAAGCAACGAGATGTCTTCGCCGTTTGTCACGGCTAGGCGACGCTGGCGCTGCCGGGCGAGCATTTCTTCAACGCTTGGATCATCCACAAGCTGGCTTACATTGTCAGCAATAAGCCCACGGAGACTTGGTGCCTTGGCAACCAACCAACTGTACGCCAGCACGTCGAACGGACAGATCTCTCCATGTACGATTTCCTCCAGCACAGCAAACGCCCCAATCAATCGTTTGATCTCTCGAGGTGTACGGATGACCCTAAGGAGCTGATTAAGGATCTCAGTTTGGTAAGCCATGGTATCGACAGGCATAACCACGCCGTTACTTCGCATAGCATGAAGCAGCAGGTCGCGGGCGTCGTCTATAAACAAGGGGCGCAACGGGATGGGGAGTTGGATGATCTTCTCAAGATAGCTTTCGCCAGTTTTTTGCCTCTCCTCGGGAGTGTTGCCTTTTCCCAGAGCCTGAGTCACGCGGCTGGGATCGTAAGCTACAAGGTAGGAAATGCCCTTGATGTCTCCTACTGCTTTTACGAGCTGAGCAACCGCGCGGACTTCCTCATCCTCGACGCGATCCAATTCGTCTATCAGTACCACAACAGCGATGTTGGCCTCTGCTAGCTTAGCCTCAAGGTTTTTCCGCTCTTGGCTCGCTAATAGCTCCTTAGGCTTGTTCAAGAGCCGGACAAGTTTTAGTAGCCATTTAGTAATTGTCGATGCCGCGCCGACACCAACCACTGCGTCAATAACGCCTCCGGTTGTGGCGCCCACCAACTCGATGGAGGCCTTGTACCGCGCCAACTGACCTAACAGCTTTCGTGCCCTCTCACCGGCGGTGTAGCCAAGTGCCTCGCGCAAAGTATTGAAATACGCCTCCACTACTTCATCTCGGCCTTTGAACAGCCAAGGGTTCAGCGTCGCTACAGCAACGTGTTTCATCTGCTTGAGCTCGTGCTCGAGCAGATTCAAAACGCTGGACTTACCCAATCCCCACTCGCCTGTGAGACCTACCACGAATCCAGTCGCACGTCGTGAATCCACGTCACCAGTGCTCGGATTGTAGTCGGTGTGAACGAGTGTCTTGACCAAGCTGGATATAAACGGGCCCCGTCCCAAGGCGTCTGATTCGGGGTCTGAGATAGCGCGGTCTTGCCGCTCAATGTGATTGATACGTTCCAACATCGGATCAATTCTTCCTCTGGGGGCCATGTGTACGGGAGGGGTGCTTATGTCCCATTTTGCAATCCGAGGAACTGGCACAATTTCGAGCACACAGATAAATGCTGATGGCTCCGTTTTCGCCCGATCTCCTAGTATCTTGCCGATCCGACGAATAAGGGGACAGATTTATTTTCCGTAGATTTTCCCCTTCAATAGCATTCGCATCGGTGCTTGCTCCTGCTTCTCCACCTTCTGTGGGCCAAGCCAGGACCTGACCACCGCACCTCCAAGCCACGTATCATCGCGCCTTTGCCTACAACTGCATCAGAATCCGTCGGCTTTTCAGCCTTGCCCTCGGGCTCTATCGTTTCCTTACCACTGGCCGGCCGGTATCGATGACTCTCAGGTACGCTAGGAGCCTTCGGGAAAGTCATTGGCCGTGGGGTGGAAGGAGGCCCACCCTCTTATCCGTGAAGGACGCTACTTTGGCCTAGCTCGGGCAGAGAAGCGCTGCTATCCACTCGTACACTGCCAATCTGCGGCCTTAATCCTGTAGTAAAAAGGAGGTTTACATCGCCATGGATATCCAGGAAATCAAGCAACGCCTGGCCCGCCCCGCCGTGAAGCTCATTGCCGGCGGCTTTCGTCCTGCCGGCACCGATGAAGAAAGCTGGCTGGGCAATGTATTCCTGTTCCGACCGGATGAAGAGGTGCCCACTAATCAGGCGGGGCAACAGTTGCTCCCCTATGCGCAGTTTTACCTGCCCGCTCTGCCCATCAATAGCCCTCTGCTAGCAGGGGTTCGTGTGCTGACGGTGTTCATTTCAAACCCGTTCCCCGAGCACTTTGAGCCGATGGGGAATAATTGGGTCATCCGCGAGTATGGGTTGGATGATGTGTTGGTGCGCAAGTCTCTGTCGGTGGCAGGTACATTCCTCAAACCCTTCCCACTGACAGCGCAAGCGGTGCCGGAGGACTTTCCGCTGTGGGATGGCGGTGGTGTTCCGGAGGACCTTGAGCAAGCAATCCTCACGCTGGAACGCGCGGGCAAGATCCAAAGCTATTACGACTTGGTCACCCACACCTACGAACACAAGATCGGCGGTTACCCCTCGTTCTGCCAGTCGGGTGTTGATCCGGGTGAAGGCTTCGAGTTTGTGTTCCAGATCTCATCGGACTCGAAGATTAATCTGAACGTGGTCGACAGTGGGAGCCTGATGTTCTGGAAGCACAATGAAACTGGAGAGTGGGCGCTTTATTACGACTTTTACTAGGAGTCGGGGGACGGATTTATTTTGCCCTCTTGTCCGTTCAGCTAATCTGCTCAAACCGCCGCCGTTTCAGGAACAACCCCAAGGGCAATGATCATTTGGGTAATTCGGACGTGTGCGTCTCCAGTCAAGTCTTGATGACCAGGGTCGAGAGGGGGCGTCGGGGACCAATATTGGAGCGGTGAATGTTTGTCAGTTAAGCGGCTAGACAAACCGCGTGGCTGTTTGGGGCTGCTGCGCAGTCCAGCGGGGATGAATCCCCTCGCCACAGGGGGTTTGTGTGTTGGCTGGTTGGCGGGCTGGGATTCGGGGCGCGATGGGCTTTTTTGTGAGCACTGCGCACTCAAGCGGGAGCAAGCTCCCTCGCCACAAAAAGCTGTTTTGTGTGAATTCAGGGGTGGCGATCCAGCTTCTTCAGAAACACGGTCATTTCTTTTTCGGCTTGTTTGTCGCCGTGGGCTCGGGCGGCTTCGAGGCCTTGTTCCCAGGCTTGGCGGGCTGCTGCGGCATCGCCTTGGCCTTGGTGGGCCTTGCCCAATAGTTTCCATGCGGCTGAATATTTGGGGTCGAATTCGACGCAGCGTTGGAAGTGCTCGGCGGCGCGGGCGAATTCGCCGAGGTCCAGGTAGCCCTTGCCCAGGCCGAAGCGCAGCAGGGAGTTATCCACACCCTTGGCGAGCATTTTTTCCAGGGAATCGAGCATGGCGGCGTCCTTATCTGGTGTGTCAGGGGTTGATCAGTCGGCTGCTAGATAGCTATCGCGAGCAAGCTCGCTCCCACAGGGGTTGGGGTTGCTCGCGATATTTGTGAGCACTGGAGTTCCTCTGTGGGAGCGAGCTTGCTCGCGATGGGGCCATTGCTGCCACCGCAAAGCCTGGATCAGAAGAAGCTCAACCCCACATGGAACAGCTTCTCGACATCACGAATGTGCTTTTTGTCCACCAGGAACAGGATCACATGGTCGCCGGTCTGGATGGTGGTGTCGTCGTGGGCGATCAGTACTTCTTCGTCGCGGATGATCGCGCCGATGGTGGTGCCGGGGGGCAGGCCGATGTCGCGGATGGCCTTGCCGATCACTTTGCTGGACTTGGCATCGCCGTGGGCAATCGCCTCGATGGCTTCGGCGGCGCCGCGGCGCAGGGAGTGCACGCTGACGATGTCGCCGCGGCGTACGTGGGCGAGCAAGGTGCCGATGGTCGCCAGTTGCGGGCTGATGGCGATGTCGATGTCGCCGCCCTGGATCAGGTCGACGTAGGCCGGGTTGTTGATGATGGTCATGACCTTCTTCGCCCCCAGGCGCTTGGCCAATAGCGACGACATGATGTTGGCTTCGTCGTCGTTGGTCAGGGCCAGGAAGATGTCGGCGTCGGCGATGTTTTCTTCCAGCAGCAGGTCGCGGTCCGAGGCACTGCCTTGCAGCACCACGGTGCTGTCGAGGGTGTCCGAGAGGTAGCGGCAGCGGGCCGGATTCATCTCGATGATCTTGACCTGGTAGCGGCTTTCGATGGCTTCGGCCAGGCGTTCGCCGATCTGCCCGCCACCGGCGATGACGATGCGCTTGTAGTTCTCGTCCAGGCGGCGCATTTCGCTCATGACCGCGCGAATATTCGCCTTGGCGGCGATGAAGAACACCTCGTCGTCCGCTTCGATCACCGTGTCGCCCTGGGGCAGGATCGGTCGGTCACGGCGGAAGATCGCCGCGACCCGCGTCTCCACATTCGGCATGTGCTCACGCAGCTGGCGCAATTGCTGCCCCACCAGCGGGCCGCCGTAGTAGGCCTTGACCGCCACCAGTTGCGCCTTGCCTTCGGCAAAGTCGATCACCTGCAAGGCGCCCGGGTGTTGGATCAGGCGCTTGATGTAGTTGGTCACCACCTGCTCGGGGCTGATCAGCACGTCCACCGGGATCGCTTCGTTGTCGAACAGGTCGGCGCGGGTCAGGTAGGACGCTTCGCGCACCCGGGCGATCTTGGTCGGGGTGTGAAACAACGTATGGGCGACCTGACAGGCGACCATGTTGGTTTCATCGCTGTTGGTCACCGCCACCAGCATGTCGGCATCGTCGGCGCCGGCCTGGCGTAGCACGGTAGGTAACGAGCCGCGGCCTTGTACGGTACGGATGTCGAGGCGGTCGCCGAGGTCGCGCAGGCGTTCGCCGTCGGTGTCGACCACAGTGATGTCGTTGGCCTCGCTGGCCAGGTGTTCCGCCAGCGAACCACCGACCTGTCCTGCGCCGAGGATGATGATTTTCATCCAGTCACTCCCTATCGAATCGGTTTTAACCGCGTGCGGCGGCGATCTTGATCAGTTTGGCGTAGTAGAACCCGTCATGCCCGCCCTCCTGGGCCAGCAACTGGCGGCCATGGGGCTGCTTGAGGCCGGCCTGGCTGGCGATGTCCAGCTCCCGGGCGCCCGGGGTGCGGGCCAGGAAGGCTTCGATCACTTCGGTGTTCTCGGTCGGCAAGGTCGAACAGGTGGCGTAGAGCAATATGCCGCCGACTTCCAGGGTTATCCACAGGGCGTCGAGCAATTCACCCTGCAACACCGCCAGTGCGGCGATGTCGTCCGGCTGGCGGGTCAGCTTGATATCCGGATGGCGGCGGATCACGCCGGTGGCCGAGCACGGCGCGTCCAGCAGGATGCGCTGGAACGGCTTGCCGTCCCACCAGGTCGCAGTGTCGCGGCCGTCGGCGGCGATCAGTTCGGCGTCCAGGCCCAGGCGCTCAAGGTTTTCCTTCACCCGCACTAAACGCTTGGCTTCCAGGTCCACCGCCACCACGCCGGCCAGCTTCGGCTCGGCCTCGAGGATGTGACAGGTCTTGCCACCCGGTGCGCAGCAGGCGTCCAGCACCCGTTGACCGGGCGCCAGCTCCAGCAGGTCGGCGGCCAGTTGGGCAGCTTCGTCCTGGACGCTGATCCAGCCCTCGGCGAAGCCCGGCAGCGCGCGCACATCGCCGGGGGTTTCCAGCACGATACCGTCGCGGCTGTACTGGCACGGGATGGCCGGGATGCCCGCCTCGCCCAGCAAGGCCAGGTAGGCATCGCGGGTATGGTGACGACGGTTGACCCGCAGGATCATCGGCGGATGGGCGTTGTTGGCCGCGCAGATGGCTTCCCATTGCTCGGGCCAGAAAGCTTTCAGGGATTTCTGCAACCAGCGCGGGTGGGCGGTGCGCACCACTGGATCATGTTCCAGCTCAGCCAGCAGGGTTTCGCTTTCCCGTTGGGCACGGCGCAACACGGCATTGAGCAGGGCCTTGGCCCAGGGTTTTTTCAGCTTGTCGGCGCAACCCACGGTTTCGCCGATGGCGGCATGAGCGGGAACGCGGGTGTAGAGCAACTGATAAAGCCCCACCAGCAACAAGGCTTCGACGTCGGCATCCGCCGCTTTGAACGGCTTCTGCAACAGCTTGGCCGCCAGGGCCGACAAGCGTGGCTGCCAGCGGGCGGTGCCGAACGCCAGGTCCTGGGTGAAGCCGCGATCACGGTCTTCGACCTTGTCCAGCTGGGTCGGCAAGGAACTGTTGAGCGAGGCTTTTCCGTTGAGGACGGCAGCCAGTGCCTTGGCGGCGGCCAGACGCGGGTTCATGAGGCCTCCACCGCTTGGCCCAGCACGGTGCCGACGGCAAATTTCTCACGGCGGCTGTTGAACAAGTCGCTGAAGTTCAGCGCCTTGCCGCCAGGCAGTTGCAGACGTGTCAGGCACAACGCCTGCTCACCGCAGGCCACCACCAGGCCGTCCTTGCTGGCACTGAGGATTTCACCCGGTGTGCCCTTGCCTTCGGCGCGGCTGGCGGCCAGCACTTTCAGGGCTTCGCCGTTCAAGGTGCTGTGGCAGATCGGCCATGGGTTGAAAGCCCGTACCAAGCGCTCCAGCTCGATGGCCGGGCGGCTCCAGTCGATGCGGGCTTCGTCCTTGTTCAGTTTGTGCGCATAGGTGGCGAGGCTGTCATCCTGCACTTCGCCTTCCAGCGTGCCGGCGGCCAGGCCGGCGATGGCCTGGACTACCGCCGGCGGGCCGATCAGTGCGAGGCGGTCGTGCAGGCTGCCGCCGGTGTCTTCGGCGCTGATGGGGGTGCTGACCTTGAGCAGCATCGGCCCGGTATCCAGGCCGGCCTCCATGCGCATCATCGTGACGCCGCTCATCGCGTCGCCGGCTTCCACGGCGCGCTGGATCGGCGCCGCACCGCGCCAGCGTGGCAGCAGCGAGGCGTGGCTGTTGATGCAACCCAGGCGCGGGATATCCAACACCACTTGGGGCAGGATCAGGCCGTAGGCGACCACCACCATCAGATCCGGCTTCAGCGCCGCCAGTTCGGCCTGGGCCTGGGCGTCACGCAGGGTCGGCGGCTGCAACACCTGGAGACCGTTTTCCAAGGCCAACTGCTTGACCGGGCTGGGCATCAGTTTTTGCCCGCGACCGGCCGGCCGATCCGGCTGGGTGTAGACCGCGACGATTTCATGAGGGCTGGCCAGCAGGGCCTTGAGGTGTTCGGCAGCGAACTCGGGGGTGCCGGCAAAGACGATGCGCAGTGGCTCAGTCATGGGAAGCTCTCAATTTCAAAGCAGTCGCAAAAAGAAAAAGGCTTGCCGCGGCAAGCCTTTGAAAGGGGGCATCAAGCATTCTGGCGATGAAGTTTTTCCAGTTTTTTCTTGATCCGGTCACGCTTGAGGGTAGACAGGTAATCGACGAACAACTTGCCGTTGAGGTGGTCACACTCGTGCTGGATGCACACCGCCAGCAAGCCTTCGGCGATCAGTTCGTAAGGTTGGCCGTCGCGATCCAGGGCCTTGATCTTGACCTTCTGCGGGCGGTCGACGTTTTCGTAGAAGCCCGGCACCGAAAGGCAGCCTTCCTGGTATTGGTCCATCTCGTCGGTCAGGGTTTCGAACTCTGGGTTGATGAACACCCGCGGCTCGCTGCGGTCTTCGGAGAGGTCCATCACGACGATACGCTTGTGCACGTTGACCTGGGTCGCGGCGAGGCCGATACCTGGCGCCTCATACATTGTTTCAAACATGTCATCGACCAACTGACGCACTTCGTCGTCCACTACGGCCACCGGTTTGGCGATAGTGCGCAGGCGCGGGTCCGGGAATTCGAGAATGTTCAAAATGGCCATAAGCTTGATAAATGCACGTGTGAGGTAAAGTCGGGTGGCTGGCCTGGCGTGTCTTGGGATGCAGGCTACCGTTGTAAAACGTTGCTCTGTATGAACGGAGCGAGCCACGGGGGCTCTGGCGTTTTACGCGAACGCACATAATAAAGGGATTCACCGCATGAGGAAATCACTACTCGCCCTGCTGCTCCTGGCCTCGGCCGGTATCGCGCACGGGCAAGTGCAACTTCGGGAAGGTTTTCCCCAGCAATACACGGTGGTGACGGGGGACACGCTGTGGGACATTTCCGGCAAGTACCTGCGCGAACCCTGGAAATGGCCGGAGCTCTGGCAGGCCAACCCGCAAATAGAAAACCCCAACCTGATTTATCCCGGCGATACCCTGTCGCTGGTCTACGTCAATGGTCAGCCGCGCCTGACCCTCAGTCGCGGCGCCTCGCGGGGCACCATCAAGCTGTCGCCACGCATCCGCAGCTCGCCCGTGGCCGATGCCATTCCGAGCATCCCGCTGCAAGCCATCAACAGCTTTCTGCTGAGCAACCGCATCGTCGACAAGGCCGAGGACTTCAACACGGCGCCGTACATTGTCGCCGGCAATGCCGAACGGGTACTCAGCGGCATGGGGGATCGGGTCTTTGCCCGTGGCTCGTTCGACGCGAACCAGTCGGCCTACGGCATCTTCCGTCAGGGCAAGGTCTATACCGACCCACAGACCAAGGAATTTCTGGGCATCAACGCCGACGACATCGGCGGCGGTGAGGTGATTGCCACCGAAGGCGATGTCACCACCCTGGTCCTGCAACGCACCACCCAGGAAGTGCGCCTCGGTGACCGCCTGTTCAGTGGCGAAGAACGCTCGATCAATTCGACGTTCATGCCCAGCGCGCCTAAATCGCAGATCAACGGGCTGATCCTCGATGTGCCTCGAGGCGTGACCCAGATCGGCGCGCTGGATGTGGTTACCCTGAACAAGGGCCGTCGCGACGGGCTGGTCGAAGGCAACGTATTGGCGGTGATGAAGACCGGTGAAACCGTACGCGATCGCATCAGCGGCCAATCGGTGAAGATCCCCGATGAGCGTGCCGGCCTGCTGATGGTTTTCCGTACCTACGACAAGCTCAGCTACGGCTTGGTGCTGTATGCCTCGCGCTCGTTGGCGGTGCTCGACAAGGTGCGCAATCCATAACGGGTCTCACAAGTTACCAACAGAGTTATCCACAGCTTGTTCCCGTTTGCACGGGGCTTATAACGATCAAGGATGATCACATGCCACTGCCTGAATCTGCTTCAGTTTCCCCTGCGGAACTGGAGGCCCGACTTCGCCTGCACCGCTTGCCGGAACTGGGACCCAAACGTTTCATGACCCTGATGCAAGCCTTTGGCTCAGCCTCCAAAGCCATCAGCGCACCGGCCAGCGCATGGCGCGCGCTGGGGTTGCCCACGGCGTGCGCCGAGGCTCGCCGCAACCCGGATGTGCGTGATGGCGCCGCCCACGCACTGGCCTGGCTAAAGGGTTCGGCCCAGCATTTACTGATGTGGGACCAGCCTGACTATCCGGCACTACTGGCGCAGATCAGCGATGCGCCACCGCTGCTGTTCGTTGCCGGCAACGCCGGTTTCCTGGAAAAACCACAGTTGGCGATGGTCGGTAGCCGCCGGGCATCGCGTCCGGGCATGGACACCGCCGCCGCTTTTTCCCGAAGCCTGGCTGGGGCCGGTTTTGTCATCACCAGCGGCTTGGCCTTGGGCATCGATGCAGCGGCTCATCAAGCAGCGCTGGACGTCGGCGGACAAACCGTCGGCGTGTTGGGCACCGGGCTGGAAAATTTTTATCCACAGCGAAATCGCCGGCTGGCGGACGCGATGATCGCCCAAGGCAGCGCGGTGGTGTCGGAGTTCCCGCTGGACGCACCACCCCACGCCAACAACTTTCCGCGCCGCAACCGAATCATCAGCGGTTTGTCCCTGGGTGTGCTGGTGGTCGAGGCCAGTGTCGCCAGCGGTTCGTTGATCACCGCACGCTTGGCGGCGGATCAGGGCCGCGAGGTGTACGCCATTCCGGGATCGATCCACCACCCCGGCGCGCGGGGCTGCCACCAATTGATCCGCGACGGCGCGGTGCTGGTGGAAACTGTCGAGCATATCCTCGAAGCACTGCGGGGTTGGCAGCAGTTACCGCTAACCCCGGAACCCGCGCCTTCGACACATCCGCTACTGCGCCTGCTCCATGCCGCACCGCTCACCAGTGAAGCCTTGGCCGAGGCCAGTGGCTGGGGCTTGCCCAAAGTGCTGGCGGCGCTGACCGAGCTGGAAATGGAAGGACGCGCCACCTGTGACAACGGGCGTTGGTTTGCACGCTAGGTTTTATGGGGAAGATCGGTAAACTGCGCACAGCCTTATTTGTGTTGCGGAGAATCTTTCATGGTCAACAGTTGGCGTGTGCAACAAGCCGCGCGAGAAATTCGCGCCGGGGCGGTGATTGCCTATCCAACCGAGGCGGTCTGGGGCCTGGGCTGCGACCCGTGGAACGAGGAAGCGGTGGAGCGCCTGCTGGCGATCAAGTCGCGGCTGCCCGACAAGGGGCTGATTCTGGTGGCTGACAATATTCACCAGTTCGACTTTCTGTTCGAAGACTTCCCCGAAACCTGGATGGACCGCATGGCCAGCACCTGGCCGGGGCCCAATACCTGGCTGGTACCGCACCAGAACCTGTTGCCGGAATGGATCATCGGGGTGCACGACACTGTCGCGCTGCGGGTCAGCGATCATCCCACCGTGCGCGACTTGTGTTCGTTGGTGGGGCCGCTGGTGTCCACCTCGGCCAACCCGCAAGGGCGCCCGGCGGCACGCACGCGGATTCGCGTCGAGCAGTATTTCCGTGGGCAAATCGATCTGGTGCTGGGCGGTAACCTGGGCGGGCGCAAGAACCCCAGCGTGATTCGCGACCTGGCGACCGGGAAAGTGGTGCGGCCGGACTAGCCCGAACACACCTTCTGCATCCTGCACAAAACCACTGTGGGAGCGAGCTTGCTCGCGATGGCGTCAGGTCAGCCAGCATTGATGTTGGCTGACTATCCGCTATCGCGAGCAGGCTCGCTCCCACAGGTTCTTCAGCAACCTCTAGATCAGGGCAGGAGAATGGTCGAGCCGGTCGTGCGCCGCGCCGACAGCTCGGCCTGGGCCTTGGCCGCTTCCGCCAGTGGATAGCGCTGGTTGATGTCCACCGTGATCTTGCCGCTATTGATCATCCCGAACAGCTCATCGGCCATGCGTTGCAGGTTTTCGGCGTTATTGGCGTATGTGGCCAGGGTCGGGCGGGTGACGTACAGCGAGCCCTTGGCCGAGAGTATCCCCAGGTTCACGCCGTCCACCGCACCGGAGGCATTGCCGAAGCTCACCACCAGACCCCGGGGGGACACGCAGTCCAGGGAGGTCAGCCAGGTGTCCTTGCCGACCCCGTCGTACACCACAGGCACCTTCTTGCCGTCAGTCAGTTCCAGCACCCGTTGTGCGACGTTTTCCTTGCTGTAGTCGATGGTTTCCCAGGCGCCATGGGCTTTGGCAATGGCGGCTTTTTCCGGCGAGCTGACGGTGCCGATCAGCTTCACGCCCAGGGCCTTGGCCCACTGGCAGGCCAAGGAACCCACGCCACCGGCGGCGGCGTGGAACAGGATGGTTTCGCCGCCCTTGAGTTCATAGGTCTGGCGCAACAGGTATTGCACGGTCAGCCCCTTGAGCATCACCCCGGCAGCCTGTTCGAAACTGATGGATTCGGGAAGGTGCACCAGGTTGGCCTCGGGCAACACATGCATATCGCTGTAGGCCCCCAACGGGCCGCTGCCGTACGCCACACGGTCGCCGACCTTGAACCGCGTGACATCTGAACCGACCGCCTCGACCACACCCGCGCCCTCGGCACCCAGGCCCGACGGCAACGTCGGCGGCGGATAAAGACCGCTGCGGTAGTAGGTGTCGATGAAGTTCAGGCCGATCGCCTTGTTGCTGACGCGCACTTGCTGCGGGCCCGGCTCGGCGGGCTGGTAGTCCACGTACTCAAGCACTTCGGGGCCGCCGTGGGAACTGAACTGGATACGTTTGGCCATCTTCACTCTCTCCTTGTCGCGTGACTTTTTACCAAGCCTGCTATCGGACTCCTAAGCTTGACCTTCGTCAACTGTGGCGTGGGCAAGCGCGGTGGTATCCTGTGCGCCCATTTGCCACCGGCCCGTAGCCCGCCGCGTAGCGTAGCCCTGATCAAGGTGATGTCATGACCACTCGCACCGAGGCCGTGAAAGCCTACCTGCTCGACCTGCAAGACCGCATCTGCGCAGCCCTGGAAACCGAGGACGGTGGTACTCGCTTTGTCGAAGATGCCTGGACCCGGCCGGCCGGTGGTGGCGGTCGCACGCGGGTGATCGAAAACGGCACAGTGATCGAAAAGGGCGGCGTCAACTTTTCCCACGTCTTCGGCAGTGGCCTGCCACCCTCGGCCAGCGCCCATCGGCCGGAGTTGGCCGGGCGTGGTTTCGAAGCCCTGGGCGTGTCGCTGGTGATTCACCCGCACAACCCCCATGTGCCGACTTCCCACGCCAACGTGCGTTTCTTCATCGCCGAAAAGGAAGGTGAGGAGCCGGTCTGGTGGTTCGGTGGTGGCTTCGACCTGACGCCGTACTACGGCGTGGAGGAAGACTGCGTGCATTGGCATCGTATTGCCGAGCAGGCCTGTGCCCCCTTCGGCCCGCAGGTGTACCCGCGCTACAAGGCCTGGTGCGACAGCTATTTCCATATCAAGCATCGCAACGAGCCTCGGGGCATTGGCGGCCTGTTTTTCGATGACCTGAACGAATGGGATTTCGACACCTGCTTCGCCTTCATTCGCGCCATCGGCGACGCCTACATCGATGCGTACCTGCCGATCGTGCGCCGGCGCAAGCAAGACCCGTTCACCGCCAAGCAACGGGAATTCCAGGAGTTTCGCCGTGGACGCTACGTGGAATTCAACCTGGTCTACGACCGCGGCACCCTGTTCGGGCTGCAATCGGGCGGGCGCACCGAGTCGATCCTGATGTCCTTGCCACCGCAAGTGCGCTGGGGCTACGACTGGAAAGCCGAACCGGGCAGCGAAGAAGCACGGCTGACCGAATTTTTCCTGCAGGATCGCGATTGGCTGGCGACAGCCTGAACGGGGATTATCCATGGATCGCTACGTTGTAATGGGTAACCCTATCGGCCACAGCAAGTCGCCGTTGATCCATCGCCTGTTTGCCGAGCAGACCGGGCAAGCGCTGGACTACAGCACGCTGCTGGTGCCCCTGGATGACTTCGTCGGTTATGCACGGGAATTTTTCCGCGAGGGTCGTGGGGCAAACGTCACTGTGCCGTTCAAGGAAGATGCCTTCCGCCTGGCCGACAGCCTGACTGAGCGAGCCCAGCGGGCTGGGGCAGTCAACACGTTGAGCAAGCTGGCCGACGGTCGCCTGTTGGGCGACAACACTGATGGCGCCGGGCTGGTACGGGACCTGACCGTCAACGCGGGTTTTAGCCTCAAGGGCAAGCGCATCCTGTTACTCGGGGCCGGCGGTGCGGTGCGTGGCGCCTTGGAACCGTTGCTGGCCGAAGCGCCAGCCTCGGTGATCATCGCCAATCGTACGGTGGAAAAGGCCGAATTACTGGCTGAGTTGTTCGCCGACCTGGGCCCGGTCTCGGCCAGTGGTTTCGACTGGCTGCAAGAGCCGGTGGACCTGATCATCAACGCTACGTCGGCGAGCCTATCAGGGGATGTGCCGCCAATTGCCGGAAGTTTGATCGAGCCGGGCAAGACGGTTTGCTACGACATGATGTACGGCAAGGAGCCGACCTCGTTCTGCCGCTGGGCCAGCGAACAAGGCGCGGCGGTGGCGATGGACGGCCTGGGCATGCTGGCCGAACAGGCGGGCGAAGCGTTCCACCTGTGGCGCGGCGTACGCCCGGATACTGCGCCGGTGCTGGCCGAGCTGCGCCGTCAACTGGCGCTCTGAACCGTGGCGAGGGAGCTTGCTCCCTCGCCACGGTCAATCCTCGAAAAGTATCGGGCAGTTCTGCGGCCCCTCCAGCTTCTTCAACTCCTCCACCACATGCGGCCTGGCCTTGCGCAACGTCAGGCTACGCCCCTGACTGCGCAGGCGCCGGGCTTCCTGGTGGAGCATTTCCACCCCGGAATAATCGATGAAGTTGATCTGCTGGGCATCAATCACCACCCGCTGCGCTTGCAGTCGTTGCAAGCGCACTTGCAAGTAATGACTGGCACCAAAAAAGATCGAGCCGCCAACCCGTAGGATGTCTGCTTCCCCTTCATGGGAATGTTGTACTCGTGGCTGTGAAGTGCGCTTGAGGTAAAAGAACAGCGAGGCCAACACACCGGCATAGATGGCGGTTTGCAGCTCCAGCAGCAACGTGGCCAGGCAGGTCAGGCTCATCACCACGAATTCGGCGCGGCTCACGCGGTACAACGCGCGGATGCCGCGATGATCCACCAGCCCCCAGGCGATCAACAGAATGCTGCCGGCCATGGCCGGAATCGGGATATGCGCGATCAATTTCGCGCCAGCGACCGCAAACAGCGCCACCCATAGGGCCGAGAATACCCCGGCCAAGGGTGAGCAGGCCCCGGCGTCATAGCTGAGGCCGGAGCGGGTAAAGGAACCGGCCGACAGAGATCCGGAGAAAAATCCGCCAATTATGTTGGAAAGCCCCTGCGCCCTCACCTCCTGATTCGCATCGAGCAATTGCCCGGAGCGTACCGACAGCGAGCGAGCAATGGACAGGCTGGTGACCAGTCCGAGCATGCCCACCGCGACGGCGCCGGGCAACAATCGCAGGATCAGTTCCAGGTCCAGCGGCAGCGGCGTGAAAGGTGGCAAGCGCCCGGCAAAGGCACTGACCAGCGCCACATGCCCGAACATCGCCGGCCACAGCCAGACCACCAGGCTGCTGATCACCAAGGTTATCAACAGGCTCGGCCAACGTGGCAGCAAGCGCTTGAGCACCACACCCAGCACCAACGTGCCGATTCCCAGCAGCAACGAAGGTTTATCCACAGCCTGGATGTGGCCGAGCAACATCAGCAAACCTTTCAACGCCGTCGCTTCGTTCGGCAGATCGAGGCCCAGCAGGTTCGGCAACTGCCCCAGCGCAATCACCACTGCCGCCCCCAGGGTGAACCCCAGCACCACCGAGTGCGAAACGAAATTCACCAGCGCACCGAAACGCAACAAGCCCAGCAGCCACTGGAAGAGACCGGCCAACACCGTCAACAACAGGATCAAGGTCACGTAGTCGTCAGTGGCGGGCACGGCCAGAGGACTGACGCTGGCATACAGGACGATGGAAATCGCCGCCGTAGGTCCGCAGATCAGGTGCCAGGACGAGCCCCACAGGCAAGCGATCAACACCGGGACAATCGCCGCGTACAAGCCGTATTCAGGTGGTAAACCGGCAATCAGCGCGTAAGCAATGGATTGCGGCAAGGCCAGAATCGCACCGCTCAGGCCGACAATCAGATCGCGACCGACACTGGCGCGGGTCTGGCGCGGCAGCCAGCTCAGGAAAGGGAAGAGTGAATGGCGGGTGGGGATAGCCATGGGGCCTCAAGGATGGGGTTTGGCGCAAGAGTATCAGGCCGGCGAACACCCGTGGCGAGGGAGCACGCTCCGTCGCCACAAGAGCCCGTCACAGCGTTATAACTTGGCCTTCACCGCCGCCAACGCATCCTTGCCATCCAGGGTCTTCACGCCGTCCAGCCATTTATCCAACACCGCCGGGTTGGCCTTGATCCAGGCCTTGGCCGCATCGGCGTTGCTGACTTTGTTGTTCACCACCTCGGCCATGATGCTGTTTTCCATTTCCTGGGTGAAGCTCAGGTTGGTCAACAGCTTGCCAACGTTCGGGCACGCCTGTGCATAACCCTTGCGCGTCAGCGTATACACACTGCCGGTGTCGCCGAAGTACTTCTCGCCGCCCTTGAGGTAGTGCATTTTCAGCTGCACGTTCATCGGGTGTGGTGTCCAGCCGAGGAAGGTCACGAACTTCTGTTTCTTCACCGCCCGGGAGACCTCCGCCAGCATCGCCTGTTCGCTGGACTCCACCAGTTTCCATTCGCCCATGCCGAAGTCATTGGTCTTGATGATTTCTTTCAAGGAGAGGTTGGCCGGGGCGCCGGAACCGATGCCGTAGATCTTTTTGTCGAACTTGTCGGCAAATTTGTTCAGGTCGGCAAAGTTATGCACACCCGCGTCCCAGACATAGTCCGGTACCGCCAGGGTGAATTCCGTACCGTCCAGGTTTTTGGCCAGTTGCGTGACATCACCGGTGGCCACGAATTTATCGTAGAAGCCCTGCTGTGCTGGCATCCAGTTACCCAGGAACACATCCACCTGGCCATCCTTGAGGCCGCCGAAAGTGATCGGCACCGCGAGGGTGTCGACCTTGGCCTTGTAGCCCATCCCGTCCAGCAGGAAACCGGTGATGGCATTGGTGGCGGCGATGTCACTCCAGCCCGGGTCGGCCATCTTCACGGTTTCGCAGCTCTGCTCGGCCCACGCCGAAGCACTGCTCAACGCCAGCAGCCCAGCGGTCAGTACTGTGGATAACTTTTGCATGCGCTTCCCCTTACGTTATTGGTTTTGGCAGGGTTGTGGATAACGGGCCTTGCGCTCCAGATCGTCGAGGTCGATGTGGTTACGCATGTACTGCTGGCTGGCGTCCACCAGCGGCTGGTGGTCCCAGCTCTTGAGTTTGCCCAAGGCCAGGGCCTGGGCGACGAAACGGCGGCGTCGCTGACTGGCGAGCACCTGTTGGTGAATCGTCGGAATGTCCCACTTGGCGCGCGCCTCAGCGAGAAAATCGGCGAACAGCGATTGATGCTCGGAGGATAGGCTGAGATTTTCCAGCTCCTTGGGATCGTTGCGCACATCGAACAGCAGGCACGGGTCATCTTCGCTGTAGATGAACTTCCACGGGCCACGGCGAATCATCATCAACGGGCTGATAGTGCCTTCGGCCATGTATTCACCGAAGACTTCGTCATGCCCACCCTGCCCTTGCAGATGCGGCACCAGTGAACGGCCATCCAGCGGCAAGCCCGGCTCCAGCGTGCCGCCGGCCAGCTCCACCAGGGTCGGCAGCAAGTCGGCGGTGGACACGGCTGCGCTCACCCGGCCGCTGGCGAACTGCCCCGGCGCACTGATCAGCAATGGCACACGGGCAGCCATTTCGAACCAGTGCATTTTGTACCAGAGGCCCTTTTCGCCGAGCATGTCCCCATGGTCGCCGGAAAACACGATGATCGTGTCGTCCAGCAAACCAGTGTCTTCCAGGGTTCGCAGCAGCTTGCCGACATTGCTGTCGATGTAGCTACAGGCGCCGAAGTACGCGCGACGGGCATCGCGAATCTTATCCACAGGCAGCGGCTTGCCCCACAGGTCGTACACTTTCAGCAAGCGCTGGGAATGCGGGTCGAGCTCGGTTTGCGCCGGGGTCTGCGGCAACGGGATGTCGTTGTCGTCATACAAATCCCAGAACGCCTTGGGAATCGTGTACGGGTCGTGTGGGTGGGTCATGGAGACCGTCAGGCAGAACGGCTGGTCCCCGTCCTCCCGGATGTGATCGAACAGGTATTGCTGGGCCTTGAACACCACTTCTTCATCGAAATCCAACTGATTGGTGCGCACACAGGGCCCGGCCTGCAACACCGAAGACATGTTGTGGTACCAGCTCGGCCGCACATGTGGCTCATCCCAATTCACCGCCCAACCGTAATCGGCCGGATAAATGTCACTGGTCAGGCGTTCTTCGTAGCCGTGCAACTGGTCCGGCCCGCAAAAGTGCATCTTGCCGGACAGCGCCGTGCGGTAGCCAAGGCGCCGCAGGTAGTGGGCATACGTCGGGACGTCCGCAGGGAAATCCGCAGCGTTGTCATAGGCGCCGATCTTGCTGGGCAACTGGCCGCTCACCAGGGTGAAGCGTGACGGCGCGCAGAGCGGGCTATTGCAATAAGCAGCGTCGAACACCACGCCTTGGTCGGCCAGGCGCGACAGGTTGGGCAGCTTGATCGGCGAAGGACCGTAGATCGGCAACATTGGCGCGGCCATTTGATCGGCCATGATGAAAAGAATGTTCTTGCGCTTCATGTATTCGCGGCATTCCATAGTAGACAGTTATGCGATATTGCTGCGATTGAGCATGGAGCCCCCACCTTTTGGGGTAAAGCCCATGCAAAGTAATGACTAGGATAAGCACAGCTTATGTATGAAGCCTTGGGTGACCTGTCCTTGGACCTGTTCCGTGCCTTTGAAGCGGCGGCCCGCCATCGCAGCTTTACGGCGGCAGCGGTTGAGCTGGGCACCACGCAACCGGCCATCAGCCAGCAGATCAAACGCCTGGAAGAACAACTGGGCACGCGGTTGTTCGACCGCATCTACCGTGGCATCGAACTGACCGAGGCCGGGACTATCCTGTTCGAGCAAGTACAGGCCGGTTTGCAGAGTATCGATGCCGGGCTGAGCGCAATCACCGCACAGCATCAGCACGAGGTGCTGCAAGTCGCCACGGACTTCGCGTTCGCCGCCTATTGGCTGATGCCGCGACTGCATAGGTTTCACGCGGCCAACCCGCAAGTGGACGTCAGCCTGGTGACCAGCGAGCGCAACCACAACATGTTGCGCACGGATATCGACGTTGCCGTACTGTTCGGCGACGGTCGCTTCAAACAGGGCGAAAGTCGCTGGCTGTTCAGCGAAGAAGTCTTTCCGGTGTGCAGCCCGCTCTTGCTCAAGGAGCGCCCCCTGCCCTTGCCGGCCCATGCCTTGTCGGAGTTCGCGCTGCTGCATCTGCGTGGGGAAAACAGCAGCAACTGGTTCGACTGGAGCGGCGTATTCCGTGAGCTGGGCATCACCTCGCCACCGGCGCCCGGCCAGCTGCGGTTCGACAACTACACCTTGCTTATCCAGGCGGCGATTGGCGGCCAAGGCGTGGCCATCGGCTGGCGCCACCTTGTGGATAACTTATTGGCTCAAGGGCTGCTATGCCGCCCAATCGCTGAAACGGTGCTGTCGCGGTTGGGGTATTACGTGGTCTTGCCCCAGCGTAAACGGCGCGGCGGGCTTATCCGGCTGTTTGTGGACTGGTTGATGGAGGAACAGGCCAACAGCGCCGAATCGCTCACCGGGTTGCCGTTGCCATCGATTGCTGTTTGAGTCCGTGGCGGGGACTTGAGTGCGTCACCGTCCTTGTGGGGCCGCTTCGCAGCCCAGCGGGAGCAAGCTCCCTCGCCACGGGGGGCGAAGTCCACGGCTAGTTGGCGGCCACGAAGCTGACATGCTGGCCCACGTGCAGGTTCAAGCGCAGCTCATCGGCAATGCCGACCGCCACTCGGTTGAGCCGCTCCAGGGATTCGGCCATGCCGGGTTCCAGGCTCGTGCTGACTTGGCTGAAATGCTCGATACCCAAGCCTGGCGCGGCGTAAGGCGCGTTGATCAAGGTCCATTGCAAGGTGCTGTTCTTCAGGGCATCGAGCACTTCTTCGGCGGCATGGCGCTGCAAATCGTCGTCCGCCAGCTCCTCGTCGAGACTGGCGAAGTCGCCCACCAGAAACAGCCGGGAAATACTCGCCGCCTGCATTCCGGCGATCAGTGCGTCGGCGGCCAATACTTGCTCCACGGGCCCCGGAATCAATGTGCGCTCCACTTGTTCGCTGTTCATCGGCAACCCCGGTGCATTGAGCAGGCACACCACGGCGCTGGCACCGGCCACGCTTTGCTTGACCCGCTCGGGATCGTAGAGGTCGCCGGTCTTGGTCCGCAGGCCTGGGCGTGGAGCCAGGGCAGTGAGATCGTCGAGAATGGCAATGACTTCATGCTGGCGGCGCAGCATTTCAGCCATCAACGCACTGCCGAGGCTGCTCATGGCACCATAGAGCACCACTTTGACGGCCGGGGTTTCGGCATTTTTCATGGCTGTTTTTCCTTTTTTTCCGCGTATAAGGCCTCTGACCCGCGGAAAACGGCAAGGGTTCGGCCTCTTTATCAAGGAGTGACAGATGCAGCGGATCAAGGGTTACCACGCCCACGTGTATTTCGACGCCAATACCATCGACCAGGCCAGAGCACTGTGCGAAGAAGCATCGCGGCTGTTCCCTTTGAAAATGGGCCGCGTCCACCAGCGCCCAGTCGGCCCACACCCGGACTGGAGCTGTCAGCTGGCGTTCGATCCGCAGTACATCGGCGTGGTCCTGCCGTGGCTGGCGCTCAATCGCAAAGGCCTGGTGATTTTCATGCACCCGGATACCGGCGATGACTTGATGGATCACACCGAACACGCGATCTGGATGGGGGCGGTGCGGCCGTTGGATCTTTCAGCGTTTAAAGCAACCCCCTGATTTGCTATCCCCTCGCCCCAAGGCAATAGCGCCCGTGGAAACATCATCGACAACTCATCAGCCATCACCAGCCGCGAAAGCTGGCTGAAAGCTTGCGCGATTAGGATCGCCCCACTACCGGCAAAAGACCGGTGGCCAGAAGCGAGTGCTGAAAAGCTCGCTCGGCCCTTTTAACAACAACAATGGTGATTCTGATGTCCGCTGCTATCCGTCCCGCTACACCCACTCCATCCGTCCGCCTTGAGCCTTGCATCCTGCGCTGACCTGTCCGGTTCGCCTTTGCCCGCCGCGCCACGCCTGGAGTATTTCCTATGCTGACTTTCCTTGGCTTCGCCATGGTCATCACGTTCATGTTCCTGATCATGACCAAGCGCCTGTCCGCGCTGATCGCCTTGATCATCATCCCGATCCTGTTTGCGCTGTTCGGTGGCTTCGCGCCGAAGATCGGCCCGATGATGCTCGAGGGCATCACCAAGCTCGCCCCGACCGGGGTGATGCTGATGTTCGCGATTCTGTATTTTGCCCTGATGATCGACTCCGGCCTGTTCGACCCGGCCGTGCGCAAGATCCTCAAGCTGGTCAAGGGCGACCCGTTGAAAGTTTCGGTCGGTACCGCCGTTCTGGCGCTCGTCGTTTCCCTCGATGGTGACGGCGCGACCACTTATATGATCTGCGTGGCCGCGATGCTGCCGCTCTACAGCCGCATCGGCATGAGCCCACGGATCATGGCTGGCCTGATCATCCTCGCCGGTGGCGTGATGAACATGACCCCCTGGGGCGGCCCGACGGCCCGCGCAGCCAGTGCGCTGCATGTCGATCCGTCGGATATTTTCGTGCCGATGATTCCTGCGATGGCCGCCGGTGTGGTGGCGATCCTGGTGATTGCCTACATGTACGGCAAACGTGAGCGTGCACGCCTGGGTGAACTGCACCTGGCCGGTGATGAAATCGACCACAGCGAAATCAGCGTTTCCCAGTTCCCGGACGCCCGTCGTCCGAAGCTGATCTGGTTCAACGGCGCGTTGACCCTGGGCCTGATGTGCACCCTGATCGCAGGCCTGTTGCCGCTGCCGGTGCTGTTCATGGTGGCCTTCAGTATCGCGATGATCGTCAACTACCCTTGCCTGCAGCAGCAGAAAGACCGCGTCGCGGCCCACGCCGGTAGCGTGTTGGCGGTGGTCGGTCTGATTTTCGCGGCGGGTATCTTCACCGGCATCCTGTCCGGCACCGGCATGGTCGATGCCATGTCCAAAAGCCTGCTGGCGGTGATCCCTGATTTCCTCGGCCCGTACCTGGCGGTGATCACGGCGCTGGTAAGCATGCCATTCACGTTCTTCATGTCGAACGACGCGTTTTACTATGGTGTGTTGCCGGTGCTCTCCGAAGCGGCCAGTCACTACGGCATCACGGCAGTGGAAATGGCCCGTGCCTCCATCGTCGGCCAGCCCGTCCACCTGTTGAGCCCGCTGGTGCCGTCCACTTACCTGCTGGTGGCCCTGGCCGGGATCGAGTTCGGCGATCACCAGCGCTTCACCTTGAAGTGGGCAGTGCTGGTTTGCCTGTGCATAATGTTCGCCGCGTTGCTGATGGGGATTTTTCCGCTGTTCAGCACTCTATAAAAGCAATGCCCGCTGCGCTGCCTTCGGTGGCGTGGCCTAACACTCGCTCAAAGGAACTCACATGGAATGGCTGACCAACCCGGAAATCTGGGTTGCCTTCTTTACCTTGACCGCCCTGGAAATCGTCCTGGGCATCGACAACATCATCATGATCTCGATCCTGGTCAGCCGCATGCCCAAGCATATGCAGGCGCGCACCCGGATCTTCGGCCTGGCGCTGGCCATGGTCACGCGGATCCTGTTGCTGCTGTCCATCACCTGGGTCATGCGCCTGACTGCTGATTTGTTCGAAGTGTTCGGCCAGGGCATCTCCGGTCGTGACCTGATCCTGTTCTTCGGTGGCCTGTTCCTGCTGTGGAAAAGCTCCCAGGAGATGTACCACGCGCTGGAAGGCGAAGATGAAACCAACGAAGAGCCTTCGGGCAAGGGTGGTAACTTCATCTACACCATCATCCAGATCGCGATCATCGACATCGTGTTCTCCTTGGACTCGGTCATTACCGCAGTCGGCATGGTCTCCCATGTACCGGTGATGGTGGCGGCAATCATCGTGGCCGTGCTGGTGATGATGGCGGCCTCGGGCACCATCAGTGAGTTCATCGACAAGCACCCGTCGCTGAAAATGCTCGCGCTGTCGTTCCTGCTGGTGGTGGGTACCGTGCTGATCGCCGAATCGTTCGACGTGCATGTACCAAAAGGCTACGTCTACTTCGCGATGGCGTTCTCCCTGGCGGTGGAAGCCATCAACATCAAGATGCGCACGGCGATTGCCCGCAAGCGCAAGCAGCAGGATCCGGTGAAACTGCGTAAGGATGTACCGGGCCAGTAAGGCTGCCGGGGCAATGAATGAAGGGGCTTTCGAAGCCCCTTTTTCATGCCTGCCGGAAGGTAACCGGATGCAAAACCTGTGGGAGCGAGCCTGCTCGCGATGAGGCCGCAACATTCAATATCTTCATTGGCTAACAGACCGCTATCGCGAGCAGGCTCGCTCCCACAGGGTTTCGTGATGTCTTTGGTGAATGGTTTTTTATGACAGTTTTGTTTCAATCGATTCTTTAGCTGTGCAATGCTGGCGCTCGAACCGTTCGCCAACTACAGCTTAAGTACAACAAAGAACTATGTGGCACTGTCAATTTGTCCCTTTGGGACGCTAACAGGGGGCTCCTCATGCTGACCCTGCTCAATTTGCTCTCCGCCGTGGCCCTGCTGATCTGGGGCACGCACATCGTCCGTACCGGCATCCTGCGGGTCTATGGCTCGAACCTGCGCCACGTCATCGGCCAGAACATGTCCAGACGCTGGTTGGCCTTCGTCGCCGGCATCATGGTCACGGCCATGGTCCAGAGCAGCAACGCCACGGCCATGCTCGTCACCTCGTTCGTCGGCCAAGGCCTGATGGCGCTGACCCCCGCCCTGGCAACCATGCTCGGTGCCGATGTCGGTACCGCGCTGATGGCACGGGTGCTGACCCTGGACCTGTCGTGGCTGTCACCACTGCTGATTTTCCTCGGGGTGATTTTTTTCCTGTCGCGCAAACAGACCCGCGTCGGACAAATGGGCCGAGTGGGCATCGGCCTTGGCCTGATCATCCTGGCGTTGCAATTGATCGTCGAAGCCGCCGCGCCCATCACCCACGCCCAAGGGGTGAAAGTGATCTTCGCCTCGCTGACCGGCGACCTCCTGCTCGATGCGCTGGTCGGCGCGCTGTTTGCGATGATCTCCTATTCCAGCCTGGCTGCCGTGCTGCTGACCGCGACACTGGCCGGCGCCGCGGTGATCAGCCTGCCGGTGGCCATCGGCCTGGTGATCGGCGCCAACATCGGCAGCGGCGTCCTGGCCTTCCTCAGCACCAGCATGCAGAACGCCGCCGGGCGCCAGGTGGCGCTGGGCAGCCTGCTGTACAAGCTGATCGGCCTGTTGCTGATCATTCCGGTACTCGATCCACTGGTGGGTTGGCTCGACAGCCTGGATTTCAGCCCCCAGGAAACGGTCATCGGCTTTCACCTGCTCTACAACACCGTGCGCTGCCTGGTGCTGCTACCCAGCGTCGCGCCGATGGCCAGGCTCTGCACCTGGCTGCTGCCGGAACGTCCAGACACCAACGGCACCGCCAAGCCCCGGCACCTGGACCTCGCGGCCCTTGCTACCCCGAGCCTGGCGCTGGCGAACGCCGCCCGGGAAACCCTGCGCATCGGCGACCTGATCGAAAACATGCTCGAAGCCATGCTCGACGTGCTGCGCGGTGAGCAGACGGCGGTCACCCAGGAAGTACGGCGCATGAGCGACGACGTCGAGGCGTTGTGCAGCGCCATCAAGTTGTACATGGCGCAAATGCCCCGGGAGGACCTCAGCGAACAGGACAGCCGCCGCTGGGCGGAGATCATCGAGCTGGCAATCAACCTGAAGCTGGCCAGCGATCTGATCGAGCGCATGTTGCGCAAGGTCCAGCAACAGAAGACCTCTCAACGCCGCTCCTTTTCCGACGTCGGCCTGGAGGAATTGGCCGGGCTGCATAGCCATTTGATCGCCAACCTTCGGCTGGGACTGTCGGTGTTTCTCAGTGCCGATCGGGAAAGTGCCCGCCAGTTGCTGCGTGAGAAACGGCGCTTTCGCGCGCAGGAACGGCGGATGGCCCATGCCCATGTCAGTCGTCTGCAGCGCAAAGTCGTGCAAAGTATCGAGACCAGTTCGTTGCACCTGGAGTTGATCGCTGACATGCGACGCCTCAATTCGCTGTTCTGCGGCAGCGCCTACGTCGTCCTGGAGACGTCCGAAATCGGCGCGCTGGCCGCCGATGAAATTTCTGACATCACCCATTCACCTTGAACGACTGGCGCATTGGTCAGTCAGTAACAAAGGCTTGGGCTTGAAGTCATTCGCGAGCCGCCCTGCTCCCACTGTCATGAAAACTGCATAGATTCGAGGTGGGAGCGCGTTTGCTCCGGGCGGCGATCCAACGGTGACGGCCTGCCCGGCACCATGGACCTCCCCTCAGCCGCCAGGAAGCCCTTATGCGTTGTCTGTTGTTCGCCTTTCTTTTGCTCGGCTCGCTGCCAGTGGTCGCTCTGGATCGATTCCAGGTCGAAGGCTATACGCTGCCCAACGGTATGCAGCTATTGCTCAAACCCGGCAGTGAACGCGGGCATGTGGCGATCCGCTTGGTGGTTGGCGTGGGCCTGGACGATTTCAACTGCGCCGACAAAGAGCTGCCGCATTTGCTCGAGCACTTGCTGTTCAGTGGTGTCGATGACAGCGGCGAAGGCGGCCTGGAAGAACGCATGCAGGCGCTAGGCGGCGAGTGGAACGCCTTTACCAGCAATGCCGACACCACGTTCGTCATCGAGGCACCGGCCAGCAATCAACGCAAGGTCCTAGACCTGCTGCTGGCGCTGTTGACCCGCACCCGCATCGACGACAAAGCCCTGGAGGCGGCCAAACGGGTGGTCGAACGCGAAGACGGCGGCCACTACACGCACCTGCAACGCTGGCTCGACCGCCAGGACCTGAGCCACAAGGCCAGCAATCAACTGGCGGTGGAGTTGGGCTTGCGTTGTGCGGAACGGGCCGAGGTCGAACGCCTCACCCTCGCCAAGATCGAACATGTGCGCGAGGCCTGGTACGCGCCGAACAACATGACGCTGATCGTGGTCGGCGATCTTGACCGGTTGCTGCCGGCCTACCTGGAACGCACCTTTGGCGAACTCGAAGCGGTGGAACCCAGTACGCACGAACCGCTGCCGCAGATCCGCTACAGCGCGGTCACCAAGCGCAACCTCATCCGAGGCCTGGTCGGCAATGGCGCCAAGCTTCATTGGTTGTTTCCGGAGCCGGTGCTGGAACAGCAACACGATGAAACCTTCGACCTGCTCAAGGATTACCTGGACTGGGCGCTGTATCGCCAGTTGCGCCTGGCCCGCGGCCTGTCCTATGGGCCGTGGACAGAGCGGGAAGTGTTCGGCGGCGTCGGCTTCTTCAGCCTGAACGCGGACCTGGCCCGCGAGGATCTACCCCAAGCGGAACAGGCGCTCGAAGAACTGCGTAATACGCTGCTCAAGGATGGCCTCGACCCCGACAGTTTCATGCGCATCAAACGCGCGGCCATCGCGCATCAGACCTGGGCGGTTCAAGGTAACAGTGCCCTGGCCGATTACTATTGGGGTGCCCTGGGCGATTATGAAGACGGCCGCTTCGCCAACCCGGCTCTGCGCTTGCAGGGGGTGAGCCTGGAACAGGCAAACCAGGCCCTGCGCGAGCTGCTCAAGGACCCGGGTTACCTGCGCATCGAGAAACCGTTGCTCAGCGATGATGAGCTCGTGTGGGGATTGGGCGGTGCGCTGGGGTTGTTGTTGCTCGGGTTGGTAGTGTGGCAGGTGCGCCGCAGGGCCCGACCGAACGAAGAATGATCTTGTGGTGGCACTTTGTGGCAAGGGGATTTATCCCCGTTCGACTGCGAAGCAGTCGCGATCAAAGGCGGTTCGATTTCACTCAAGGGGTCTGTGGGGCTGCTTCGCAGCCCAGCGGGGATAAATCCCCTCGCCACAAGAGCACTCGTCACATCGTTGTCCTGGCGATACTCTGTCAGGGATATTTCCTACGACTTACTGTGAAACCACCGAATGCAGAAGCTGACTCTCTACATCCAGCGCCTCCTTGAATTGATGAAGCGCTATCCAGGGGTCATTGCGCTTGGAGGCTTCATTTCCGGGCTCGGCAGCTTCATGCTGGTGGACCGCCAGCAGGGCCTGGCGACCTGGATCGCTATCATGATGTTGGTGAGCTGGCTCTGGCTGATGGTCGAGAACAGCATGACCCGGCTGTTCACGCGGATTTTCAAACGGGAAATCCCCCAGCCGCTGTTGCGTTACGCCACGCAGATGATTCACCAGGAAAGCCTGTTTTTCGTCCTGCCGTTTTTCTTCATCACCACCACCTGGAACAGCAGCCAGCTGATTTTCACCGGCCTGCTCACAGCGGCGGCGCTGATCTCGATCATCGACCCTTTGTACTACAAATGGCTGGCCCCCCGGCGCTGGGCGTTCCTGGCACTGCACACGCTGACGCTGTTCGCCGCCCTGCTCACCGCACTGCCCGTCATCCTGCACCTGACCACCGACCAAAGCTTCAAGCTGGCGCTGGGCACTGCCATGCTGCTGTCGTTCCCGAGCCTGGCGTCGATCTTTCCAATCCGCACCGTGCGCAACGCCCTGGCGATTTTATGCATCACCGCAGGGATTGGCGCCGCCGGCTGGGTGCTGCGCTCCTGGGTGCCGCCCGCGACGCTGTGGATGACCGAAGTGGCGATCAGCACCCAACTGGAGGACCGCACGCCGGGCGCCAGCCTCAAGGAAGTCAGCGCCGCGCAGATTCGCAGCAACGGCCTGTACGCCTACACCGCCATCAACGCGCCACGGGGGCTCGATGAGCGGATCTACCATGTCTGGCAGTTCAACGGCAAAGAAGTCGACCGCATCGCTCTGGACATCCATGGCGGACGCAAGGAAGGCTATCGCGCCTGGACTCACAAACAGAATTTCCCGGACGACCCGACAGGCAAATGGCAGGTACGGGTGCTGACGGAAAACGGCCAGATGATCGGGGTGCTGCGTTTCAATGTGAGCGCCGCTGCGGCCCAAGCAAAATGATTGCGGTCGTGGTATTAGGTAGCGCTGGTTGAAACCCAACGAGCATGGAGCTTATGACCCCTAGCCCCCACACTGGCACTGCCCGACTGGATACGTCCGACTCTGCGGCGAAGCTGTTGGTCAGCGGCGACTGGACCCTGGCCCATTACACGCAACTCAAGCGCTTGAGCGACTCGTTGCGCGGTCAGTACGATGAGAACACCCAGATCGACCTCAACGGTCTCGGCGCCCTCGACACCGCTGGGGCCTCGTTGCTGGTGGAACTGCTGGGCTCCGAACGGCTGGGCAAGACCACTGAACACCCCGATTGCAGTCTGCCGGCCGCCGAGCGAGCGCTGTTGCAGACCGTCTATTGCTCGTTGACGGACTTCTGCGTACCGGACAAAGAGCCGAGCGTCAGCGTCGTGACTCAGTTGCTCACGCGCATTGGTCGCGCCGTGGAGAAGGTCTGGCAGGACACCCTGCAACTGTTGGGCTTTGTCGGCTTGATTCTGGAAACCCTGGGCCGCGGCCTGTTCCACCCCAGGCGTTGGCGCATTACCCCGATGGTCGTTCACATCGAACAGACCGGCCTGGATGCGGCGCCCATCGTCGCCTTGCTGACGTTCCTGGTGGGTGCGGTAGTGGCGTTCCTCGGGGCGACGGTACTGGCCGATTTCGGCGCCAGTATCTTCACCGTGGACCTGGTAGCGTTCTCGTTTTTGCGCGAATTCGGCGTGTTGCTGACGGCGATTCTCATGGCGGGCCGCACCGCCAGTGCGTTCACCGCGCAAATCGGCTCGATGAAGGCCAACGAAGAAATCGACGCGATCCGCACCCTTGGCCTCGATCCCGTCGAGTTGCTGGTGGTGCCGCGGGTGCTGGCGTTGCTGGTGGCCCTGCCGATGCTGACCTTCGTGGCGATGCTCTCGGGCATTGTCGGTGGCGGTGTCGTGTGCGCCTTGTCGCTGGGTATTTCCCCGGCCATGTTCCTGACGCTGTTGCAGTCGGACATCGGCGTGCAGCATTTCGTGGTGGGGATGGTCAAGGCGCCGATCTTTGCCTTTCTGATCGCCGCCGTGGGTTGCCTGGAAGGCTTCAAGGTCAGTGGCAGCGCCGAGTCGGTCGGGGCTCACACCACCTCCAGTGTGGTGCAGTCGATTTTCGTGGTGATCGTGCTCGATGCCGTGGCCGCGCTGTTCTTCATGGAGATGAAATGGTGAGCCGCCCCTCAAGGCCGCCCACCGAGGCGGTGATTCAAGTGCGCGGTGTGTGCAATCGCTTTGGCCGCCAGAGCGTGCATGAAAACCTCGACCTGGACGTGTACAAGGGCGAGATTCTCGCCGTGGTCGGCGGCTCCGGCAGCGGCAAATCAGTGCTGTTGCGCAGCATCGTCGGCTTGCGCCGGCCCAGCGAAGGGTCAGTGCGGGTGTTCGGCCAGGACTTGCCAAGCCTGCCGCCGACGCAACGCTCGCGGGTGGAGCGGCGCTTTGGCGTGTTGTTCCAGAAAGGCGCGCTGTTTTCGTCCCTGACCGTGACAGAAAATGTCGCCCTGCCGCTGATCGAACACGCCGGGCTCAGCCGAGCCGATGCCGAGCATCTGGCCGCAGTCAAACTGGCGCTGGCCGGGCTGCCGCTATCGGCCGCCGACAAATACCCCGCCTCGCTGTCCGGCGGCATGATCAAGCGTGCAGCCTTGGCCCGGGCGCTGGCCCTGGACCCGGACATTCTGTTTCTCGATGAACCCACCGCCGGTCTCGACCCCATCGGCGCGGCAGCGTTCGACCAATTGATCCTGACGCTGCGCGATGCCCTGGGCTTGAGCGTGTTCCTGGTCACCCATGACCTGGACACCCTCTACACCATTACCGATCGGGTCGCGGTACTAGCCCAGAAAAAAGTATTGGTGGTCGATGTCATCGATAAGGTGTCGGAAACCGACGATGCCTGGATTCACGAATACTTCCATGGCCCACGCGGTCGCGCGGCGTTATCGGCCGCTACACAATTGAACGAGGTCTGACATGGAAACCCGAGCCCATCATGTATTGATCGGCCTGTTCACCGTAATCGTGGTGGTCGGCGCCCTGCTGTTTGGCCTGTGGCTGGCCAAGTCCAGCGTGGACAGCGAATTCAAGTATTACGAAGTGGTGTTCAACGAGGCGGTCAGTGGGCTGTCCAGGGGCAGTTCGGTGGAGTACAGCGGCATCAAGGTCGGGGATGTGGTCAATCTGCGCCTGGACCCGAACGACCCGCGCCGGGTGCTGGCACGGGTGCGCTTGAGCGGTGAAACACCGATCAAGCAGGACACCCAGGCCAAGTTGGCCCTGACCGGCATCACCGGCACCTCGATTATCCAGCTCAGCGGTGGCACCCCCCAGAGCCCGCCGCTGACCGGGCACGATGGTGAGCCGCCGGTGATTGTCGCCGCGCCCTCGCCTATCGCCCGCCTGCTGAACAACAGCGATGACTTGATGACCAGCATCAACCTGCTGCTGCACAACGCCAATGAAGTGTTTTCCTCGGACAACGTCCAGCGCCTGGGCAAGACCCTCGAACACCTGGAACAGACCACCGGGGTCATTGCCGAGCAGCGCGGCGACATTCGCCAGGCCATGCAGCAACTGGCGGCCATCGGCAAACAGGCCAGCGCTACGCTGGAACAGACCACGGCGTTGATGCGCAACGCCAATGGTTTGCTCAACGACCAGGGCAAACAGGCGTTCGGCAGCGCCGGCCTGGCTATGCAGTCCCTGGCTCGCAGCACCGCGACCCTGGACAAACTGTTGAACGACAACCGCGACTCGTTGAATAACGGCATGCAGGGCCTCAATGCCCTGGCGCCAGCCGTGCGTGAGCTGCGCGAAACCCTGAGCGCCCTGCGGGGGATCTCCCGGCGCCTGGATGCCAACCCCAGCGGCTATTTGCTGGGTAATGACAAGAACAAGGAGTTCACGCCATGAGGCCGTGCAACCGTTTTATCCGCCCTATCCTCTTGCTGGCAGGATTGCTCCTGGTGGGCGGTTGCTCGATTTTGCCCAAGGCTGAGCCTTCGGATGTGTACCGCTTGCCCGTCACCCAGGCCCCGGCATCTGCGGGCACGGCAGTGAGCTGGTCGCTGCGCCTGGCCAGCCCCCAGGCCAGCGAGGTGCTCAACAGCCCGAACATCGCGGTCATTCCCCACGGCAACCTGCTCAGCAGCTACGCCGCCTCGCGCTGGAGCGATCCGGCGCCGGTGCTGTTGCGTAACCGCTTGCTCGATGGCTTCGCCCAGGATCGACGCGTCGGGTTGTTGAGTGTCGCCGACAGCAACTTGCAAGCTGACCTGGAGCTGGGCGGCCAACTACAGGCCTTCCAGACCGAGTACCAAGGTAGCACGGCCAGCGTGGTGATCCGCCTGGATGCGCTGCTGGTGCGCGGCTTCGACCAACGCATCCTGGCCAGTCGCCGCTTTGAAGTACGCCAGCCGCTGAACGACGTGAAAGTGCCGGCGGTGGTGGAAGGTTTTGGCCACGCCAGTGATCGGCTGACGGCTGAGGTAGTGAACTGGACCCTGGAGCAAGGCCAGCGCTTCGCTACGCCCCCACCCCTCTGACGGCTTCTGGGGGTGGAACTCTGGTTCAGCCAAAGAACCAGTAGCACACCCCGATCGCCGCCACGACTCCGGAGAATTCGGCCAGCAGCGCACAGCCCACCGCATGCCGCGCCCGCTGGATGCCCACCGCACCGAAATACACCGCCAACACATAGAACGTGGTTTCGGTGCTGCCCTGGATGGTCGCTGCCACCAACGCCGGGAAACTGTCCACGCCAGAGGTCTTCATGGTCTCGATCAACATCGCCCGGGCGGCGCTGCCGGAGAATGGCTTGACCATGGCGGTCGGCAAGGCATCGACAAAACGCGTGTCCCAACCGGCCCACTGCACCAGGTGCCGAATACCGTCGAGGCCAAAATCCAATGCCCCCGAGGCCCGCAACACACCCACGGCGCACAACATCGCCACCAAATACGGCAGTAATGTCTTGGCCACGTCGAAACCTTCCTTGGCGCCCTCGATGAAGGCTTCATACACCTTGACCTTGCGCAGGGCGCCCACCACCAGGAACACAATGATCAAGCCGAACAGCGTCAGATTGCCGAGGATCGATGACAGCCCCGCCAGAGCCGTGGCCGAGAGCGTTGCCAGCAGGGCCATGAAGCCGCCCAGCACCAACGCACCCGGGATCAGATAAGCCAGCACGACCGGGTCCCACAACCGCAGGCGCTGCATGAACGCCACCGACAGCAGCCCCATCAAGGTCGAGGCGCTGGTGGCAAGCAGGATCGGCAGGAACACCAGGGTCGGGTCCGGCGCGCCTTGCTGGGCGCGGTACATGAAGATCGTCACCGGCAGCAGCGTCAGCGACGAAGCGTTGAGCACCAGAAACAGAATTTGCGCATTACTGGCGATGGTCGGGCTGGGATTGAGGTCCTGCAGGGCACGCATGGCCTTCAGGCCGATGGGCGTAGCGGCGTTATCCAGCCCCAGGCCGTTGGCGGCGAAGTTGAGGGTGATCAGGCCAATTGCCGGATGGCCGGCCGGGACTTCCGGCATCAGGCGCAAGAACAGCGGGCCGAGTGCCTTGGCCAGCCAATCGACGATGCCAGCCTTTTCGGCGATGCGCAGGAAGCCCAGCCACAGGGTCAAGGTGCCGAACAACAGGACCATCACCTCCACCGACAGCTTGGCCATGGCGAAAATGCTTTCCACCATGGTCGCGAAGATCCCGGCGTTGCCGCCGATCAACCACTGCGCCAGCGCCGACACGGCTGCCACGATAAAGAAGCCAAGCCACAGGCCATTGAGCATCGGTTAAATCCCCCGGAAGATGCGGCGAATGATAGCGGGGCTGGCAGAAACGACAAACCCCGGATTTCTCCGGGGTTCGCTAGTCACTGCACAGGTGATGAATGTGGGAGCGAGCTTGCTCGCGATGGCGTCGGATCAATCAGCATTGATGTTGGCTGACATATCGCAATCGCGAGCAAGCTCGCTCCCACAGGGGTCATGTGTGTCAGCGACTGGAAACTTCCCCCGCCGGCAGCGGTTCTTTGCTGCGCCAGTGCGGCAGGGAGTTCCAGTAGCGCTGGCCCTTGGCATCGTCGTACATGCCTTCCCAGCGGGAGATGACCAGCACGGCCAAGGCGTTACCGATCACGTTAAGCGCGGTACGGGCCATGTCCATGATGCGGTCGACACCGGCGATGAAGGCCAGGCCTTCCAGCGGAATACCCACACTGCCCAGGGTGGCCAGCAACACCACGAAGGATACGCCCGGCACACCGGCGATGCCTTTGGAGGTGACCATCAGGGTCAGCACCAGCAGCAATTGCTGGCTGATGGACAGGTCGATGCCGTACAGCTGGGCGATGAAAATCGCCGCGATGCTCTGGTACAGGGTTGAGCCATCAAGGTTGAACGAGTAACCGGTGGGCACTACGAAACTGCAAATGGCTTTAGGTGCGCCGTAGGCTTCCATCTTCTCGATCACGCGCGGAAGCACGGTTTCGGAGCTGGCGGTGGAATAGGCCAGCACCAGCTCGTCCTTGAAGATGCGCATCAGCTTGAGCACCGAGAAGCCAAACAGGCGCGCGATCAGGCCCAGCACCACAAAGGCGAAGAAGGCGATGGCGACGTAAACCAGGATCACCAGTTTTGCCAGCGGCAGCAGCGACGCGAAACCGAAGTTGGCGACCGTCACCGCGATCAGCGCGAACACGCCAATCGGGGCGTATTGCATGATCATGTGGGTGACCTTGAACATGCTTTCCGACACGCCCTGGAACATTTTCACCAGCGGTTCGCGCAGGTCCGATTGCAGGCTGGACAGACCGAGGCCAAACAGCACGGAGAAGAAAATGATCGGCAGCATCTCGCCACGGGCGACCGCTGCAAAGATGTTGGACGGGATCAGGTTCAGGATGGTCTGGACGAAGGCGTGTTCATGCTGGACTTCAGCGGCGGTGGCCTGGTACTTGGAAATATCCACGGTGCCCAGGGTGCTCATGTCGATGCCGCTGCCCGGCTGGAAGAAGTTGGCCAGCAACAGGCCGACGACGATGGCGATGGTGGTGACGATTTCGAAGTAAAGAATGGTCTTGAGACCGATACGCCCCAGCTTCTTGGCGTCACCGACCCCGGCAATGCCGACGATCAGCGAAGAAATCACGATCGGGATCACGATCATCTTGATCAGACGGATAAAGATATCGCCCGCCGGTTGCAGCACGTTGCTGATCCACCAGGCCTTCTCGGCACTGAAATGGTTGAGCAGCGCGCCCAATGCAATCCCGAGCACCAGACCGATGAGGATCTGCCAGGCGAGGCTTAGTTTTGCCTTCTTCATATCGTTACCCTTACTTCAGTTGGACTCGGACAGAGGCACGAACCGAAACGCCAACGACGCTGCGAAATCGCACCTCTGCCCCCGTATAAGGTCACCCCGAGCACGCGCTTGCGGCTTACTGGCAGGCGAAAAAAGGCGCAACTATTGCGATGCGAGGGAAGCCCGTCTAATGCCGTAAACGCCTACCCCATGCCGAATCGGCATGAGATTTTGAAAAACAAATGCACGTCACAGCCGGTTCGAATACGACATTTCGGCAGGCATAAGTGCCGTGAACCGGCCATTTCAGCGTAGCCGGGCTTGCTCTCACAAGCAGGTGCAAGCGATGCAACGGCGGCGATTCGAATCGCGACCCACGAGGAAATTCGTGTGGGCATTCTCCGATATACGGTCAGGCAAGGGGGGATAAGTTATGCAAAGGAGACAAAATGCCGCATCCATGGGCCTGCCCACCGCGCCAAATCAACAAGCCGCTCTGGCATAGGCCTTTGCGGGCATAAGCGCTGCGCAAGTTCGCCAAGCCTTGACGACTTTGCGAACCTGCGTCGCAGCTTTTACCTGACCCGGCCCTTTCGCAGGCACTCCTTGTGCCCGTAGGTCACTCCGACCCTCAATGGTCAGAACGTCCCGGCCCCCTGGTCATGCATCGGCCCTCCTCGGGCGGTGCAGAAGAGAAAAACAGGGCTGCTTTTCTCGTTTTCAAAACTCAATACCAGTTGGGATCTTTCTTGAGTTGTTCCATTAACAGTTTCTGCATACCTTCATCGGGATTTCCGAGGAAACGGTAGTCAGCGTGACGGGTCGGCGACTTGTCGGCGGGTAGCCCGGCGGGGACCTCGACCAACATGGCGTAGGCCTCGTCCTTATCGAAACTGAAGGCGACGATCAGGCGTTTGCTGCGGCACGTTGCCTGGGTTTCGCACAGCGGACCGACCAGATACTTGTCGCCATCTTCCTCGACGGCGTTCATCTGCTCAGCATCGCCAGACAGGTTCATCACCCACTCCGGCAGGCGCTCTGCTTTTTTGACAACGTGCTGCCACGTTTCGCGGTACTGCGGGTCTGCTTCAAGCAATTCATTGGCCCGCATCTGTCCATCATTGGCAGCCATTGCCATGGCACTGCCGCCCAACAGCAGGGCGGCGGCCAGTCCCTTGAAGGAAGCGCTCATGGTCAGCCTCGACCGCGACGACCAAAGAAGAAGGAAGCGATGAACATCACCAGGAATACGACAAAGAGAATCTTGGCGATGCCCGTGGCGGTGCCTGCGATACCACCAAAACCCAGTACTGCGGCGATGATGGCAATGATCAGGAAAGTAATTGCCCAGCTCAACATGGTGATTCTCCTTACGCTTTTCTATTTAGTTAGGGTCTGACGGCGATGGTTCCGGCGCGGTGGACGACCGGTCCATCAGTTAAAACACCCAGCGCTCCTGGCGAGGTAGTTCGGCGGCAGGCTGTGCCTGGTCGACGTCCATCATTCGCATGGAAGCGGAAACTTCCGAGAGGCTGCCAACGGCGCTGAAATGGGTTTGAGGGGCGCGCTGAATGGAAACCAGCGGCGCCTCCGGTTGTTGGCTCTGCTGCCAGAACAGCCATTGCTGGCCTGCCACTAGGGTTATCAGCAGGGCTACAACACCCCACAGAATCTGCTGAACGTGCAGGGAAGAGATTCGAAACTGGGCGGCACTTTGACGATTCATCCTGAAATTCCTCCCCACCCGAGTGGTGATCTGGTTGAGGCGCCCTTAGCGCCACGCTTGATCGGACCATTGCAGTCGGCGTGCCAGAATTTTGTCAAAAAAAATCCATTTAAAATCAAATAGTTATATCTGGTACGCAAAACGTCCAGGGCGCATCCTGCACGATGCCGCCACAGAGAGTCGTGCGTATTGCACGAACGAAGCGAAGGGGGGTTAGATTCTTTTTGAATTGCCCGTCGAAAACAGATGTCGGAATGAGCAAGCCGAACCGTCCGAGACGGATGTCAGACAAAAAAAGGAACCCAAATCAATCTTTTAGGAGTCAGACGTCCACAGGGCCACTCTCGGTGGGTAATATCCCCTCAGAAACGACCATGCAACTTGCCCGATTTTTCTGACACTAACCAACATCATTCATTAAGGAGCGTAGGAAAATGGAATCCGCCACTGAGCATCAAGGCCGCATTCTGCTGGTAGACGATGAGTCCGCCATCCTGCGTACGTTCCGTTACTGCCTGGAAGACGAAGGCTATACCGTCGCGACCGCCAACAGCGCCGCCCAGGCCGACACCCTGTTGCAGCGCCAGGTGTTCGACCTGTGCTTTCTCGACCTGCGCCTGGGCGAGGACAACGGCCTCGACGTCCTGGCGCAAATGCGTATTCAGGCGCCCTGGATGCGAGTGGTGATTGTCACCGCCCACTCGGCGGTCGACACCGCCGTCGACGCGATCCAGGCCGGTGCCGCCGATTATCTGGTCAAGCCGTGCAGCCCGGATCAATTACGCCTGGCCACCGCCAAGCAACTGGAAGTGCGCCAATTATCGGCAAGGCTCGAAGCCCTCGAAGGGGAAGTGCGCAAACCCAAGGACGGCCTCGATTCCCACAGTCCGGCGATGAAAGTCGTTCTGGAAACAGCCCGCCAGGTCGCCAACACCGACGCCAACATCCTGATTCTTGGCGAGTCCGGCACGGGTAAGGGCGAGTTGGCCCGGGCGATCCACGGCTGGAGCAAGCGTGCGAAGAAGTCCTGCGTGACCATCAACTGCCCGTCGCTGACCACTGAGTTGATGGAAAGCGAATTGTTCGGTCACAGCCGCGGCGCGTTCACCGGCGCCAGCGAGAGCACCTTGGGACGCGTCAACCAGGCTGATGGCGGGACGCTGTTTCTCGACGAGATCGGCGATTTTCCCCTGACATTGCAACCCAAGTTGCTGCGATTCATCCAAGATAAAGAATATGAACGGGTAGGGGACCCGGTGACACGCCGCGCCGACGTACGGATTCTCGCCGCGACCAACCTCAACCTCGAAGACATGGTGCGCGACGGGCGCTTTCGCGAAGACCTGCTGTATCGCCTGAACGTCATTACCCTGCATCTACCACCGCTGCGTGAGCGTGCCGAAGACATCCTGACCCTGGCCGACCGCTTCCTGGCGCGCTTCGTCAAGGAATACGCGCGCCCGGCCCGGGGCTTCAGCGACGAGGCGCGCGAAGCGCTGCTAAGCTATCGATGGCCAGGCAATATCCGGGAACTGCGTAACGTGGTCGAGCGCGCCAGCATTATCTGCCCACAGGAAAAAGTCGAGATCAGTCACTTGGGCATGGCCGAGCAACCGGTCAACAATGCGCCACGAATCGGCGCCGCGCTGAGTCTCGACGAATTGGAGAAGGCTCACATCGGCGCAGTACTGGCCACCGCCGACACCCTCGACCAGGCGGCCAAGACCCTGGGGATCGATGCTTCCACGCTGTATCGCAAACGCAAGCAGTACAACCTGTGAGCGATACCTTATGAAGCTGGCGATGAAGCTGCGCACCCGACTGTTTCTGAGCATCTCGGCCCTGATTACCGTGGCATTGCTGGGACTGGTGCTTGGCCTGGTCAGCGTGATGCAAATGGCCAACACCCAGGAACAATCGGTACGCGACAACTTCATCTTGCTGGACCTGGGCCTCAAGCTGCGCCAGACACTGGGCGACCAGTTGATGATCATGCTCGACGACAAACCCGATCTGGCTGCGCTGGAAGCGTCCAAGCGGCAATATTTCGGTTTACTCGAAGAGGGCATCGCCCATGAACAGGGGCTGGCCAGCTCGATCGACAACTTCACCAAGGCCAAAGCCGACTACATCCGTTTTCTTGAAGCCTTTACTGCGTCTCGCCAACAACCGGCCCAAATTACCGCCATCCAGGACCTCACCGAAAAATTCAATGTGCTGCGCAGTGGCTTGATCGAGGGATATCGACAAGCCTTGAACAATATCAGCGAAACCCAGAACCGCGCCCGCGAACGTGCGCTGTTGATTTCCGGACTGCTGGGGCTGGTGGGGTTGGCGGTGCTGATCATCGGTTTTATCACGGCCCACGGTATCGCCCGGCGTTTCGGGGCGCCGATCGAGGCGCTGGCGGCGGCAGCGGATGACATCGGCCAGGGCAATTTCGAGGTGACGTTGCCCATTTCTTCCGCTGCCGAGTTGAATCTTCTGACACGTCGCTTCGGAATCATGGCCCAGGCGTTGCGCGAACATCAGGCCACCAACGTCGATGAACTGCTCGCCGGCCAACAACGTTTGCAAGCCGTACTGGACAGCATTGACGACGGCCTGCTTATGATCGACCGCCAGGGCCGGCTGGAGCACCTCAACCCCGTGGCCCAGCGTCAACTGGGCTGGGATGAGGAACGCCTGGGCCTGGGCTTGGGCGAGGCGCTGGGACGCCTTGAACTGGATGAAGAGCTGCACGTGGTCCTGCGCGGCGGAACCCAGGAGCGGGCACCAGACGACCTGAGCATCGAGGTGGACGGTGAGTCGCGGGTGCTGACTTACAGCCTCACACCGGTCAGCCATACCCAGGGTCACATCCTCGGAGCGGTGATGGTGCTGCACGATGTCACCGAACAGCGCGCTTTTGAGCGGGTGCGCAGTGAATTCGTGTTGCGCGCTTCCCACGAACTGCGCACCCCCGTCACCGGCATGCACATGGCATTCGGCCTGTTGCAGGAGCGTGTGCATTTCGCTGAAGACTCCCGCGAGGCCGACCTGCTCAACACCGTCAATGAAGAAATGCAGCGGCTGATGCAACTCATCAATGACTTGCTGAACTTCTCTCGCTACCAGAATGGTCTGCAAAAGCTGACCCTGGGACCTTGTTCCATCGAAGATTTACTCGAAGCAGCCCGGTTGCGGTTCGCCGCGCAGGCCGAGGCCAAGGGCATCGAATTGCTCGTGGCGATCCAGGGCCCGCTGCCACACCTGCATGCCGACGCTGCGCAGTTGGATCGTGTGCTGGATAACCTGATCGACAATGCCTTGCGTCACACTGGCAACAACGGCCAGATCCGCCTGCAGGCCCGGCGCCACGGCGAGCGAGTGATCATCAGCGTCGAAGACAACGGTGAAGGCATTGCCTACAGTCAGCAGGGACGGATCTTCGAACCTTTCGTCCAGGTCGGACGCAAGAAGGGCGGTGCTGGCCTTGGCCTGGCGTTGTGCAAGGAGATCGTCCAGCTCCATGGCGGGCGCATGGGTGTCTATTCAAGGCCGGGGCAGGGCACACAGTTCTACATGGCGCTGGCGGTCTGAGGAGGCTCAGGCTTCATCGTCCAGGCGTCGGCTGAGCAGGCGCCGACCGCGGGTAATCAGTTCGATGAGCTGCACCGCACTGAGTGCATGGGCAAACAGCCAGCCCTGACCGAACTTCACGCCTTCGCTACTCAAATAGGAGGCTTGGGCTTCATGCTCGATACCTTCGGCGATCACCTTGAGCTCCAGCGCGTGAGCCATGCGAATGATGTGCGGGGCCACACCGCTGCTGGCGGCATCGTGGCCCAAGGCATCAATGAACGCCTTGTCGATTTTCAGGCAATCCACCGGCAGGGTCTGCAGGTAGGCCAGGCTGCAATAACCGGTGCCGAAATCGTCGATCAACACCTGATGCCCGACGTCGCGCAACGACTGTAGGTTATCCCGGGCAACCAATACATCGATCAGTCCGCGCTCGGTCACTTCGAAGGCAATCTGCCGGGCGGATACCCGATGCAGCGCCAGCAGGCGGGCAATCACTTCGCCGATACGCGGCACCATCACATCGCACGCCGCCAGATTTACTGAGATGTACAGTTGCGGATTAGCCCGCAACAGCTGGCCCAATTGATCAAACAGCCGCTGCAGCACGAAATCGGTGATCTGGCGGATCTGCCCGGTGTTTTCCGCCATCGGGATAAACAAATCCGGACTGGTCAGGGTGCCGTCCGGTCGTCGCCAGCGCAGCAAGGCTTCGGCACCCACGCAGTTGCGGCTGCTCAGGTCGAAAATCGGCTGGTACAGCACCTGCAACTCACCACGCCGGATGGCTCCGTGCAATTCGGCATCCATGGATTGACGCTGGCGTGCCAGCAGAAACACCTGGAACCCGATACCCACGCCCAGCATCAGACTGATGGGCAGCATCCACCAGGCATTGGCTGGAACCTGAAAACCGTTGCGCTGAGCGATCAGCACTAACTGATATTCCGGACTGTCGGTCGGCATCCGATAGATCAAGCGGTTCTGCGTCACTTGCAAGGCATTGTGGCTTTTTGGCGGCCAGGGCTCGGTTGGCGGCCAGTATTGGTCAGTCCCGAGCACCGGAATGGCCCGCTCGCCGTGATCCAGGACGACCAGCAGGCTGCTGCCCGGTGGCAAATCGACCACATCGGTCAAATGCCCGCGAGACGTAGCCACCCGAAAGTTGCCGCGCCCCAGCATCAATGCCGCGCGGTCTTCATCGGGTTCTGTGGTGGTGTTGAGCCAGTAATTGTAGGTCGGCCCGCGGATGTCGGGCGGGCGGGTCACCGACAACCCGCTCTGGCGTGGACGGTTGGAACAGACGCCGCTGCCATCGATATACACCGCCTCGTAGACGAAACGGTAGTTGAAGCTGACCTGACGCAATGTCGCGATCATGTCATCGTCACATCCGCGCAACGGCTGGTTTTGCAGATCATCGAGACTTTCGCGCAGTTGGCCGAAAAGCTGCTCCAAGCGTTGCAGAAAGCGCTCGCCCTGGGCATTCATCTGATCGCTTTCACGCTGCTGGATCTGCTGCATCACCACAGCCAGACTCCCCGCCAGCAACAGCACCGTACTCAAGGCAGCCGCCATCATCGCCAGGAAAAGAGGGCGATGGAGCCAGCTCTGCAGGGTTTCGCGGGCAGCCGTCATCATGGGCAATCCGAAAGTTACCAATGAGTTATAGCTTCTGATTTGGATTTAGCGCTGATAGTCAGACGGGCGTCATTATTTTGTCTGGTTGAGCACCTGCAGAATCGCCGCGCTTTGCGCATCCGGTGTGCCATCGAACCGCGTCGGCCGGTAGTGCAGCTGGAAGGCGGCCAGCACATGGTGGGTGGCCACGTCCCATTCGCCCGTCTGGGGCGTCGGGTAGCCGAGGCGGGCCAGCTCGGCCTGGAACCAGCTGGCGCTCGGTAACTGCGCGGCGGCGAATATCGCTTGCTGGCGGGCCACGGCCTGTTCGTCTGGCCAGAAGCCCAGGCCCGCTTCGGCCAGGCGCTTCCAAGGGAACAACGGCCCCGGATCGAGCTTGCGCAAAGGCGCGATATCGCTGTGCCCGATGATGTTGCGCGGGCTGATCGCGTTACGCTGGATGATGTCCTTGAGCAATACGATCAGGGCTTGGACCTGGGCTTCGCTGTAGGGATACCAAAGGCGCCCTGTGGGCGTGTCGATGAAGCCTGGATTGACGATCTCAATGCCGATGGAGCTGGAGTTGAGCCAGGTCCGACCTTGCCATTCGCTCTCCCCGGCGTGCCAGGCGCGACGGTTTTCATCCACCAGCTTATAGATGGTCGCGGGTTTATCGTCGCCAATCAGGTAATGGGCGCTGACTTCACCATGAGTCAGCAGCGCCAGGGATCGCTCGAGGGAGGCCGAAGTGTAATGCACCACCACGAATTGGATTCGGCTGTCCTGATTGACAGAAGGGTGACGGGTATCTAACCGGGGGCCGCTGGTGCAACCGGCCAGAACCAGTAAGGAGACAATGAGCGAAAACAATTTCATGGCGGAATGCATTACGCGCTGGAAGTAATGCAACAGTGTAACGTATCGCCTCGCGAATGATCGGGCTCACGCACCGATATTAAACAAAATGGAACAATTGGGTTTCAGCCCAGCTCCACGCGATTGCGTCCGGAGTTTTTCGCCCGATATAGCGCCTGGTCGGCTCTTTTGATGACAAGATCGCTGCGTTCTCCGGGTTTGAATGCCGTCATGCCTATGGACACCGTGACCGTCACCGGCTCACCTTTGAAGTGGAACGGACAGACTTCGATGGCAGCGCGCAAGGCCTCTGCCAACTTGGCGCCCGCGGCCAGGGAGGTGTCGGGCACCAACAGGACAAACTCCTCGCCGCCAAAGCGGGCAATGAAGTCACCACCGCGCAGGCGTCTACGCAGTACCGAGGCGATGAGCTTCAATACTCGGTCACCAGCCAAATGGCCGTAGTTATCGTTGATTCGCTTGAAATGATCGAGGTCGAGCATAGCCAGTAACAGGCTATTACCGCGCTGCTGCCACTGGGAAACCTCATGATCGAGGCGCTCGGACCAGGCGGCACGGTTAGGTAACCCGGTGAGCGGATCGACGAGCGCTTTTTGCCGCTGCTCTTCGAGATTATCGCGCACGACCTGGGCATCCTGCTCCATCAACGCGACACGCTCGGCGAGGCTTTTCAGACGCGCCGAGACTTCCTGCTCGCGCAGATCGCGCTGCTTCTGGTGCAGGTCCATTGTGCCGAGCAGGCCTTCAAGGTGGTTTTCCAGCACTTGCTTGAGACCTTCCAGGTCATCGGCTTGCTGGACGCTGCTTTGCAGGCCATCAACCTGTTCACGAATCTGGGTGTCCATTTCCCTGGAGGCCGACTGATTATCGGCATGGTCTTCACTGGCGGCCCGCAGGCTGTTCTGGAATGACTCAAGCCGATCGTTGAGCCGCTGCAGGTAAGCCTCGAACTCATGTTGACCGCTGTCAGTGATTGCCAGCATGAGTACCGCCAGATCATCGAGGATCGGCAGCAACTCATACCAGTTCAAGCCATTTTGCAGGCGCTCACGCATGGCCTCGGCTTGGGGTCTATGACGCTCGGGCAGGGTCAGGTCGCCCAACAGCCCCAGCAGCGTGTCTTCGATATGCCTGGCCACCGAGCTGTAGGAGGGCTCCGGCGAGTCGGGCAGGGCGTAGTGGGCTTCATCCGGGTCGGTGGTGACCGGATCGACAGTAACCAGGGCCTCGGTCGGGTCAGTTGGTTCTGCTGGCTCATCTGCCTCGACAGCAGGGAGCGGTGCTTCGGACAGCGTCTTCGCCGGCTCTTTTGATTGCAATTCGTCGGGATTTTCGAGCGCGGGCTCCGGTTTCGCAAGCTCATCGGCGATCACTGCCGGCTCGGCGGCTTCACTCAGTTCGATGACGGAGGGAGGCGCTTGGGATACCAGTGTCGGCGCGGGCGCTGGATCGGGTGCGACCATCGGCACCAGGACGGCATCTGGATCAGGTGCTGTCTCCAATGCCTGGGTCTGGGCTTGCTCCCGATCCCGCTCAGGCACTTGCTCCGGTGCCGGTGCCGGTGCCGGTGCCGGTGCCGGTGCCGGTGCCGGTGCCGGTGCCGGTGCCGGTGCGACAGATGCTGCTTCAATTGCCACCGCTGTGGGAGCCGGCAAGATCGTTTCTGACACAGGCGCCGCGCTACCCTGAGCCGGATCGGGCGACTGCGGCGCTTCTTCGTGGCCATGTCCGCCGAACAATCGTTGCAGCAAGCCTGGACGATGCGCTTCGGCAGGTGCATCCAGCGCACTCAACGCTTTGCCCTGCAAGCTGCTCAGCTCGCTGAGCAGCAGTGGAATCTCCCGGGCCTGGCTGACACGGTCCTCCAACTGCTTGGAAAATTTCTTCAGCGGCCGGCTGACTTCCTTTGGCAGCGGCAGGGTTTGCAACTGGGCGACCAGGGCCGTCAAGGCGCTGCTCATCTGTTCGATCCGGGTCTCGCGGCGCTGCTCGGAATCGAGTACGGCTTTCTCCAGGCGCGGCAGCAGTGCGGCGAGGCCGGCATCCATGTCATCGGTGCGCACCACCTCGCGCATCTCTTTCATGCATTGATCAACCGCCCGGTCAGTGCCCTCGGCAGCCAGGGTGCTGCGCACCAGGCCCCGACGCAGCAAGTCGAGCCGGGCATCCCAACGGCGCTCGAGCTTTTCCTGCTGTTCGATACTCTTGAGGTACTTCTCTCTCCAGCGTTCGGCTTCGTCGCTCATTCATCGGATCCGCGAGGGGCAGGACTCAGCGCGGGAAAGGCATCAGCCGTGAGCGAACCCGGCAAACGAATTTCGACCGCGACCGGCAGGTGATCGGAAATGGGCTGGGCCAGCACCTCGACGCGTTCGAGGGTCAGGGTCGGGCTCAGCAGGATATGGTCCAGGCAACGCTGGGGGCGCCAGCTGGGGAACGTCGCTTCCAGTTGTGGCGCGAGCAGACCCAGGTCACGCAGGGGCGAAGTTTGCAGCAAATCATTGGCGTGAGTGTTCATGTCGCCCATCAGTACCTGATGCTTGTAGCCGCCGATCAGCTCGCGGATGTAGGCCAACTGCATGGTCCGGGTACGCGCGCCGAGAGCCAGGTGCATCATGACCACGACCAAAGCCTCCGGCCCCTCGCCAAAACGCGCGAGGATCGCCCCGCGCCCCTTGGGCCCCGGCAGCGGATGGTCTTCGATCGCCCACGGTCGCAAGCGACTCAACACGCCATTGCTGTGTTGGCCGAGACGACCGAGGTTACGGTTGAGTTGCTGGTACCAGTAGGGAAAGGCGCCCAGTTGGGCCAGATGTTCCACCTGATTGACGTAACCTGACCGCAGGCTCCCGCCATCAGCCTCTTGCAGGGCCACCAGGTCGAAATCCTTCAGCAGGTCGCCGATTTTTTGCAGGTTATCGGCGCGTCCGGTGTGCGGCAGCAAATGTTGCCAGCCCCGGGTCAGGTAATGCCGGTAGCGCTCGGTGCTGATACCCACCTGGATATTGAAGCTGAGCAGCCGCAGGCGGTTATCGGCAGGCAAGCCCGTGGACATGACGTGGTGCTCGTTGACCCGCGGTTCATGCAGGCCAACGATGCGTTCGGTACTCCAGCGGGCCATGGCCGTGAGCCGCGCTTAGTTGGCGGCAGCCTTGGTGGCCGCTCGCTCTTTGGCGATCAGTTGGTCGGCCAGTTGCAGCGCTTGTTCGGCACCGCCGGCGGAACCGATGTCAAAGCGGTATTTACCGTTGACGATCATGGTCGGTACGCCAGTGATCTCATATTTCTTTGCCAGTTCCTTGGCCTTGTTGATCTGGCCCTTGATGGCGAAGGAGTCGAAGGTGGCTAGGAATTTATCCTTGTCCACACCCTGGGTCGCCAGGAAGTCCGCCATGTCTTCCTTGTCGGTCAGCTTCTTGTGTTCTTTCTGGATCGCGTTGAAAACGGCGGCGTGAACCTTGTGCTCGACGCCCATGGCTTCGAGGGTCAGGAACATCTGGCCGTGGGCGTCCCATGGGCCGCCGAACATGGCGGGGATGCGTACGAAGTTAACGTCCGAAGGCAGTTTCTCGACCCATGGGTTGATAACCGGCTCAAAAGCGTAGCAATGCGGGCAGCCGTACCAGAACAGTTCCACCACTTCGATCTTGCCAGGCACCGCCACCGCAACGGGGTTGGTCAATTCGACATAGGGTGCGGCGGGCTTTTCAGCCGCTTGGGCAGTCACGCCGAACAGGCTGGCGGCGACGAGCGCGGCGCTGATGATCAGATTACGCATGCTTTACTCCTGGACAATGAGGTGGCCTCGCAAGACCTGCTTCTAGGACAGATCGTGGCGGGTTCTAGTTCGCTAGTGTAACGGCAGCGGCCACAAAAAAGGGCGGCCAAAGCCACCCTTTTGATGCTCGCATCGAGAGATTAATCGAGCGTTAACGTTGCAAGGGATGTACATCCCTTGCGACGCCAGCCAAAGGCCTCAGTGCAGGCCTTGGATGTAGCTGGATACCGCCGCGATATCTTCGTCGCTCAGCTTTTTCGCAATGCTCTGCATCGGCTTGGTATCGCCGTCGTTGGTCCGGCCACCTTCTTCCTTTCTGAATTCGGTCAATTGCTTGCCTACGTACTGGGCATGCTGGCCGCCCAGGTGCGGGAAGCCGGCTGCAGCGTTGCCTTTGCCGTCAGGCGAGTGGCAACCGGTGCAGGCTGGAAGCCCCTTGTTCAGGTCGCCACCACGGAACAGTGCTTCACCACGGGCCACGAGCTTCGGATCGGCAGCCCCGACGCTGCCCTTCTGGCTGGCGAAATAAGCCGCGATGTCCGCCAGGTCCTGATCGCTCAGGTTGGTCAGCAGGCCGGTCATTTCCAGCACCGTGCGCTTATTGGACTTGATGTCGTGCAACTGCTTGTTCAGATAACGTTCGCCCTGGCCCGCCAGTTTCGGAAAGTTGGGCGCCATGCTATTGCCATCTGGGCCATGGCAGGCCCCGCATACGGCCGCTTTCGCCTGACCGGCAGCGGCATCGCCAGCGGCGTGGGCTACGCCGGATATCCCCAAGGTCAACAGCAGACTCACGATCAGTTTGTTCATCAGCTAATCCAACTACGGCTAAGGGTTAAAGAGTTATGGACCGGGTTTACTCGCTCATCCACTGGATGATGGCTCGGTAATCCTCGGCACTGCAGTCCATGCACAAACCACGCGGCGGCATCGCCTTGAAACCCTGGGTCACGTGTTGCACCAGCGTCTCCATACCTTTCGCCAACCTCGGCGTCCAAGCTTCCTGATCGCCCTTGCGGGGCGCCATGGGGAGTTGGCCGGAATGACAGGCACCACAAACACGGTTGTACACAGCTTCCGGATCCTGTGTAGCCTGAGCGCTGTAAAGCGGCATCAAGACACCGGCAGCTAGCAGCCATTTCGTCATAAAACGACCTTTTCAGGGTTGGGAGCGAGCTGCGTTCTAGTGCGCAATTTCGGTCGATCGCTCCCGTGAGCTTCATCCTACGCTGGGACAAAGCGCACACAAAATCTGCGGCATTATATACTGGCGTCACTGAAACGGAAACGACACAGCTTGCCGCGTCCATTCCCGACGCCGCCCACATCGGAAATCCCATGCAACTGAAGAACCCCATCCTTGGCCTGTGCCAACAGTCCACCTTCATGCTCAGCGCCGCCAAAGTCGATCAATGCCCCGACGATGAAGGCTTTGAAGTGGCTTTCGCCGGGCGTTCCAATGCCGGTAAATCCAGCGCGCTGAACACCTTGACCCATGCCAGCCTGGCACGCACCTCGAAAACCCCGGGTCGCACGCAGCTCTTGAACTTCTTCAAGCTAGACGATGAACGCCGTTTGGTCGACCTGCCCGGTTACGGCTACGCGAAAGTACCGATCCCGCTCAAGCAACACTGGCAGCGCCATCTGGAAGCCTACCTGGGCAGCCGCGAGAGTTTGAAAGGCCTGATTCTGATGATGGACATCCGCCATCCGATGACCGACTTCGACCTGCTGATGCTCGACTGGGCTGTCGCCAGCGGCATGCCGATGCACATCCTGCTGACCAAGGCAGACAAGCTCACCTACGGCGCGGCCAAGAACACCCTGCTCAAAGTGCAGTCGGAAATTCGCAAAGGGTGGGGCGATACGATCACCATCCAGCTGTTCTCGGCCCCCAAGCGCATGGGCCTGGAAGAGGCCTACACTGTATTGGCCGACTGGATGGAATTGGCAGACAAGGGCAGCGAACAGGCGGAATAAGCCAAATCGCAGGCAAAAAAAACCCCGGACTTCGTATGGGGAGGGGGAAGTTCGGGGTCCAAGTTCCGGACCGCTAGGGCGGGGTCCAGATATCTGCCAACACTTAACACAACATAGGAGCATTGAAGGGCTTCACCAGCCATTCAGAATCTCTGAGTAGCAATTCACCGGTTTAGTTCAGATTATTTTTGGAAATAGCCTTAGGAATTTTCCGAACTAATTAGGAGGCCGCCCAAGACGTGCGGTGATGCACTGTGGCGAGGGAGCAAGCTCCCTCGCCACAAAAAACCCTTGAGCCTCGGGGCTTGGGAATCAGTGCGCCTCATCCCAGTTATTGCCCACGCCCACTTCCACCAGCAGCGGCACGTCCAGGGTGGCGGCGGCGCTCATGTGCTGGCGAATTTCCTCGCGCACCTGGTCGACCAGGTCTTCACGCACCTCCAGCACCAATTCGTCGTGTACCTGCAGGATGACCTTGGCATCCAGCCCTGATGCGCTCAGCCAGCGATCCACCGCCACCATGGCTTTCTTGATGATGTCTGCGGCCGTGCCTTGCATCGGCGCGTTGATCGCCGTGCGCTCGGCACCTTTGCGCAACGCAGGGTTTTTCGCATTGATGTCCGGCAGGTACAACCGACGGCCAAAAATGGTTTCGACGAAACCCTGCTCGGCCGCCTGGGCACGGGTGCGCTCCATATACGCCAGCACACCTGGGTAACGGGCGAAGTAGCGGTCGATGTAAGCCTGGGACTGCTTGCGATCGACGCCAATCTGCTTGGCCAGGCCAAATGCACTCATGCCATAGATCAAACCGAAGTTGATCGCTTTGGCACTGCGGCGCTGATCATGAGTGACCGCCTCCAGCTCGACCCCGAAAACCTCGGCGGCCGTGGCCCGGTGCACGTCCAGATTATGGCGAAACGCGTAGAGCAGGCCCTCATCCTTGGCCAGGTGCGCCATGATCCGCAATTCGATCTGCGAGTAGTCCGCCGCCAACAGCTTGTAGCCTTTCGGCGCGATGAAAGCCTGACGAATCCGCCGGCCTTCGGCGGTACGAATCGGAATGTTCTGCAGGTTCGGGTCGATCGAGGACAGGCGTCCGGTAGCGGCGACAGCTTGCTGATAATTGGTATGGACGCGGCCCGTGCGGCTGTTGATCTGCTCCGGCAGCCGATCGGTGTAGGTGCTCTTGAGCTTGCTCAGCGAGCGGTATTGCATCAGCACCTTGGGCAACGGGTAATCCTGCTCCGCCAGTTCGGCGAGCACCGCCTCGGCGGTGGACGCCTGGCCCTTGGCCGTTTTGCTGAGCACCGGCAAGCCGAGTTTTTCGTACAGGATCACGCCCAATTGTTTCGGCGAACCCAGGTTGAATTCCTCACCGGCGATCGCAAACGCCTCACGCTCCAGCGCCACCAGTTTCTCGCCCAACTCGACACTCTGCACGCCCAGCAGGTTGGCATCGACCAGCGCACCCTGGCGTTCGATGCGCGCCAGGACCGGCATCAACGGCATTTCAATTTCCGTGAGCACTTTGCCCAGGCTTGGCGTGGCGGCCAGCTTTTCCTGCAAGGCCTGGTGCAGGCGCAAGGTCACGTCTGCATCTTCGGCGGCGTAAGGACCGGCCAGTTCCAGGGAGATTTGATCAAAAGTCAGCTGTTTGACGCCTTTGCCAGCGATATCCTGGAAATCGGTCTTGCTTTGGCCCAGGTACTTGAGCGCCAGGCTGTCCATGTCGTGGCGGGTCGCCGTGGAATCCAGCACATAGGATTCAAGCATGGTGTCGAAGGCGATGCCCTGGACCAGGATGCCATTGTCCTGGTCGCCACCGATGGCGCAGTTGGCCAGGATGTTGGTTTCGAACTTGGCGTGCTGGCCGACCTTGAGCTTGTTCGGGTTTTCCAGCAGGGGCTTGAGGGCCTTGAGCACCGTATCGCGGTCCAGCTGCTCCGGCACGCCCATGTAGGAATGGGTCAACGGGATGTAGGCGGCCTCGAACGGCGCAACGGCGAACGACAATCCCACCAGTTGCGAATGCTGGGCGTCACCACCGTTGGTTTCGGTGACGAAGGCAAACAGCGGCGCTTTGTCGAGTTTGGCCAGCCAGGCATCGAAGCGCGCCTGATCGAGGATGACTTCATACTTGGCCTCGACAGCGCCGGGTTGTTCGTCGCTGACTTCGACGATCTCCTGGCCCGCACGTTTGGCATCACGCTGGTTTTCTTCGAACCAGCTTTTGAATTCCAGCAGTGTGTACAGTTCGGCGAGTTTCTCGTGGTCCGGCGCGCCCATTTTCAGATCGTCGAGGCCGATCTCCAAAGGTACGTCCGTCTTGATGGTCGCCAGCTCATAGGAAAGCAACGCCATTTCCTTGTGCTCTTCGAGCTTGGCGGCCAGGGTCTTGGCGCCACGGATGGGCAAGGTGGCAACGATGTCCAATTGCGCATACAGCTCGGTCAGGCCGCCATTGACACCCACCAGCAAGCCGGACGCGGTCTTCGGTCCGATGCCCGGAACACCCGGAATGTTGTCGGATGAATCGCCCATCAATGCCAGGTAATCGATGATCTGCTCCGGAGCGACGCCAAACTTCTCCTTCACGCCAGCCACGTCCAGTGCACTACCGGTCATGGTATTGACCAAGGTAATGTGACCGTCGACCAGTTGCGCCATGTCTTTGTCGCCGGTGGAGATCACCACCGGACGGTCGGCCGCGGCGCTGCTGCGGGCCAGGGTGCCGATCACGTCATCGGCCTCGACGTTGTCCACGCACAGCAGCGGGAAGCCCAGGGCCTTGACGCTGGCATGCAGCGGCTCGATCTGCACGCGCATGTCATCGGGCATGCTCGGGCGGTTAGCCTTGTATTCGGCATACAGCGCATCGCGAAAAGTCCCACCCTTGGCGTCGAACACCACGGCGAATGGACTGTCCGGATACTGCTTGCGCAGACTCTTGAGCATGTTCAGCACGCCCTTGACCGCACCGGTCGGCAGGCCTTTGGAGGTGGTCAGCGGTGGCAGCGCGTGAAAGGCGCGGTACAGATAAGAAGAACCGTCCACCAGGACGAGGGGGGCTTGGCTCATGAGCAGGATCAACCTTTTCGGCGGGTCCGGGGCTAGAATAGCGGGACCGTTGACGACAAAGGGACAAGGTTATCATGCGTACACTAAATCGCCTGTTACTGGCTGGCTTGTTTGCAATCACCCCGTTGGCCGTCATGGCGGCGGACGACGCGCCCTCGGCGGACCCGGATGTCACCATCCGCACCGAAGGTGATAAAACCATTCAGGAGTACCGGCAAAACGGCTTCTTGTACGCGATCAAGGTCACGCCCAAGCACGGCAAGCCTTATTTCCTGGTGCGCGCCGATGGTAGCGATGCAAACTTCATCCGCTCGGACCAGCCGGATATGCTGATTCCGTCGTGGAAAATCTTTGAGTGGTAATACCGCTCTGCACTTCAACCGGCGCCCGCTGAAGGGCGCCCGTACTGGCAGTTTTAACCATGTCTGTGTTCACCCCCCTGGCTCGGCCCGAGCTGGAAACCTTTCTCGCCCCTTATGGGCTTGGCCGTCTGCTTGATTTCCAGGGGATCGCCGCTGGCAGCGAAAACACCAATTTCTTCATCAGCCTGGAGCAGGGCGAGTTCGTCCTGACCCTGGTCGAACGCGGCCCGGTGCAGGAAATGCCGTTCTTCATCGAACTGCTGGACGTGCTGCATGACGCCGACCTGCCGGTGCCTTACGCCTTGCGCACCACCGATGGCGTGGCGCTGCGGGAACTGGCGGGCAAGCCGGCACTGTTGCAACCGCGCCTGGCGGGCAAGCACATCAAGCAGGCCAACGCGCAACATTGCGCCCAGGTCGGCGAGTTGCTGGCGCACCTGCACCTGGCGACCCGGGACAAGATGATCAAGCGCAAGACCGACCGCGGCCTGGACTGGATGCAGGAGGAGGGCGCCAAGCTGCTGTCGCACCTCGACACCGAGCCCCGCCGGCTGCTTGAGGCCGCGCTGGATGAGATCGCCCTGCAGAAGGTGGGCATCCTGGCGCTGCCCCGGGCCAATATCCACGCGGATCTGTTCCGCGACAACGCGATGTTCGAAGGCACGCACCTGACCGGGCTGATCGACTTCTACAATGCCTGCTCCGGGCCGATGCTGTATGACGTCGCCATTGCCTTGAACGACTGGTGCTCGGACGACGACGGTGTGCTTGATGGCGCGCGGGCGCGGGCGTTGTTGGGGGCCTATGCGGCGCTGCGACCGTTCACTCCCGCCGAGGCCGAACTCTGGCCGACCATGCTGCGCGTGGCATGCGTACGGTTCTGGCTATCGCGGTTGATCGCCGCCGAATCCTTCGCCGGGCAGGATGTGTTGATCCACGATCCGATGGAGTTCCAGCAGCGCTTGGCGCAGCGGCAGACAGCTCACACTCCGTTGCCTTTCGCCCTTTAAACAGCATCGCGGGCAAGCCTTGCTCCCACAGGTGTAAGCGATTTTTCTGTGGGAGCAAGGCTTGCCCGCGATGGGAACGCCGCCAATCCAAGCGTTACAGTGACTCCAGGCAACCCGCCAAATCATTCCCCAACTTTTCCAACAACTGCTCATACCCTTGCGCCGTCGCCGGGGTATAGCCGCCCAGTGCATCCAGCTCCGCCAGCTTCACCGGCAACCCGGCCACCAGGGTTTCGGCCAGGCGCGGGCGCAGGGGCGGTTCACTGAACACGCAGGTCTTGCCCACGGCCTGCAAGCGCGTGCGCATCGCCGCCACATGCTGGGCACCGGGCTGGACTTCGGCGGCCACGGCGAACACACCGGCGTGCTTGAGGCCGTAGTTGTCTTCGAAATAGTCGAACGCTTCGTGGAACACGAAATACGGCTTGCCCGCGACCCCGGCCAGGCGCGCCTTCAAGCGCGTATCCAAGGCGTCCAGACGCTGGTTGAAACCCTTTAGGTTGCTTTGATAACGGGCGGCATTGGCGGGGTCGGCCGCGCTCAGGTCAGCCGCCATCTTCGCGGCGATCACCCGCGCGTTGGCCGGCGAAAGCCATAGATGGGCGTCGACAGAGCCGGGGCGGTGGTCATGATCATGCTCGTCGCCATCGTGCTCATCCTCGTGGGACTGGCTGTCCTGGGCGAAGTGACGAAGCTTGAGCCCTGGCAAATCCTGTACGGCGACAGAAGGTAACGTACGACCGTTCAGCACCCGCGGTAGGAAGCTTTCCATGTCCGGGCCGATCCAATACAGCAGATCCACGGCTTGCACCTTCCGTACGTCGGATGGCCGCAAGGCATAGTGATGCGGCGATGCGCCGGGAGGCAGCAACACTTCGGGAACTGCCACGCCGTCCTGCACCGCAGCGGCAATCAGCTGCAATGGCTTGATGCTGGTCAGGACTTTGACTTCGGCCTGGGCCGGGCCGATCAGTAGGAAACTTGCGACAAAAGCGACAAAGAGCGAAAAAATTCGGGACACGATGACCACTCGAAGAGGCGAGAACGGGTAACATAATAACGTCTCTCACTGAACTCGTCGCTGCCCATGCCTATCACACCCCTTGCCAGTCGCCCCCACGATCACTCCCACTGCGTGCACAGCGCGCTGTCCGAGGCCGATGCCATCTGCGCACGCCAGGGGTTGCGCCTGACCGCCTTGCGTCGACGCGTGCTCGAGCTGGTCTGGCAAAGCCACAAGCCGCTGGGCGCCTACGACATCCTGGCCGTGCTCAGCGAGCAGGATGGCCGCCGCGCGGCGCCGCCGACGGTCTATCGGGCGCTGGATTTCCTCTTGGAAAACGGCCTGGTGCATCGCATTTCGTCGCTGAACGCGTTCGTCGGCTGCAACCATCCGGAGCACGCTCATCAGGGCCAGTTCCTGATCTGTCGCGAATGCCACGCCGCCATCGAGCTGGAACAGAAGTCCATCAGCGATGCGATCATCGCCAGCGCCAAAGAGGTGGGCTTCGTGGTCGACAGCCAGACCGTCGAAGTGGTCGGTCTCTGCTCCGGCTGCCAGGGGGCTTGATGAGCAACGCGTTGATCCGCCTCGAACAGGTGGCCGTGACGTTTGCCGGGCAAAGCGTGCTGGATAACATCCAACTAAGCGTCGAGCCGGGGCAGATCGTTACCTTGATCGGCCCCAACGGCGCCGGCAAGACCACCCTGGTGCGTGCCGTGCTGGGTTTGCTCAAGCCGGACAGCGGCAGTGTCTGGCGCAAGCCAAAGCTGCGGATCGGCTACATGCCGCAAAAACTCCACGTAGACCCGACCCTACCGTTGTCGGTGTTGCGCTTCCTGCGCCTGGTGCCTGGCGTGGACCGCGCACGGGCCTTGGCGGCGCTCAACGAAGTCGGCGCCGAACAGGTGATCGATAGCCCGGTACAAAGTGTTTCCGGTGGCGAAATGCAGCGCGTGCTGCTGGCCCGCGCCCTGCTGCGCGAGCCTGAACTGCTGGTGCTCGACGAGCCGGTGCAAGGCGTCGATGTAGCGGGGCAGGCCGAGCTGTACAGCCTGATCACGCGCTTGCGCGACCGTCATGGTTGCGGCGTGCTGATGGTGTCCCACGATTTGCACCTGGTAATGAGCACCACCGACCAAGTGGTCTGCCTCAACCGCCACGTCTGCTGTTCCGGGCATCCCGAGCAGGTCAGTGGCGATCCGGCCTTCGTCGAGCTGTTCGGAAAGAACGCACAAAGCCTGGCGATTTATCACCACCATCATGACCACGCCCATGACCTGCATGGTTCAGTGGTCAGCGACTCGTCTGTTTCTACCCATGTTCATGGAGATGGCTGCAAGCATGGCTGACTTTCTGTTGTACGCCCTGCTCGCAGGTCTGGCCCTCGCGCTGGTGGCCGGCCCCTTGGGTTCGTTCGTGGTCTGGCGGCGCATGGCCTATTTCGGCGACACCTTGTCCCACGCGGCGTTGCTCGGCGTAGCCCTGGGGTTTCTGCTGGACGTCAGCCCGGCGGTGGCGGTGACCGTTGGCTGCCTGTTGTTGGCGGTGCTATTGGTGACATTGCAACAGCGCCAACCGCTGGCGTCCGACACGCTGCTGGGAATTCTCGCACCCAGTACCCTGTCCCTCGGGCTGGTGGTACTAAGCTTCATGCATGACGTGCGGATTGACCTGATGGCCTACCTGTTCGGTGATTTGTTGGCCATCAGCCCTGCGGACCTGTCGTGGATCCTGGGCGGCAGCGCGGCGGTGCTGCTGTTGCTGGTTGCGCTCTGGCGGCCACTGCTGGCCGTCACCGTGCACGAGGAACTGGCGCGCGTCGAGGGCCTGCCTGTGGTGGGTTTGCGGCTGGCGCTGATGTTGCTGATTGCGGTGGTCATCGCCGTGGCGATGAAGATCGTCGGGGTGTTGCTGATTACCTCATTGCTGATCATTCCGGCGGCTGCGGCACAACGTCACGCCCGTTCCCCGGAGCAGATGGCCCTGGGCGCGAGCCTGCTGGGCATGCTCGCGGTGTGCGGTGGGCTGGCGTTGTCGTGGTTCAAGGACACTCCGGCAGGGCCGTCGATCGTGGTCAGCGCCGCAGCGCTGTTTCTGCTGAGTTTTGTCCTGCCCCGCCGAGGGGTGTAGACTTGCTCGCTTTTTGCGCAAATAGAGAGTCGCAGGAATGAAGCCGTTCGCCTCCCGTTATCTGCTCCTTGTCGCATTTTCCCTGCTACTGGGCGCTTGCCAGAGTTCGCCGCCGGTCATCGAGGCCCCCGATACGCGGGGCCCGGCCATCGCGCAACTTGAACAAAGCCTGGCCAGCAATGAACTGGCCACCGCTGAAGATCAGTTGGCCGCCTTGCAGGCCCAGACGCCTGACGATCCCTCGCTGGAACCCTATCAACGGCAACTGGCCGAGGCGTATTTGCGCCGCAGCCAGATCGACCTGCAAAAAGGCGATGTCAACGCCGCCACCACCGCGCTGAGCCGCGCCCGAGCCTTGATGCCCAAGGCGCCGGCACTTTCCGGTGAGGTCAACAGCGCGATTGCCGAAGCCCGCAAGGCCGAGCTGGAAAAAGCCGAGGCCGCCCTCCAGGCCGCCGAAGCCAAACCGGTCGCCAAAGTGATTGATCCGAGTAGCGAAAGCACCACGGTGGCGCTCAATATCGGCGATATACAGCAAATGCGTCGCCAACTGGACGCCATCGCTGCTGATGTGGTGAATTTTCAATGTGACGTCAGCATTCAGGCGCCGCGTACCGATGATTATCCGTGGTTGGCAACGCTGCTGACCAAGCGGGTCAAGAAACTTGATCCTGGGTTTGACCTGAAGTTGCAAAAGCAGATTTTGCGCAGCGTGCCGGCGCAGATGGTTCTAACTCCGCGTAAGCCTTAAAAAGCATCGCGAGCAGGCTCGCTCCCACAGTGATTTTGTGTCGATCACAAAACCCCATGTGGGAGCGAGCCTGCTCGCGATAGCGTCCTACCAGCAAACAATCTCTTTCAGACAACCCTCAAGCCGGAACCGCCTTGGCCTTAGGCTCCCGCGCCCAAACCCGATGCTGAGCAATCGCCGCAAAAAACCGCGAAAAACCGCTCGCCTCCGCGTCTTCGATCAACCCCGCATCCACCTCCAGCTTCAACTCCACCAACAACTGCCGGGCCTCACCATGAAGCCCAATGGCTTTCAGATGCTTGTAGGCCTCCAGCACGTAATGCAACGCAACTCCATCGCGACTCAAGGCCTTGATCGACTCCGCACCGCCCGGTACGAACACCGCGTCGAAGGCAATCGACGGCAGGCCTTCCATGGACGCATCCACCGCTAGCTTTTGCCCAGCGGCCGTAGTCACCGGTGCCGAAGTCGGCCCCAGCACTTTGGCATGGGCGCCCTCGGCCTTCAGGGCCTGTTTGAGGGCGTCGATGATCGCCCCATCGACACCGTTGGCCACCAGCACCGCCACTTTCCGGGTCTTGATGTCGCCAGACAGCAGGTTCACCTGGCTCAAGGCCGGGGATTGCTCCAGCGAAGGCGTCGGAACATCGACAGTACCCGCAGTCGGTGCCGGCAAGCCGAGGTTTTTCGCGACTCGCCCAGCCAGATCCAAGTCGATGTTGGCGAGGATCTCATTGACCTGCCGTTTCCGGATGAACTCCCGCTCCACCTTGCCCAGTTCGAAGCTGTAGGCGGCGATGATGTGCTCCTGCTCGTGGGCGCTCATGCTGTTGTAGAACAGCCGGGCCTGGGAGAAATGATCGCCAAACGATTCGCTGCGCTGGCGGATCTTGTGCGCGTCGATGCGCTCTGGATAGCTTTCGAAGCCACCGTCCTCAGGGCCGGGCGGGGTTTCCTTCGGCCAGCCACCATCGATGGAGTTCGGCTCGTAGGACGTGCGCCCCTTGTCGATGGTGCTGCGATGCATGCCGTCACGCTGGCCGTTGTGCACCGGGGTAATCGCCCGGTTGATCGGCAGCTCATGAAAATTCGGCCCACCGAGTCGGCTGATTTGCGTATCGGTGTAGGAAAACAGCCGACCCTGTAGCAACGGGTCGTTGGAAAAGTCGATACCCGGCACGATATGCCCAGGGCAGAACGCAACCTGCTCGACTTCGGCGAAGAAGTTGTCCGGGTTGCGGTTCAGCACCATTTTGCCCAAGGGCGTGATGGGGACCAGTTCTTCAGGGATGATCTTGGTCGGGTCGAGCAGGTCGAAGTCGAATTTATGCTCGTCTTCCTCGGCGACGATCTGTACGCCAAATTCCCATTCCGGGTAGTCGCCCATCTCGATCGATTCCCAGAGATCGCGACGGTGGTAGTCGGTATCTTTACCCGCGAGTTTCTGGGCTTCGTCCCAGACCAATGAGCAGGTGCCGACCGTAGGGCGCCAGTGGAATTTGACGAAGCTGCTTTTGCCTTCGGCGTTGATCATGCGGAAGGTGTGCACACCGAAGCCTTGCATACTGCGCAAGCTTTTCGGAATGGCCCGGTCGGACATCGCCCAAATCACCATGTGCGCCGATTCCGGCACCAGCGAGACGAAATCCCAGAACGTATCGTGGGCCGAACCGCCGGTAGGTATTTCGTTATGGGGTTCGGGTTTTACCGCGTGGACGAAGTCTGGAAACTTGATCGCGTCCTGGATGAAAAACACCGGCATGTTGTTGCCCACCAGGTCGAAGTTGCCTTCGTCGGTAAAGAACTTCACCGCAAAGCCACGCACGTCCCGCACGGTGTCGCCGGAACCCCGTGGACCTTGCACGGTGGAAAAACGCACGAATACCGGGGTTTTCTTACTCGGATCTTGTAGGAAACCGGCTTTGGTCAAGGCCGAGTGCGCATCATAGCTCTGAAAATAACCATGAGCCCCGGTACCGCGAGCGTGGACGATACGTTCCGGGATACGTTCATGGTCAAAATGCGTGATTTTTTCACGCATGATGAAGTCTTCCAGCAACGAGGGGCCGCGGGCGCCGACTCGAAGGGTGTTCTGGTTATCGGCGATTTTCACGCCTTGGTTGGTGCGCAATGCTTGTTCAGTGGCGTCGGAACGGAACTGTTCCAGGCTCTCGAGCTTGGCGTTGGTGTTGCCGCGATCCAGCGTGTCGGTCCCGGCCAGTTGGCTCTTGTTGACCGTGGGCTTTTCGGTACTCATCAGGCATAACTCCTCTTTACGATCCCCGCCGTGGCCAGGACTCTTGAGTTCGATACCGCAGGTCGATACCTGGGCATTTTCGAGTTGCTTAATGAGTGACCGATGCCGTTTGGCTGTGTTCCTTTTTTATGGCCTTTGATCGCGTTATTGCCAAATGACAGGTCTGATCGCAAATAAATGCTAAGAACCTCTATACGGACAGGCTAAAATGCGCGCCCGGCTAACCGCTGATCCTTTTCCAACGCGCCCCACAAGGTTCGCTACGTGATCGAGTTTCAAAACGTTTATAAAACCTACCGGGTTGCCGGTAGGGATATCCCCGCCCTGCACCCGACCAGTCTGACGATTGAGAACGGTCAGGTCTTCGGCCTGATCGGCCATTCCGGTGCGGGAAAAAGTACCCTGCTGCGCCTGATCAATCGCCTGGAAGATTCCAGCGGCGGCAAGATCATCGTCGACGGCGAGGAAGTCACCGCCCTGGACGCCAGCGGCCTACGGCGCTTCCGGCAGCAGGTCGGGATGATTTTCCAGCACTTCAACCTGCTGGCCTCCAAGACCGTGGCCGACAACGTCGCGCTGCCGCTGACCTTGGCGGGCGAATTGTCCCGCAGCGAAATCGACCAGCGCGTCGCCGAATTGCTGGCGCGGGTGGGCTTGTCCGACCACGCCAGGAAATACCCGGCGCAACTGTCCGGCGGCCAGAAGCAGCGCGTCGGCATCGCCCGCGCCCTGGCGACCAAACCCAAGATCCTGCTGTGCGACGAGGCCACCAGCGCGCTCGACCCACAGACCACCGCCTCGGTGCTGCAACTACTGGCGGAGATCAACCGCGAACTGAAGCTGACTATCGTGCTGATCACCCATGAAATGGACGTGATCCGCCGCGTATGCGATCAAGTCGCCGTGATGGACGCTGGCGTGATCGTCGAGCAAGGCCCGGTGGCCGAAGTGTTCCTGCACCCCAAGCACGCGACCACCAAGCGTTTCGTCCAGGAAGACGAGCAGATCGACGAAAGCGAACAACGCGACGATTTTGCCCACGTACCCGGACGCATCGTGCGTCTGACCTTCCAGGGCGAAGCGACCTACGCGCCACTGCTCGGCACCGTCGCCCGGGAAACCGGCGTGGACTACAGCATACTTGCCGGCCGTATCGACCGCATCAAAGACACCCCCTACGGGCAACTGACCCTCGCCATCACCGGCGGTGACATGGACGCGGCGTTTGCCCGCTTCACCGCGGCCGATGTCCATATGGAGGTGCTGCGCTAATGGAACTGTTGAGTTCGTTCTTCTCCAACATCGACTGGCTGGAAATCTGGCTGGCGACAGGCGACACCTTCCTGATGCTGTTCGGTTCGCTGTTGTTTACCGTGCTGCTCGGCCTGCCGCTGGGCGTGTTGCTGTTCCTCTGCAGCCCGCGTCAGTTGCTCGAAGCCCGCGGCGTTTATGCGCTGCTGTCGCTGATCGTCAACATCCTGCGTTCACTGCCATTCATCATCCTGTTGATCGTGATGATCCCGTTCACGGTTTTGATTACCGGCACTTCGCTGGGCGTGGCCGGCGCGATCCCACCGCTGGTGGTCGGCGCGACGCCGTTCTTCGCCCGCCTAGTGGAAACCGCCCTGCGTGAAGTCGATCGCGGCATCATCGAAGCTACCCAGGCCATGGGCGCGACGACTCGGCAGATCATTATCAACGCCTTGCTGCCGGAAGCCCGCCCGGGCATTTTTGCAGCGATTACGGTGACCGCGATTACGCTGGTGTCCTACACGGCCATGGCCGGTGTGGTCGGTGCCGGTGGTTTGGGCGACTTGGCGATCCGCTTCGGTTACCAGCGTTTCCAGACCGATGTGATGGTAGTCACGGTGGTATTGCTGCTGGTGCTGGTTCAGGTCCTGCAAACCGTGGGCGACAAGTTGGTTGTGCATTTTTCTAGAAAATAAGGCCTCGCGGCCAATAAACCATGAGCCGGCCATTCGCTGGCAGGCGCCGAGAGCAGGCGCTTCAAAAGGAGTTAGCTGAATGAAGAAACTACTGGTTGCCTTCGCTGCCGCCGCAGCGTTTTCCGCCCACGCCGCCGACACCCTGACCGTCGCCGCCACCCCGGTGCCGCACGCGGAAATCCTCGAATTCGTCAAACCGGCCCTGGCCAAAGAAGGCGTGGACCTCAAGGTCAAAGTCTTCACCGACTACATCCAGCCGAACGTACAGGTCGCGGAAAAGCGCCTGGACGCCAACTTCTTCCAGCACCAGCCGTACCTGGATGAGTTCAACAAGGCCAAGGGCACGCACCTGGTGAGCGTGGCCGGTGTGCACCTGGAACCCCTGGGCGCGTACTCCAGCAAGTACAAGGCCCTTACAGAACTGCCGGGCGGCGCCAACGTGGTGATCCCGAACGACGCCACCAACGGCGGTCGTGCGTTGTTGCTGCTGGCGAAGGCTGGGGTGATCAAGCTCAAGGATTCGAACAACATCCTGTCCACTACCAAGGACATTGTTGAGAACCCGAAGGATCTGAAATTCCGTGAACTGGAAGCCGCGACCATTCCGCGGGTGCTGACTCAGGTGGATCTGGCGCTGATCAATACCAACTATGCGTTGGAGGCCAAGCTTGATCCTTCCAAGGATGCGCTGGTGATTGAAGGTAGCGACTCACCTTATGTGAACATCCTGGTGGCTCGTGAGGATGACAAAGACAGTGAGGCGATGAAGAAGCTGGTGGCGGCGCTGCATACGCCGGAAGTGAAGGCTTTTATTCTTGAGAAGTACAAAGGGGCGGTTTTGCCGGCGTTTTGATCTGATCGGGTGATAAAAAAACGGGGCTGCATGTGAATGCAGCCCCGTTTTTTATGCTCGGAAATGCCTTATTCTGAGCAAACCCTTCAAAAATGCACTGATTGAAGGTCATCAAGCAGATTGCACGGTGATCTACACGGACCACGTGAGGGCGTTCGGATTCTCTTGGCGTGGGAACTACATCGTTGCGGCGTGCGGCAGCGACCTTGATCTTTGGTCGAGAAAGTCAAAGTTGCATCGAAAGGCAGTCACGTCCGATCGTGGGCCATGGAAAACATGAAGGCGGTAGGATCCGCTTCATTGTTCGACGACCCTCATGATAAATTCCCCGCCGCGACCTCTAATGAATAGAGGGCATTCAGGGAGAGAAGTGAGTGATCAAGTCTTTGTTGGTTGGGACATTGCTGGCAATGGCATCAGCATCGGCATTTGCGATGAGTTGCGATAACCCTAGAAACGCCTATGACAGAACCTATTGCGCGTCGCTGAAAATGGTTCAGTCGGATCAGGAAATCAACGAGCAATACAAGAAGACGATGGGTGCTCTGAACCCGGAGCAAAAGAAAAAAGTAAAAGCTGCTCAAATCCAGTGGATCAAAAATCGTGACAGCGCCTGTTCCAACGATGGTCTGCTCTACCTGGACTGTGCCAATGAGAAGACCGAGGCGCGTATCGTCATACTCAAAGCTGTCGAGCGCGAGTGCCGTGCTGCCGGTTGCGACGACGCTAAGTTGTCGCAAGTCGAGTAACCCGTAAACAGTGAGCACGTCGGGCTTTCTCTCGCTCATTCAACATTTCGCTCCATCCCTTTTGCACCCGTGACTCACTCGCGGGTCGGAATACCCCCGAAAAACCCGACGTAAAGCGTCGGGTTTTTCTTTGGCGGGTTTACCCGCTATCGCGGTTCAACGCCACGCTCGACCATGGCACGCCAGGTCTGCACGCTAGGGCGCTCCTGCATCCTGGCATGCCACGCGCGCAGTGCGGCACATTCTTCAGGAACGGGGAGCTGCACCAACGAGGCGAAGATCATGCCCCCCAGCACCGCAATGTCGGCCATCGAAAACTTGTCACCCGCGACAAAGGGCTGGTCTTTGAGCAGGTTGTCGAAATAGCCCATGCCCCTGATCGCCTTGTCGCCCATCCGGCGACCCCATTCCGCATTCTGATACAGCTCGACCTTGGGCCCGAGGCCCGGCGTTGCATGGTGAAAGTACACGCTGACCGCATCGAGAAACTCGTTCTCGGCACGCTTGGTCATCATATGGATGAGGCCCTTTTCCAGAGGCGTTTCGCCCGTTAGCGTCGGCTCACCGACCAAGCTATCCAAGTACTGGGTGATCGCCGTGCACTCCGCGATCCGCGTCCCATCGTTCAGCTCCAGCACAGGCAATGTCCCGGAGTAATTGATGGCCAGGAACTCGGGTTGCTTGTGCTCACCGGTCCAGAGATTCACCGACACGAATTCGATTTTCGGTAGCAAGCTCTTTTCCGCCAACGCAATGCGCACTCGGGCGGGGTAAGGGCCGTTGAACCAATCGTAGATTTTCATCGAAGGAACAGTGGAAACGTCAACGTGCTGCTGCGAAGAGGTCATGATCCGATCACCTGCCTGTCAATTGGTAGGTAAAGACTGGGCCGATGTTTTTGCGCTGTCAATCCCCTACCTGTCAATTGGCAGGTAAACGGATCTGTGAGTAGAATCCGCGCGTATGAATCAATCGAAGACTCGAAGCGAGGGGGCAACGTGAACGAAAATGCTCGGGAGGCCATATTGGCGGCGGCGAAATCCGCTGCTCAGCTGCACGGTTACAGCGGGATCAATTTCCGTAGCATTGCCGAAGAAGTGGGCATCAAGAATGCGAGCATTTACTACCACTTTCCGAGCAAGGCAGGCCTGGGTGCCGCAGTCGCCGAACGCTACTGGCAGGACGCGCTGCGGGTGTTGGAGGATATACGGGCCGCCAATACCGATCCGAAGCGCTGCCTGCGGCTATACCCGTCGATTTTTCGAAAGTCGCTCGAGGACGGCAACAGGCTGTGTCTGTCCAGCTTCATGGCAGCCGAATACGAAGACCTTCCCGAAGAGGTGTCGCGAGAGATCAGGGCGTTTGCGGACGTTAACGTGACGTGGCTCGCCCAGGTGTTGGCGGATGCCGGAGCGGGCAGTACAGAACAGTCTGAACGTCGAGCCCGCGCCATTTACACTGCGGTTGCGGGTGCTCAGTTGATCGCGCGAACACGGGCGGATGTCAGTCTGTTCGATGATCTGATTTTGAGCTATCAGGAGACGGGATTGATTCCAGTCTGATTGCTTATTTCTTGTAAACAGAAGATGCGCAATGCCCGCGAGAGCAAGCTCCCTCACCACGGGGTTCAATTTCAGTGGAGATATCGGGATCTGGTTGGAGCCAAGAGCGTAATTCAGTTGTTTGCGCTAATGGCAGGGTGCCACAATCGTTTTTTTGTTGCGTTATAACCAGGTGGTTCAAATGGATGGCCCAAGATTGCGCAATGGCCAGGATTTTGTAATAGCCGAGCAAGTGCGAACTGACCGCTTGCAGCAACTGTTTCGCCAATCCGTTTCTGCGGTTTTCGGTAGTTACCTCGCGGCCATCATGCTGAGTTGGCTATGCTGGGATCGGTTTGAGCACAGCGTCATTCTTTGGTGGCTGGCCATCCTGACCGCTTCGACGTTGTTGCGTATCGCGTTATTTATGGCCTATTTCCGCAGCGACGAAAGTCAGCGCACGCCTCAACATTGGGAGCGCAAGTACTGGATCACGCTGGTGTCGTCCGCCAGCATCTGGGGGGGAGGCGCATTGGCTGTCATGCCGGCAGACGATCTTTTGACGCAGGCACTGGTCATGCTCTTTGCTGTCGGGATGTCTGTCAGCGCGGTGTCGTGCTACTCGGCCTACCGTGATATGACACTCGTCTCCATCGGCTTGGTGCTGTTGCCGTGCACCGCCTGGCTGCTGTTTCAACCATCCCCGATCCAAGTCGGCATGGCCCTCTCGATTTTGGTGTTCGCGGCATTTGCTGCCCGCGCTACGCACAAAATGTCCCAGGCACTGGAAACCGCCTTCCGACTCACCCGTGAAATGGAACAGGCGAACAGCATTTCAACCCGCGCCGCTCAAACCGATGAGCTGACCGGTTTGAAGAGTCGGCGGGCTTTCTTCGAGCATGCCCAGCAGCTTTACAACGAATGTAAGGCCAAGCGGCAAGGGTTATGTGCGGTCATGTTGGACATGGATCACTTCAAGCACATCAACGACACCTATGGCCATCAGGTCGGGGATCAGGTTTTGCGCCAAATGGGAGAGGTCATCAGTTCGTCGTTTCGGGCAACGGACATCCATGGCCGCCTAGGTGGTGAAGAATTCGCCATTCTGCTGCCCAACACCTCCATCGAAGTCGCCACCCAGATTGCAGAACGGCTCGTCGATACGATTGCGGGGCTGATCATCGAACCTGTTCATTGCATAACCGCCAGCCTCGGCGTCGCGTCTACGGAGGCCTGCAATAAGGACCTTCACAGCTTGATGAACGATGCAGATAAAGCCCTGTATCGAGCGAAGGCGTTGGGGCGTAATCGAGTGGCTGTCGCGGGCTTTGCATCATCAGTCGGAATTTGATCGCCCCCACGTTCATGGAAATGATCGAGAACCCCATCACCTGCTGGTGAACACCCTCTCCCCCGAGGGCAGCAACTGCGCTGCCCCTGCTGATCCCCTAGCACCTCCTTCCCCTTGGCTCACCGCGCGGCCCACGCTGGTTGGCAGCATTCCGACGCCTAAAAATAAATTTCCTTTTATATCAATTAGTTAAATCTTAATCGGTAAATTTCCAAAAATTTATCTTGCGCACTAACTATTTGTCCGTTAACTTTATCACAACTGGTTAGCGCGCAAACATTTAGCGCAAACCAAAACAAACTCGATCAGACCATCAGCAAGAGAGGAAATACCATGAACGTTCTCTATACCGCAGTCGCAACCTCCACCGGTGGCCGTGATGGCCGTGCTGTTTCCAGCGACAAGATTCTCGACGTGAAACTGGCCACTCCAAAAGCCTTGGGCGGCGCTGGTGGTGAAGCCACCAACCCTGAGCAGTTGTTCGCAGCTGGCTACTCGGCCTGCTTCATCGGCGCATTGAAGTTTGTCGCCAGCCAGAGCAAACGCAGCATCCCTGCTGACGCCTCGATCACGGCACACGTCGGCATCGGCCAGATCCCTGGTGGTTTCGGTCTGGACATCGACCTGCACATCGACCTGCCAGGTCTGGATCAAGCCGATGCTCAAGCGCTGGTCGACGCGGCCCACCAGGTTTGCCCGTACTCCAACGCGACACGCGGCAACGTCGACGTCCGTTTGCACGTCACCGTCTAACTCACTTCATCCACGAATAAAAAGGATCAGGACATGAACACTTTCAGCAAAACTCTCGTTGGCTCGCTTCTGGCTCTGTCGCTCGGCAATGCGTTCGCAACTTCTTTTGTTCAACCTACGTTCGCTGAGGGCGGTTCGGATCGCCTGATCGAGAGCCGTGTAGCCGAAGGGGGCTCGGATCGACTCATCGAAAACCGTGTCGCCGAAGGCGGCTCCGATCGCTTGATCGAAAACCGCGTAGCCGAAGGCGGCTCGGATCGACTCATCGAAAACCGCGTCGCTGAAGGCGGCTCCGATCGCTTGATCGAAAACCGCGTAGCCGAAGGCGGCTCGGATCGACTCATCGAAAACCGCGTCACTGAAGGAGGCTCCGATCGCTTGATCGAAAACCGCGTAGCCGAAGGCGGTTCTGATCGCCTGATGGAAAACAGGGTGGGCTGAACAATCCCTTCACCACTCCAAAGCCGGTCGAATCAACCCATGCTGCTTCCAAAAGAAAAAACGCCGCTTATCTCTCATGAGGAAGCGGCGTTTTTGCAACGCGTCATAAGATCCTAAACGATGCTATCCACTACACCACCATCAACACGCAGCGCCGCTCCCGTGGTGGCCGAGGCTTGTTCCGAGCTGGCATAGATGATCATGTTGGCGACTTCCTCGACACGCGCCGCGCGCTGGATGATCGAGGTACTGCGGTGCTGATTGACGAAATCCGCTGCCACCTTTTCCAGACTGTCCCCCGTGCGCTCGACGTCTGCCTGGAGCATCTGGGCAACACCTTCGGAAAGCGTCGGCCCGGGCAGCACCGAGTTCACCGTCACCCCCGTGCCGGCGAGACGCTTGGCCAGGCCGCGAGCGATTGAAAGCTGGGCGGTCTTGGTGAAGCCGTAGTGGATCATGTCCGCGGGGATGTTCACGCCCGATTCCGACGAGACAAACACAATCCGCCCCCAACCGCGCTCGACCATGCCCGGCGCGTAGGCCCTGGAAACCCGCACACCCGACATCACGTTGGTTTCGAAGAAGCGCTGCCATTCGCTGTCCGGCGTTTCGAAAAAGTCTTCCAGTTTGAAAATGCCCAGGTTGTTGATGACGATATCGAAGCGTGGGTACTTGGCGATCAGAGCCTGGCAGCCAGACGCGTTGCTGAGATCGCCAACAAAGCCATCAGCCCTTGAAGCAAGGGCGCCCAAGCGCTGCAACGCGTCCTCCACGCTGCTCTCGCTGCGACCGTTGATGACCACGTTGGCGCCAGCTTCGAGGAAGCCTTTGGCTGTGGCAAAACCGATACCGCTGGTGGAGCCAGTGACCAGGACGTGACGTCCGGTGAAGTCGATTTTCATGAGGGGACTCCTTGATTAATGAACCAGAGGAAGTGCGATATGGCTGGCTGGACAGTCATCCGACGGGCTAAGAGATGACCTTGTCATGCCAACGTCGCCGATCGCAGGCCCTTAATCATGGACACGATTGAGGTTTTGCGCCTCTTTGTGATCAATTGACCATCAGGAAGCCGACCACACGGCCAGTTCATAGCCATCCGGATCGACAAGCTCCAACCGGCATTCATGCGAATGTGCCGGCTTCTTCGCGAGCAGGCTCGCTCCCACAGGTTTTCAGGCCTGCGCGCTGAATCGCTGGGCTGCACGCCGTTCAAACATCGCCGCTTCCGTCTCTCGCGTCGCGAGTTCGCCTTTGTATGCCAGCTGGTTGAAGAACAACCCGTCCGAAAACTCCTGGGGCGGTACCGAGCCGGGGCGCTTGAGCATCGGCGCCAGGTCGATGGTGTTAGCGAAGTTTTCCTTGGTCAGGTTGTAGCGGCCCAGGTAGCTGCCGGACCAGGGCGAGTCGGCGTCCACCATGTCGATAGAAGCATCGCGGAATGCCACGGCGGCGGCTTTCAGATCAGTGGATTCATTGAGCAGATCGGTCAACCGCTGGGTGTCCGAGCTGCTGAGCTGGCCGGCGGTGTTGAGCACCTTGAGCTTGCCATCGGCCTCGACGGTGAAGCCGTATTTCTTGCCGGCCAAATCCGGATGGGTGGCCGAGAGCGTTGTCTGGAACGTCTCGAAAGAGCTTTTCAGAGTATTTTTCGCGCTCTCGGTGATCGCAGCAAATCGAAGGAAATCTGGCGATTGGGAGCGACCGATCCAGGTTTCGATGACCACTGGCGATTCCACCATGATTTGGGGTTCTTCGCTGGGGTGGTAGATAGCTGCTGGGCCGGCGCTTGCCAACTGCTTTACGGAGTCCGCTGGAGGATTGGTCACCAGCTTCTGGTCGGAACGGGTGAGGTTGGTGTTGGCAGGAGAGACAGAGGCAGCGCTAAGGGAGAGTTCCATTTCATCGGTCCATGATTGGCGGATACATCGGGTTATCGACAGCTGGGGACTGAGCTTTAGGAGAGGAGATGGCGTGGGGGGAAGTCAGTTTGTTATGTGGCGGCTGTTAGGGCGCTATCGCGAGCAAGCTCGCTCCCACAGGGATTTGTGATGAATACAATGTCTGTGAACAGCCCGGAAAAACTTTGGGAGCGAGCTTGCTCGCGATAGCGGTGGGTCTGCTTGCATCGACGTTGAATGTGCCGCCGTCATCGCGAGCAAGCTCGGCTCCCACATGGGTTCCTGGGTGTTCACAGATCCTGCATTCCCACAAATCCCAGTGTCGCTCATATGAAGCAACAGGCCTTCAATACCACCGCGCCTCACCCGGCGGGCGTTTCTTGAAGCGTTTCATGCTCCACATGTACTGGCTCGGGTAGGCCCGCACATAGCGCTCCACCACTTGGCTCATGGCGGCGCAGGCGGTTTCGGTGTCGGTGCTGTACATCGCGTCCGGGGCGGCTTCGAGGATGACTTTGTAGCCGGAGCCGTCCGGTAGGCGCAGGGCGTGAAGGAAGACGCCGACCGCTTTGCCGCCGGCGAGCATGTTCGGCACAAACTTGCTGGTCAGGGCCTGGGTGGCGAAGAAGGGCACGAAGATGCCGGCGGATTCGGCCGGTTCCGGGTCGGCGGGGATGCCCACTTGACCGCCCTTGCGCACTTCCTTGATGACGCTGAGGATGCCTTCTTTGGTCGACGCGGCGACTTTGTTGCCCAGTTGCACGCGCTGTTTGCGCAGCAGGTCATCCACCGCCTTGAGCTTGGGCGGACGGTAGAAAATGATCGGCTTGCACTGACTGCAATAGAAGTGGTTGAGCACTTCCCAGTTGCCCAGGTGGCTGGTGATGCCCACCACGCCTTTACCGGAGGCCAGCGCTTCTTTTAATACTTCCAGGCCTTCGACTTCACGCACCAGTTCGATGGAGCGCTGGGCCGGCCAGATCCAGGCGCAGGCGCTTTCGGTCAGGGATTTGCCGATGTCCTTGAGGCTTTGGCCCACCAGGCGCTCGCGCTCGGCAGGGTCCATCTCGGGAAAACATTTGGCGAGGTTGATCCGCACCACATCGCGGGAGCGGTTGGGCAGTTTCCACATGAACCAGCCAATGGCCGAGCCCACCGCTTGCACCGCGCGCCAGGGCAGCAGCGCAAACAACCGCAGAGCGCCGACCAGCAAGGCGCCTTTCAACTTATCCACAGGTCACTCCTGAATGTATGGGCCGTGTTGCGAGCCGGCTATTCTAACCGCCGTTTGCCAGCTCGGCGTAGCGGTCGCAGTCCTGGGTGTGGTCCATGACCATCCCCGAGGCCTGCATCAAGGCGTAGCAAATGGTCGGGCCGACGAAAGTGAAGCCGGCTTTTTTCAGGCCTTTGCTCATCGCCAGGGCTTCGGGCGTGATGGCCGGCACTTCGGTGCGGTCCTTGAAATGGTTGATGATGGGTTTGTCACCGACGAACGACCAGAGGAACGCCACCGGATCTTCCAGGGCCAGCCAGGCTTGGGCGTTGCGCCGGGCGGCCTTGAGCTTGAGACGGTTGCGGATGATGCCGGGGTCGAGCATCAGGTCTTCGATTTCGGCGTCGCTCATCTGCGCCACGCGCTGCACATCAAAGCCGTACAACACTTCCCGGTAGTGCTCACGTTTGCGCAAAACGGTGATCCAGGACAGCCCGGCCTGGAACCCTTCGAGCAAAAGCAACTCGAACAAACCCTGCGCATCGCGCAGCGGCGTGCCCCACTCCTGGTCGTGATAAGCCATGTACAAAGGATCTTCGGAACACCAAAAGCAGCGTGGCATAAGGCTCCAGGGGGCGTGCGCACGAACGAATCGGGTATACTCCCGCTCTTTAAATCGCAGCCCAAGAAACAGGTGAATTTCGTGAGCCAGCCTACGCCAGCCGTGCGTACCTTCCAAGACTTGATCCTCGCCCTCCAGCAATACTGGGCCGAGCAAGGTTGCGTGGTACTTCAGCCCTACGATATGGAAGTAGGCGCCGGCACTTTCCACACTGCCACGTTTCTGCGCGCCATCGGCCCGGAAACCTGGAACGCCGCTTATGTGCAGCCCAGCCGCCGCCCGACTGACGGCCGCTACGGCGAAAACCCGAACCGTCTGCAGCACTACTACCAGTTCCAGGTGGTGCTGAAACCGAACCCGGAAAATTTCCAGGAGCTGTACCTCGGCTCCCTCAAGCACGTGGGTCTGGACCCACTGGTGCACGACATTCGTTTCGTCGAAGACAACTGGGAATCGCCGACTCTGGGCGCCTGGGGCCTGGGCTGGGAAGTCTGGCTCAATGGCATGGAAGTGACTCAGTTCACTTACTTCCAGCAGGCGGGCGGCATCGAGTGCTACCCGGTGACCGGCGAGATCACCTACGGTCTGGAACGCCTGGCCATGTACCTGCAAGGCGTGGATTCGGTCTACGACCTGGTATGGGCCGACGGCCCGTTCGGCAAAGTGACCTATGGCGATGTGTTCCACCAGAACGAAGTGGAGCAGTCGACCTACAACTTCGAACACGCCAACGTCGAGAAGCTGTTCGAACTGTTCGATTTCTATGAAAGCGAAGCCAAGCGCCTGATCGAACTGGACCAGCCGCTGCCGCTGCCGAGCTATGAAATGGTGTTGAAGGCTTCCCATACCTTCAACCTGCTGGACGCACGCCGGGCGATTTCCGTGACCGCGCGCCAGCAATATATCCTGCGTGTGCGCACCCTGGCGCGTTCCGTTGCGCAAGCCTACCTGCTGGCCCGTGCCAAGCTGGGCTTCCCGATGGCGACCCCGGATTTGCGTGATGAAGTGTTGGCTAAGCTGGAGGCTGCACAATGAGTGCTCAAGATTTTCTGGTTGAACTGGGCACCGAAGAACTGCCACCCAAAGCCCTGAACACCCTGGCTGATGCGTTCCTGGCTGGTATCGAGAAAGGCCTGCAAGCCGCTGGCCTGAACTTCGAAGCCAAGCACGTCTACGCCGCGCCGCGCCGCTTGGCCGTGCTGATCACCGCCCTGGCGACCCAACAACCGGACCGCAGCATCAACCTCGACGGCCCGCCACGCCAGGCTGCGTTCGACGCCGACGGCAACCCGACCCAAGCCGCCCTCGGTTTCGCCAAGAAGTGTGGCGTAGACCTGAGCGAAATCGACCAGAGCGGCCCGAAGCTGCGCTACAGCCAGAGCATCAAGGGCAAGCCGACCGCCAGCCTGCTGCCGACCATCGTCGAAGACTCCCTCAATGACTTGCCGATTCCCAAGCGCATGCGCTGGGCTGCACGCAAGGAAGAGTTCGTGCGTCCGACCCAATGGCTGGTGATGCTGCTCGGTGACCAGGTCATCGACTGCACGATCCTGGCCCAGAAAGCCGGTCGCGATTCCCGCGGTCACCGCTTCCATCATCCGCAGAGCGTGCGCATCACCTCACCGGCCAACTACCTGGACGACCTGCGTGCCGCCTACGTACTGGCCGATGCCAACGAACGCCGCGAGCTGATCAGCAAACGCACCGAAGAGCTGGCCACCCTGCAGGAAGGCACCGCCATCGTGCCGCCAAGCCTGTTGGACGAAGTGACCGCGTTGGTGGAGTGGCCGGTGCCGCTGGTGTGCTCGTTCGAGGAACGTTTCCTTGAAGTGCCGCAGGAAGCGCTGATCACCACCATGCAGGACAACCAGAAGTACTTCTGCCTGCTGGACGCCGAAGGCAAGTTGCTGCCGCGCTTCATCACGGTGGCCAACATCGAAAGCAAGGACCCACAGCAGATCATCGCCGGTAACGAGAAAGTCGTTCGCCCGCGCCTGACCGATGCCGAGTTCTTCTTCAAGCAAGACAAGAAACAGCCGCTGGCAAGCTTCAACGAACGCCTGCAAAACGTGGTGTTCCAGGAAAAACTCGGCAGTGTCTACGACAAGGCCGAGCGCGTGTCGAAACTGGCGGCGTTCATCGCTCCGCGCATCGGCGGCGACGCCCAGCGTGCGGCCCGTGCCGGCATCCTGTCCAAGTGCGACCTGGCCACAGAAATGGTCGGTGAGTTCCCGGAGATGCAAGGTGTCGCCGGTTACTACTACGCCCTCAACGACGGCGAGCCGCGAGACGTGGCCCTGGCGCTGAACGAGCAGTACATGCCCCGTGGTGCCGGAGCTGAACTGCCGACCACCCTGACCGGTGCGGCAGTGGCTATCGCCGACAAGCTCGACACTCTGGTGGGTATTTTCGGCATCGGCATGCTGCCCACCGGCAGCAAAGACCCGTATGCCTTGCGTCGCGCGGCGCTGGGTGTGCTGCGGATCCTGATCGACAAGCAATTGGACCTGGACCTGAACGACGCCGTGGCGTTCGCCGTCAATGCGTTCGGCAGCAAGGTCAAGGCTGCCGGCCTGGCCGATACGGTGCTGGAATTCATCTTCGACCGCCTGCGTGCGCGTTATGAAGACGAAGGCGTCGACGTCGCCACCTATCTGTCGGTGCGAGCACTGAAGCCGGGTTCGGCCCTGGACTTCGACCAGCGCGTTCAAGCGGTGCAGGCTTTCCGCCAACTGCCGCAAGCGGCAGCGCTGGCGGCGGTGAACAAGCGTGTGTCGAACCTGCTGAGCAAGGCCGAGCCTTCGGTCAAGGCTGTGGAAGCACGTTACTTTGATAACGCTGCAGAGTTTTCGCTCCACTCGGCGATTCAACAGGCCCATGCGTCGGTGCAACCGCTCATGGAAAAGCGCGAGTATGCCGAAGCACTGGCGCGCCTGGCAGCGCTGCGCGAGCCTGTCGATGCGTTCTTTGAAGCCGTGATGGTGAATGCGGATAACGAAGACGTTCGCAAGAATCGCTATGCATTGCTGGCACGCCTGCGCAGCCTGTTCCTCAATATTGCCGACATTTCCGTGCTGGGTTGAGGAGCTGCTGTTGAAACTGCTGATTCTCGATCGGGATGGGGTGATCAATCACGACTCCGACGCTTACATCAAATCGGTGGAGGAGTGGTTGCCGCTCCCGGGTTCGATCGAAGCCATCGCGCAGTTGAGCAAGGCCGGCTGGACGGTGGCGGTCGCCACCAACCAGTCGGGCATTGCTCGCGGTTACTACGGCGTCGCTGTTCTGGAGGCCATGCATGAGCGTTTACGCGAATTGGTGGCCGAGCAGGGCGGCGAAGTCGGGCTGATCGTCTATTGTCCACACGGGCCGGACGAAGGCTGCGATTGCCGCAAGCCCAAGCCGGGCATGTTGAAAACCATCGCCGCGCATTACCACGTCGCGCTGGCGGGCGTATGGTTCGTGGGCGACAGCCTCGGTGACCTGGAGGCGGCCAAGGCCGTCGATTGTCAGCCAGTTTTGGTAAAGACCGGGAAAGGCGAAAAGACTCTGGGCAAGACCCTGCCGGTGGGCACCTTGATTTTTGACGACTTGGCGGCGATTGCCGCTGAACTTATCCACAATTAGAGCTCCCAAGACAACCTGATCAAGGATTGTTCGGGAAGCGCTTGAACAGGCGGGCATAGCCCGCAACGGTAAATGCCGCTATGTCGATATTGCGGGCCATCAGAGCCTTTCTCTTTTACCTGCTGCTGGGTACCAGTTCTTTGTTGTGGTGCTCCCTGAGTTTTTTTATCGCGCCTTTTCTGCCGTTCAGGGCGCGCTACCGTTTCATCAATGTGTACTGGTGCCGTTGCGCACTGTGGTTGAGCAAGGTGTTCCTGGGCATCAGCTATGAAGTCAAAGGTGCCGAGAACGTGCCTGACCGGCCCTGCGTGATCCAGTCCAACCACCAGAGCACCTGGGAGACATTCTTTCTCTCGGCCTATTTCGAGCCCTTGAGCCAAGTGCTCAAGCGTGAACTGTTGTTCGTGCCGTTCTTCGGCTGGGCCATGGCGATGCTGCGCCCGATCGCTATCGATCGTGACAACCCCAAGGCTGCGCTCAAGCATGTGGCGAAGAAGGGCGACGAGCTGCTCAAGGACAACGTATGGGTACTGATCTTTCCCGAAGGCACCCGTGTTCCTTACGGAACGATCGGCAAGTTCTCCCGGGGCGGTACCGCATTGGCGGTGAACGCGGAGCTACCCGTACTGCCGATTGCACACAATGCCGGCAAATTCTGGCCTAAGGCGGGCTGGATCAGAAAGCCAGGTGTCATCACCGTGGTGATCGGCGCACCGATGTACGCCGAAGGGACTGGGCCGCGCGCCATTGCCGAGCTTAACGACCGTGTACAAGCCTGGAATGAGCAGGCACAACGGGAGATGGGTTCGCTTCCCGCAGCGCCGGCCGCCACGGATAAACTCGCTGTTTGAGATCTGTGGATAACCTGTGTACCGTTTTCCCTGAAACCGTTGCTTTTATGTTGTAGGTCTATGTTTTTTATACATATTTCATAAACACATAAAACGCTCAGAAAGGTGCATAAGTTTTTATAGCGGTCCAAAGAAGAGCGCAGCCTTTGGTAACTCCTGCAGAAGGCTGCGGTCTTTTTTAATCTTCCAGCAAGGGGAATCCCAAGCTAAACGTTGTGCCTTTACCCACCACGCTATGACACTCGATTTTCCCGCCATGATGGTCAACCACCGCCTTGACCATCGACAGTCCCAAGCCAATGCCATCCACCCCTTGTGCTGATGAAAACCGTCGGTACTGACTGAACAGCTCCGGCAATTCTTCAGCGCTGATACCCTTGCCTTGGTCAGCGACATTGCACGTCAACCAACCCGCCGTGCAATGAACCTGCAGCGAGATACAGGAGTCGGGCGAGCTGTACTTGATGGCATTTTCCAGCAAATTGAACAGCGCACGGGTCAGCAAAGATTGATCTGCTTTCACCATCGCTTCTTCATGGTGTATTTCGTGAGTGAGCTGGATGCGCTTGGCCTGCGCGATGGGTAATGCCTGGTCGATCACGTCCAGAACCAGCATGGCGAACAACGTTGGCTGAAATTGATAAGCCTCGGATTCAGCCTTGGCTAATTGTACGAAGCCGTCAGTCAGGTCCAGGGCGCGACGTACCTGACGCTCGATCTGGTCAAACACGGGGTTATTTCCGCCCGCCTCATGCCGCTGCACATCGAGCAACGCGAGGATCGCCGAGTGAGGGGCGCGCAAATCATGGGACAAAAAACGCAACATGACGCTGCGCTGCTCCTCGGCTTCACGCTCCGCGCTCAGGTCAATCAGGCTCAGCAGCCAGCCAATTGGCGCGTCGCCGTCGACCGGTAATAGGGAGGCCCGTTCCAAGCGCAAGCTGCGTTCCCGGGCATCGCGAAACTCCACCAATGGCAATGTGGATAAGCACTGCTGCGCACCACCGGCCAACCCTGGATAACCCAGTTGCGCGAGATGTTCCAGCACATCCCCGCCTGCCAGGCCATGGCCGAACAGATCACGGGCCTTGCGGTTACCGAGCAACAGCTTGCCTTGGGGGTCACTGATCATCGTTGCCACGGGCAGGTATTCCAGGCCATCGGCGATGAAGCGGCGAGTATCACGCGTTCGACTCATGGCTTGTTCCAGCGCCATGATCTGGCCCTGCAAGCGGTCACTGCCGGTGTACGGGGACCGACGACGTTCCGGGAACACCTTCGGCTCAGAATCCAAACGTGCCAACTCCCAGCCGAAATAGGCCAACACCACACTCAGCCGTCGCCAGTTCCAGATCAGGTAGCCAAACAGCATGCCCAAGACACTGGCCATCGGCGACCACCACCAGCCCCGCGCGCCCAGCACCGCGCTGAGCAACAGTGCCAGGCTCATGCCGCCCACCGTCGTCCATAACGCCAGGCGCGGACGCAGCAACAGCAGCCCCAGCACGCAAGCCACCAGGCACACCGACAACAACGCAGCGCCTGGGCCGTTGGCAGTCATCTGGGCGCTGAACGAGAGCAGGGCAGTGAGCGGTAACAGCAAAAGACTTATCCACAACCATTCCCGCACCAATTGTCGAAACAATCGCTGGACCTGGGTCGGTTCACGGCTTTCACGGCGACGCTGGTTGCTCATAAGCACTCTGACTGAAGATTGGAAGCGGGGATCTTTTTCATGGGTTATGCGTCAAACCGCCGGGCGCAAAGCCCAAGACTATAACGGACTCGCTGGTTGGCGTGCTGCTGCCTTTCCCTCTGCACTGCGAGCCGGTATTGTCGCAACCAGCGACAGGGGGCATTGCACTGCATGGCCACCTGAGATGTCCGTTACTTCCGAGATCAAGGAATCGCGTCCCATGCGTGTCGCCATATTGGATGACGAACCGGCCGAACTGCGCCGGGTGGAACAGACACTGCAACAAATCCCCGGCAAGGGCGAGCAAGCCTGGACCCTGCACAGCTTTGAACGCGGCGAAGACCTGTTGCGGCAACTGCGCCGGGAAACCTTCGATCTGTTGGTCCTCGACTGGCAACTGCCCGATATCAGTGGCTTGTCGCTGCTGCGCTGGACACGCGAGCATATGGACTCGCCACCGGCCGCCATCATGCTCACCAGTCGCGACGGCGAGCACGACATCGTCCAGGCCCTCAACGCTGGTGCCGACGATTATGTAAGCAAACCCTTCCGGCCCAACGAACTCAAGGCCCGGGTCACCGCCGTGCTACGTCGCCACAACCTGCAACGGACCCCGGCCAGCGATGTGCTGGTGTTCAACGATCTGGAGTTCGACGACGCTGAGCTGACGGTCACTCGCGCCGGTATCCCCATCAGCCTGACCGAACGGGAATACCGCCTGGCCCGCTGCCTGTTCGCCAACCTGGGCCGCCCACTGTCCCGGGAGTACTTCTACGAGCGCTTCTGGACCCACGAGGAAATGACCTCGTCCCGTCCGCTCGACACCCATATCTATCGCCTGCGCAACAAGCTCGGGCTGACGGCGGACCGAGGTTGGCAGTTGCTGACCATTTATGGGTATGGGTATCGGTTGGAGAGTGTAGCGGCAGGGAGTGAGGCGTCGGTGGCAAGTTAGAAAACCGATAAGTATGGATGCATCGTGGCGAGGGAATTCATCCCCCCGCCACGATGGATATCACCCGATCGTCGGCACCAAGCTTCCTGCTTTTGCGATCCGACGACGCTGTATCAGCACACCGGATACCACCACCAACACACTCAACAGACCCGTCGCGAGGATCTCCACCCGATGGGCCTCCTGGAACAGCATGATGGTCAGGGCGCCGACGATGAATACGATCACCGCGTAGGTCAGGCCCGGAAACAACCACATACTGAAGGCGACGTTTTCACCGCGAGCCATGCGCTGTTTGCGCATACGCAGTTGCGAAATCGCAATGACCAGGTATACCAACAGTGCGATGGCGCCAGAGCTGGCCAGCAGAAACTCGAAAACCGCGGCTGGGGCCACATAGTTGGCGAACACAGCGAGGAAGGCGGCCCCAGTCGAGAGCATCACCGCCCAGTAAGGTGTGCCGCTCTTGTTGGTGCGCTGGGAAACGGCCGGTGCATCACCGCGCTTGCCCAACGAGAACATCATGCGCGAGGCCGTATAAAGCGCTGAGTTGAGGCAACTGGTGACCGCCACCAGGACGACAATGTCGACGATCAGCTTGGCATTGGGAATACCCATGCGCTCCAACACAGTCTGGTAAGAACCTACGCTGGCGAGCAGCGGGTCATTCCAGGGCACCAAGGCAACGACGATGAAGATGGAGACGAGATAGAACAAGCCAATTCGCCAGATCACCGAGTTGGTCGCCTTGGATATCTGCTGGCCAGGGTTCTTCGATTCAGCGGCGGCGATGGTGACGATCTCAGTACCCATGAACGAGAACATGGTGGTCAGGATTGCCCCCAGCACCGCGCCCATGCCGTTTGGCAGGAAGCCTTGCGTGTCGAACAGATGCGAAACACCACTGACCTGGCTGGTGGGTAGCAAGCCGAAGATCGCCATCACGCCAAGACCAATGAAGCCAATGATCGCTACAACCTTGACCAGGGCGAACCAGAACTCAAACTCCCCGTAATTTTTCACGCTGAACAGGTTGGTGACCGTCAGCAGCAGGGTGATGACCAGGGTGAAGGCCCAGATGGCCACGTTCGGGAACCAGGCATGCAGGATGGTCGCGGCGGCGTTGGCCTCCAGCGGAATGACCAAGACCCAGAACCACCAGTAGAGCCAGCCGATGGTGAAACCGGCCCAATGACCGATCGCACGGTCGGCGTAGGTCGAGAAGGAGCCAGTGTCCGGCGACGCCACCGCCATTTCGCCCAGCATCCGCATCACCAATACCACCAAGGCACCGGCGGCGGCGTAAGCCAGCAGCACGGCCGGACCGGCTGCGGCGATAGCGTGGCCGGAGCCGACGAACAGGCCGGCGCCAATCACGCCGGCGATGGAGAGCATCGTCACATGACGGGGCTTAAGCCCTTGCTCCAGATGATTGGAAGTTTGCGTACCGCTCATTGAGACTACCCTTGGTATTTGGATTTATTCGTACCACCTCGTCCCATCGTTTTCTGTAAATTTAAAAAAACGATGTGTAAGTTATTTAACACGCAAGTTCTGCGCCAGGGTTTCTCTGCCCCCCGTTTCCCGGGGGTTTTATCCATTTCCCAACTCATTGAGGTTAAAAGCTTTTGCTAGAAGTGTTACTGGGTTACCCGTTTTTTTGAGCAACAGGTCTGACAGAGAACGTTGCTGATTTTTTACACATATAAAAAAAGGCCAACGCATATGCGTTGGCCTTTTTCGTTGGGGCAGGGTGGCTGGATCAGAAATCCAGGTTAGACACCGCCAACGCATTGCTCTCGATGAAGTCACGACGAGGCTCGACCGCATCACCCATCAGGGTGTTGAAGATCTGGTCCGCGCCAATGGCGTCTTCGATGGTGACTTTCAGCATCCGGCGCGAGCTTGGGTCCATGGTGGTTTCCCACAGCTGATCCGGGTTCATTTCACCCAGACCTTTATAGCGCTGGATGGTATGGCGCTTGGTGCTTTCGGCCATCAGCCATTCAAGGGCTTCCTTGAACTCGGTTACGGCTTTCTTGCGCTCGCCACGCTGGATGTAAGCGCCTTCGTCCAGCAGCGTGCTCAATTGCGCGCCAAGGGAGACGACGGTCTTGTAGTCGTTGCTGCCGAAGAAGTCGCGGTTGAAGGTGACGTAGTTCGACAGGCCATGGGAGATCAGTTCGACCTCTGGCAGCCAGACGTTACGTTCACGGTCTTCGCGCAGGCTGGCTTTATAGACCAGGCCGGACTTCTCGACAGTGCGCAGGCGAACTTCGTACTGGGCCAGCCAATCCTGCATCGCAGCGTGATCGGACAATTGCTCCAGGCTGACGGCCGGCAGGTAGATGAAGTGCTCGGTCAGTTCCTGCGGGTACAGGCGCGACAGGCGCTTGAGGGTCTTCATCACCAGGCGGAAATCGTTGACCAGGCGCTCAAGGGCTTCGCCGGAGATGCCAGGGGCTTCTTCGTTCAGGTGCAGGCTCGCATCTTCCAGGGCCGACTGCGTCATGTACTCTTCCATGGCGTCGTCGTCTTTGATGTATTGCTCTTGCTTGCCTTTCTTGACCTTGTACAGCGGCGGCTGGGCGATATAGATGTAGCCACGCTCGATCAGCTCCGGCAACTGACGGAAGAAGAACGTCAGCAGCAGGGTGCGGATGTGCGAACCGTCGACGTCAGCATCGGTCATGATGATGATGTTGTGATAACGCAGCTTGTCGATGTTGTACTCTTCGCGGCCGATGCCACAGCCCAGCGCAGTGATCAGCGTGCCGACCTCCTGCGAAGAGATCATCTTGTCGAAGCGCGCCTTCTCGACGTTCAGGATCTTACCCTTGAGCGGCAGGATGGCCTGGGTACGGCGGTTGCGTCCCTGCTTGGCGGAACCGCCAGCAGAGTCACCTTCCACCAGGTACAGTTCGGACAGGGCAGGGTCCTTTTCCTGGCAGTCGGCCAGTTTGCCCGGCAGGCCGGCGATGTCCAGCGCGCCTTTGCGGCGGGTCATCTCACGGGCCTTGCGCGCCGCTTCACGGGCACGAGCGGCGTCGATCATCTTGCCGACGACCAGCTTGGCTTCGTTCGGGTTTTCCAACAGGAAGTCGGAGAAGTACTTGCCCATTTCCTGCTCGACCGCGGTCTTCACTTCGGAAGAGACCAGCTTGTCTTTGGTCTGGGAGCTGAACTTCGGATCCGGCACCTTCACCGAGATAATCGCGGTCAGGCCTTCACGGGCATCATCACCGGTGGTGGCGACTTTGTGCTTCTTCGCCAGGCCTTCCTGTTCGATGTAGTTGTTCAGGTTACGGGTCAGCGCCGAACGGAAACCCACCAGGTGAGTACCGCCATCGCGCTGCGGAATGTTATTGGTGAAGCACAGCAGGTTCTCGTTGAAGCTGTCGTTCCACTGCAGAGCGATTTCCACGCCGATACCGTCTTCACGCTGGACGTTGAAGTGGAACACCTGGTTGACCGGGGTCTTGTTGGTGTTCAGGTACTCAACGAACGCACGCAGGCCACCTTCGTACTTGAACAGCTCTTCCTTGCCGCTGCGCTCGTCTTTGAGGACGATGCCGACACCGGAGTTCAGGAAGGACAGCTCACGAATCCGCTTGGCCAGGATGTCCCAGCTGAAGTGGATGTTCTTGAAGGTTTCGCTGGAAGCCTTGAAGTGGATCTGGGTGCCGGTGCTTTCGCTGTCGCCAACGATCGCCATCGGTGCCTGGGGCACGCCGTGAATGTAGGTCTGTTCCCAGATCTTGCCACTGCGGCGAACCGTGAGAACGAGCTGTTCGGACAGCGCGTTCACCACCGACACACCTACGCCGTGCAGGCCGCCGGATACCTTGTAGGAGTTATCGTCGAACTTACCGCCAGCATGGAGGACGGTCATGATGACCTCAGCGGCGGAAACGCCTTCCTCTTTGTGTACGTCTACCGGGATGCCACGGCCGTTGTCGCGAACGGTGATGGACTCATCCGGGTGGATGATGATGCTGATGTCGTCGCAATGGCCAGCGAGGGCTTCGTCGATGGAGTTGTCGACCACCTCGAACACCATGTGGTGCAGGCCGCTGCCATCGTCGGTGTCACCAATGTACATACCGGGACGTTTGCGTACGGCATCCAGGCCTTTCAGCACTTTAATGCTCGTTGAGTCGTACGTATTTTCTTCGCTCAATGCCTTCACTCCCGATGGTCGTGGGTCTGGGTGATACGGCCCTGTTCCACGTGGAACAGGGCGACTGGCGTTTCCGTCTGCCAGCCTTCCCTCAATAATTCGTGGTCTACACAGGTGATGAAAACCTGGCAGCGTAAGTCTTCCAGCAAGCGGCATAGCGCGCGGCGGTGGGCTTCGTCCAGCTCGGACGGCAAGTCATCCACCAGATAAATACACTGCCCGCGGCGGGCCTGGCTGACCAGGTGCCCCTGGGCGATACGCAAGGCACACACCACCAACTTCTGCTGCCCCCGGGACAAGATGTCCGCGGCGTTATGTGCGCCCAATCTGAGACGCAAGTCAGCACGTTGTGGTCCGGCCTGGGTATGGCCCATCTGCTGGTCCCGCTGCAGCGAGCCAGCCAGTACGGTGCTCAATTCCCGGTCTTTGTCCCAGCCTCGGTAATAGCTGAGCGTCAGGCCCTCGAGCTCAACCAGCTCGCTCAAGGTCTGCTCGAAGACCGGTTTCAAGGCTTTGATGTAAGCGCGGCGGTATTCATCAATTTCAGCGCTGGCCTGGCACAGTTCCCTGTCCCAAACCGCTTGCGAAACGGCGTCAAGTGTACCATGTCGCAGCCAAGAGTTTCTCTGGCGCAGCGCCTTCTGCAGGCGTTGCCAAGTGGTCATGAAGCGCGGTTCCACGTGGAACACGCCCCAGTCGAGAAATTGCCGGCGAATCTTCGGTGCGCCCTCTAGCAAGCGGAAGCTATCCGGGTTGATCAACTGCAATGGCAGGATCTCGGCCAACTGTGCCGCGCTCCGAGCGTTCTGCCCATCGATGCGGATCTGGAACTCGCCTTGCCGGTCCCGCGATATCCCCAGCGCGCTATGGCCGCCTTCTGCCAGTTCCACCTGCCCGAACACCGTACAGGCCAGTTGATCGTACTGGATGACCGGCAACAGACGGCTGCTGCGGAACGAACGGGCAAGCCCCAACAAATGAACGGCTTCCAGGACGCTGGTTTTGCCGCTGCCGTTGGCGCCGTAAAGGATATTTATGCGGGGGGAAGGGGAGAAGGTCACCGGGTGCAGATTGCGCACCGCGGTGACCGAGACGCGACTTAAGGACATCTAGCTTCTGCTGAGCATGATTACAGACGCATCGGCATGACAACGTAAGCCGAATCGTCGTTATCGGACTCCTGCACCAGCGCACTGCTGTTGGAGTCAGACAGGATCAGACGCACTTGCTCAGTGGTCATCACGCCCAACACGTCGAGCAAGTAGCTGACGTTGAAGCCGATTTCCAGGGAGCCGCCGTTGTATTCAACGCCCACTTCTTCTTCCGCTTCTTCTTGCTCCGGGTTGTTCGCCTGGATTTTCAGCTGACCATTGGCCAGTTGCAGGCGGATACCACGGTACTTCTCGTTGGACAGGATCGCGGTCCGGCTGAACGCTTCGCGCAGCGCCTGACGGTCGCCCAATACCAGTTTGTCGCCGCCTTTAGGCAGCACACGCTCGTAATCAGGGAATTTGCCATCCACCAGTTTCGAAGTGAAGGTGAACTCACCGGTGGTGGCGCGGATGTGATGCTGGCCCAGCACGATGCTGACGTTACCGTCCGGTTCGGTCAGCAGGCGGGCCAACTCCAGGATGCCTTTGCGCGGCACGATCACCTGATGGCGATCCGGTTGACCGATATCGGCCTGCATCGAGCACATCGCCAGACGGTGACCGTCGGTTGCAACAGCGCGAATGATGCCGGCAGACACTTCCAGGAGCATGCCGTTGAGGTAATAACGCACATCCTGCTGAGCCATGGCGAAACTGGTGCGCTCGATCAAACGGCGCAGTTTGCTTTGCTCGAGGCTGCAGGTCAGCGAACCCGGGCCTTCTTCTACCGTCGGGAAATCGTTGGCAGGCAGGGTAGACAAGGTGAAACGGCTGCGGCCGGCCTTGACCACGAGCTTCTGCTCATCGACCTTGATGTCGATCAGCGCGTCGTTGGGCAGGCTTTTGCAGATGTCCATCAGCTTGCGCGCCGGCACGGTAATGGAACCCGGATCGGCCGGCTCTTCAAGTTGCACACGACCGACCAGCTCGACTTCCAGGTCGGTACCGGTCAGCGACAATTGCTGGCCTTCGACAACCAGCAGCACGTTGGAAAGTACCGGCAAGGTCTGGCGGCGTTCGACGACGCCTGCGACCAGTTGCAGGGGTTTCAACAGGGCTTCGCGTTGAATGGTGAAATGCATGGTCTAGTCCCTTGCCTTAATAAGCTGCGCTGGTGGTCATCAAGTGGTCAGTGTACGCAGCAGGTTCTTGTAGTCCTCGCGGATGTCCGCGTCGGATTCCTTAAGTTCATTGATCTTGCGGCAGGCGTGCAACACGGTGGTGTGATCGCGCCCGCCAAACACATCGCCGATTTCCGGCAGGCTGTGGTTGGTCAGTTCCTTGGACAGGGCCATGGCCACCTGGCGCGGACGTGCCACCGAGCGCGAACGACGTTTGGACAGCAGATCGGAAATCTTGATTTTGTAGTATTCAGCAACGGTGCGCTGAATGTTATCCACAGATACCAGCTTGTCCTGGAGCGCCAGAAGATCCTTCAACGATTCGCGAATCAGCTCGATGGTGATGTCGCGGCCCATGAAGTGCGAGTGAGCGATCACCCGCTTGAGGGCGCCTTCGAGCTCGCGCACGTTGGAGCGGATACGCTGGGCAATGAAAAACGCCGCGTCGTGAGGCAACTCGACCTTGGCCTGGTCGGCCTTCTTCATCAGGATCGCGACCCGGGTTTCCAGCTCCGGGGGCTCGACGGCCACCGTCAGGCCCCAGCCGAAACGTGACTTGAGACGTTCTTCCAGGCCTTCAATTTCTTTCGGGTAGCGGTCGCTGGTGAGAATGACCTGCTGCCCGCCTTCCAGCAATGCGTTGAAGGTGTGGAAAAACTCTTCCTGGGAACGCTCCTTGCGAGCGAAGAATTGAATGTCATCGATCAGCAAGGCGTCCACCGAACGGTAGAAACGCTTGAACTCGTTGATCGCGTTCAGTTGCAGCGCCTTGACCATGTCGGCCACGAAACGCTCGGAATGCAGGTACACGACCTTGGCATTCGGGTTTTTCTTTAATAGGTGGTTACCCACAGCGTGCATCAAGTGGGTTTTACCCAGGCCCACGCCGCCATAAAGGAAGAGCGGGTTATAACCATGCTTGGGGTTATCCGCGACCTGCCAGGCTGCCGCCCGGGCCAACTGGTTGGACTTGCCTTCGACGAAATTCTCGAAGGTAAAGGTCCGGTTCAGGTAACTGGTGTGCTTGAGCGCACCCTCGACCTGAACCGTACGCTGTTCGGCGCGCACCGGGGCCTGCTGGGAGCTGGCCCCGGCCATGGGGTCGAAGCTGTCCCGGGACGGTTCTTCGCTGACCTCGGCCACTTTTTGCGCATTACGTTTGCTCGGGGCGGGCGCCGGCGCTGGCGCGACATGGTTGTTAACCGGCGCCGAGGCAACCTGCTGGGCCTGTGACGCGGCGGCAGCCAGCGGCGCATTGGGCGCGGCCCGTGGAGCCGAACTGCGTTTGCTGCCTATTAATAAGGACAACGCGGGCGCCATGCCGTTGCCATGCTCGTCGAGCAGTTCCATGACCCGACCCAGGTACTTTTCGTTGACCCAGTCGAGAACGAAACGGTTCGGTGCATAGACACGCAACTCGTCGCCTTCGGCTTCGACCTGTAGTGGACGGATCCAAGTGTTGAATTGTTGGGCAGGCAGCTCTTCGCGCAAAAGCTCCAC